>CAZCSJ010000008.1:2578-35825 GCA_964501445.1 uncultured Candidatus Saccharibacteria bacterium
TTCCTTTCTTCACCCCGGCGCTGTATTCCGGGGAATTCTTCACGAACAGCGTTTTACGCACACCTGTCGACATTCTGAACCGAAGCCCCGCTAAGCGGGGCGGAGTGAAGAATCTTGAGATCCTTCACTTCGTTCAGGATGACGACTTCTGTATATGCCCAAAACGCTGTTCGCAAAACAGCATGTCTGCCTTGAAAAGAACTATTGTGGGCGTATCCTAACACACACACACACTTGTCAATGTTTTGTAAGAAAAATGCCTTATGTACGGCAGTATTCCGGAATATATGTGGCGGATTGACGTCCTAATCTCTCATATCTATACTTATATACGATGAACCACGTTAGATTCAGTGATCACGCCGAATACCAGCTACGAGAACGAAGTATCTCGAAAATACTCGTGCGAGATGCGCTGGAATTGCCTGATCGAACCATTCGCCAAAATGATGGGCGTTTCCGCACAGTCAAACTCCTCGCAAAACGTGACAAAAAGTATGCACTCGTGGTAATCTATGAAGAGACGGGCGATACGAAACGTGTTATTACCGCGTTTCTTTCTTCCAAAATAAAAAAGTATCTCCTATGAATTTTCATTACGACAAAAAAGACGATATACTCGCAATACGATTCAGCAAAAACCCTTATGCGGAAAGCGACGAAGTGCAGGAAGGGATTATTTTTGACTATGATGCAAAGGGGAAAATCATCGCGATAGAAATTCTTGATGCTTCTCGGCGTTTTCCACAAAAATTTCGATCATCGCTCAAGCTAGCGAGTGTGTTAAAAAAGAAGTAGAAATAGCAAAAACCCCGACGCGCGTCGGGGTTTTTGCTATTTACATACTTTTCTTAAGCCACTGCCCCGTGTAACTCTCTTTCACTTTGATAATATCTCTCGGGGTTCCGGTGGCGATAACTTCCCCGCCCTTGTCTCCCCCCTCCGGTCCCAAATCCACAATCCAATCAGCATTGCGAAGCACGTCCAAATTATGCTCAATCACGAGCACGGTGTTTCCTTTATCCACCAGCGCGCGGAGCACGGTGAGGAGTTTTTGGATATCTTCAAAATGCAGGCCCGTGGTCGGCTCGTCCAAAATATAGAGCGTGCGGCCCGTATCGCGACGTGAGAGTTCGGTTGCTAATTTCACACGCTGCGCTTCTCCGCCCGAGAGCGTGGTTGCCGGCTGTCCAAGCTTGATGTAGCCGAGCCCCACATCCACGAGCGTTTCCAGTTTTGATTTAATCCCCGGAATCGCCCCGAAGAAATCAAGCCCCTCCTCCACCGACATATCCAGTACATCGGCAATATTTTTCCCGTCGTAGAAAATATCTAATGCTTCGCGGTTATAGCGCTTTCCTTTACACTCCTCGCAATCCACATACACATCCGGCAGGAAAAACATCTCTATCTTTTTCACCCCTTGCCCTTCGCATACTTCGCACCGACCGCCCTTCACATTAAAACTGAATCTTCCGGGACCATAGCCGCGGCTCCGCGCTTCGTGCGTGCGCGAAAACACATCGCGGATAAAAGTGAACGCACCCGTATACGTTGCGGGATTTGAACGCGGCGTACGGCCGATCGGCGATTGATCCACCACCACGACTTTGTTTATGTGCTCGGCGCCAGTGATCTCGCAGTGCGCGCCCGGAAACACATGCGCGCGGTAAAACTTCGCGAGAAGCGCTTTTACCAAAATATCGTTCACAAGCGTACTTTTTCCTGAACCCGAGACACCCGAGACGCAGACGAACTTTCCAAGAGGAAATGACACATCAATGTTTTTGAGGTTATGCTCTGAAGCGCCTTTTATCACTATGTAATGCCCCGTTGTACCGATCTTAGATCGGTACCGTCCAGACGGTACAAAAACTTTCTTTCTCCCCGAGAGATACTCCCCCGTCAAAGTTTTCGCCTTAAAAAGCTGCTGTGGCGTTCCTTCAAAAATCACTTTGCCGCCGTGCTTCCCCGCGCCCGGTCCCAAATCTATGATCCAGTCGGCTTGGCGCATGGTTTCCGCATCATGCTCCACCACGATCACGGTATTTCCGAGATCGCGAAGGTCTTTCAAAGTTTTGATAAGCCGCGCATGGTCGCGCGCATGAAGCCCAATTGAGGGTTCGTCCAAAATATAGATAATCCCCGAAAGCCGCGAACCAATTTGGGTCGCGAGCTGTATCCGCTGTGCCTCGCCGCCGGCAAGAGTCGTGGATTCACGCGAGAGCGTCAAATACTCAAGCCCCACATCTTTCAGAAAAGAAAGGCGCTTCATAATTTCTTTTACAAGCGGAGTGGCAACCGCCAAATCATTTTTTCCAAGCGCGCTTCCCTTCCCCGCGAGATGTTCAAAAAACACCGCCGCATCTTCCACGGTTTTTGCCGAAACCGACGCAACATTTTCTCCCTGGATTTTTACTGCGAGCGTTTCTTTTCGGAGGCGCGTGCCGCCGCACTCCGGGCACATCGTGATTTTCATATACTTCTCGATCTCCGCGCGCGTGAACTCGGAATCCGTTTCTTTCCATCGGCGCTTGAGATTGGGGATGACGCCCTCAAATCCGCCTTCAACGGAGTTTTGAGTTTTGAGTTTTGAGTTTTGAGTTTCCTGCCTTGCCGGACTCTCGCCGTACAGAATCAAATCCATAACCGACTGCGGCATATCCTTAATCGGTATATTTAAAGAAAATTCATGGCGCTGGGCAAGGTCGGAGAGTATCCACCAATACCAGCTCTGCCGGCCCACGCGATGGGAAGCCGACGCCCACGGGCGAATCGCGCCCTCGGCAATGGAGAGGCGGGTATTGGGAAACACGAGCTCCGGCTCTACTTCCAGTGTGGCGCCAAGACCCGTGCAGGAAGGGCACGCGCCAAAGGGGCTGTTGAAGCTAAAAAGCCTCGGTTCAATCTCGGGCAAGCTCACGCCGCATTCCTCGCACGCAAAATGCTCGGAGAATGCAGTCTCGCTCTCAATACTATTTCCTTTTCGCGCCGCGACGATAATAAACCCTTTGCCGATTTTGAGTGCGGTCTCCACGGACTCCCGAATACGCGCGCGCTCGGCATCATCATCTCGCATAAACGCATCCACCACCACATCTATCGTATGCTTTTTTTGTTTATCAACATCTTTTGCACGCGCGGCAGTAAGTGACAGAAATTCGCCGTCCATCCGCACACGGATAAAGCCCGCGGCTTGTATCTCCTCAAGCACTCCTTTGTGCTCGCCCTTTTTTGCACGGATCGCGGGTGCCAAAATCAACACCTCGCGATTTTTTGGGATTTTCACAATGGCATTCACTATCTGCTCCGGGGTCTGCTTGCCTACGGGCTTTCCGCACTGCGGGCAATGGGGCTTGCCGATACGCGCAAACAAAATCCGAAGGTAATCGTAAATCTCGGTGATGGTGCCCACGGTGGAACGCGGGTTTCTGGAAATGGATTTCTGGTCAATCGCGATTGCGGGCGACAATCCGTCTATCTCCTCCACGTCGGGTTTGTCCTTCACGCCCAAAAATTGCCGCGCATAGGCGGAGAGCGATTCCACAAACCGCCGCTCGGCTTCGGCATAAATCGTATCAAACGCGAGCGAGGATTTTCCGGAACCCGAAAGCCCCGTGATAACCACGAGTTTTTGCTTCGGAGTATCAACATTGATATTCTTAAGATTATGCACGCGGGCTCCTCTAATCCGAATGAAGGATACTTGCCCCGTAGCTCGCCCATTGGGCGATGGTACGGGGTGGACCCGTGCGCCGCGGATTTTTATGTGTGGTATGGCATCGGTCTTTCCATGCATGACAAAAAATTGTAGCATGAATCCGATGATTTCTCAACCCACACCATCCGCCATCCCGCATACCCCCGGCGTCTACCTCTTCAAAAAAGGCAGCAGAATCCTCTATGTAGGCAAAGCCGCGAATCTTAGAGCGCGGCTTGCTCACTATTGGCGGAAAAACGCGGGCGCGAAAGTGCGCTCACTTATCGGCGAGGCAACGCGTGTGAACTGGGAGACAACTGATTCTGAAATTGACGCGCTGCTGCGTGAAGCAGAACTCATAAAAACGCATCAACCGCAATTCAATGTCGTGATGCGGGATGACAAAAATTATTTTTATGTGGGAATCACAAAAGAGAAATTTCCGAAACTTGTCGTAACTCATCAACTCGGCAACTCCTCAACTCATAAAACTCGCTACCTCGGACCGTATACTTCGGGTTCTGCGCTCAAAATCACCCTCAAACTCCTCCGCCGTCTCTTTCCCTACTGCACATGCAAAATGCCGCATACACGGCCGTGCCTCAATGCGCAGATCGGGAGATGTCTCGGATACTGCTGTACCAAAAACTGGAATCATGAATTAAGAATTATGAATTATGGAGTATATGGAAAAAATATTAAGAATATTATCGCGGTGCTTTCCGGGAAACGGAAACGGCTCCTTACACGCCTCACACGAGAAATGAAAAATACCGCAAAACGCGAGGAATTCGAACGCGCGGCGCTACTTCGGAATCAAGTCGCGGGGCTGGAAAACATCTTTACCCATACAGGAATCATGAATCAGGAATTAGGAATTAGGACGAATACCGCATCCGGCTGGAGAAAAATTCAGAGAAACATTCAAAACATTTTCAATACCAAAAAGTCAGTATCGCGCGTTGAAGGGTATGATATCTCAAACATTTCCGGTACCGAAGCCACGGGCTCCATGGTGGTGTTTGTAGACGGCGCGCCCGTAAAATCAGAGTATCGGAAATTCAAGATCCGCACGGTGCGAGGCGCAAACGACGTTTCGATGCATCGGGAGGTCATGCGGCGGCGCCTTGCGCGCCGCGACTGGCCAATGCCTGACCTTATTTTGATGGACGGAGGGAAGGCGCAGCTCGGCGCCGCGAAGTATGAATTACGAATCCCCGGTAGTAGTCCCGCTACAGCGGGACACTACGGGGCAGGTATGAATTATGGAAAACGCCCCGTTCTTGCGGCGCTCGCAAAACGGGAAGAAGAATTATATACTGAAGGAAGGAAAACGCCGATACGGCTCTCTTCGCTTCCCGAGGCAACCGCGCTTTTCTTCCGACACGTGCGCGACGAATCCCATCGTTTTGCCAAAAAATACCACCACAAGTTAAGAGAACTACATTATCGAAGTTTATCCCGTTAGAGATATCATACGGATATAATAATTATTAAAAAGACCACAGAGACATGAGAAATCATATATAGTATCCAATGTCTAAATCTCTAACGGGATGAAATCGCCTATCGTAAAAAATAAATCCGAGAGGCGGCTCTCAAAAAAGAAAAGAAGAAAATACCCCATCAGCGGACGGAGTATTTTCACTATCTCAAAATTAAAAAAGTAAGATAGTCATCCTGAAGAGAGTAAAGGATCTCTTTCCAGATTCTTCGCTTCGCCCCGCTAAGCGAGGCTCCGTTTAGAATCACGACGTAGTATTAAAATCCCTCTTTCCGAAGTTCCTCGGCGAGCGATTTTATTTTTTTACTCGCTTTTTTGGGAATTTCTACTTTAATTTCTATGAGCAAATCGCCTCTCCCGTAGCCCGATGAGAGATACACGCCTTTGCCGCGCACGCGGAGAATATCGCCCGATTGCGTCCCTTCGGGAAGTTTCAAACGGATCGGACCGTCAATTGTTTCCACCTCTACCGTGTCTCCGAGTAGCGCCTGGGAGAGCGTAATCGGGAACGTCATAATGATATCGTTTTCCTGCCGGCGGAAAAATGGGTGCGGCTCCACTTGAATGGCGATATAGAGGTCCCCGGGCGTTCCGCCTGTGAGCGACGCCTCTCCTTTGCCCGTGATTTTGAGCACATCGCCGTCGCGCACGCCTTTGGGGATAAACACCTCAAGGCGCTCCACGACCGGCGCTACCCCTCTCCCCTGGCACTCACCGCAGATTTTTTCAGGCCGTTTTCCGGTGCCGAGACACTCGGGGCAAGTGGAAACTTGCGTAAACGAACCGAGGAACGTCCTACGCGTTTTTTGGAGATTTCCCCTTCCCGCGCACGTCGGGCATTCTTTCATCCGCGCCCCGGGCTCTCCCCCCGACCCCTTGCACCGGGCGCAACGCGAAAGACGCGAGAGATCAATCTCGCGCTTCTCTCCGAGAATCGCGGTTTCAAAGGAAACCGTCAATGTGAGTCGAATATCCTTTCCTTTGCGTTCCCTTGATTTTGGGCGCGCGCCCACACCCGCGCCGCCGAAGAAATCCTCAAACACATCGGAGAAATCAAAATCCGCAAATCCCCCGGGTCCGCCTTCGCCAAAATCAAATCGAAATCCGCCGGGCCAATGAAACCCTCCTTGAAATCCGGAGGGTCCCGAAGGACCGTCAAACACCTGCCCGAACTGGTCGTATTGGGCGCGTTTCTTCTCATCGGAGAGCACGTGGTATGCCTCGTTCACTTCTTTGAAATGCGCCTCGTCGCCGCCCTTATCCGGATGGAATTTGTGCGCGAGCGCCCGATACGCCTTTTTTATTTCATCCTTTGTGGCGTTTCGCGGGACACCTAATACTTTGTAATAATCTTTGGTCATATATCGCGATACCAATATACGAATGCATACTAATTATACTAATCCGTATCCTACTATTCGTATCATTGGTATAATTCGTATATTCGCATCGTATGTTAAAATGTGAGCCGCTCTACCTCAATCGTCTGCGTCTCGCTTTTTACTATTCTACCCACACGCAACAATTGTATCAAGAGGAACGCGATAAATACCGCGAGGTAGTAGAGGGGATACGTAATCGCTTTGAAGGCGAGGAAAAACGAGATTCCTGCGGCGAGCGGCAGATACCGTCGGTACGGGCCGAGCAGTTCTTCAAAGCGGTCAATTGCGGAGTTGTAGAGAACGTCTTTAATCTTTTCTTTCCCGGTGAAGGTTATGCCAAGCTGCCGCTTCAAATTCTCGCGCTGGACCGAGAGGAGCCGGCGGAGGTCTTCGGGGGGAAGCGATACATCGGCAATGCCGCGGGATCGCATCTGCTCCTGCAAAAGGGTTATGAGGGTATCATCCACACTCGCAGTGGGATCAAGCTCCGGCACCCCGAGGAACGACTCTGCCCACTCGGACGTCGGTTGCAATGCGGCGTCAAAAAGCGAGCGCGGGAGGATCGCAAAAATTGCCTTTTCCCGATCAATCGTCTCCACATAGTACACCGAAACGATGAGGGCTGCCACCGTAAAATACATCCCGAGGCCCGCAAAAGCGATTTTTGAAATACTGAAATGGTGCTGAAAGGCATATTCTTTACGCATGCGGTAGAGCGCGTAAAAAACTCCTACGGCGCCGGCACCCAACGCGCCGAGCGTCGCGAGCGATGTGTGTGTCAACACATAGGGAAGTCCCACCCCCGCGATCGCCATGCCATACCCGATCCACGGTGTCTGTATGAATGCCGCCGCAACCAAAAAACATACCCCGGCCAAAAGGAGAATCCCGAGCGGCGCCAAAAACGAGACGTACGCGCTGAAATCCGCCCCCTGCAGGATATCCAAATTGTCGCGCCAGAGGATTGCTGCCGCAAACGTCATTCCGATCACGAGCACAGACGCGACTATCTCTTTTACCACACGCGGAGCTGGCATTTTCTTTTAAGCGATTACTTCAATCCGAATACTCTCATCCGAATCAACAGAGAGAAACCCCAAGAGCACTTCAGCGCGCGGGTGGCGCGCGCGCACTTGGGCGCCCGCGCGCCTCAATTCCTCTGCATGAAAGGCGTGCTCTTTTTTTGAATCGTCAAACGCATGGCCCTCTGACGCATACTTTCCGCAATTCTCGTGGTTCAAGAGCACCACGCGCGTCGCACGGTGCGCCCCGATCGCGAGCGCCACATCATCACACACGGCTTCGCGTCTCCCTTCTTTCACGGGCATGGAGAGATTTTTTGCGCCGCCCGCAAGTTTTATTTCGTCGTAGGCCGTGATGCCAAACGCGTCTTTAAGCGCACGCACCGCTCCTTCGCGGAAACGAAAATCAATGCAGTTCACCACCACCGTCTCCACAGTATGCAAAGAGAGTATACGCGAAGGATGCATAGAATATTATGTAAGAAATCGCCGAGGGAACCGCGCGTTCGGAAGTGTGAACAATGCGTTATGTTCCTACATGGTTATGCCACGAGGAGCGTTGCGCCCATATTTTCGGGCTTCACCTCAAGGAATCCTCCTGAAATCTCAAGCACGCGACTCTCCTCCTCTCCACGATAAATAGACACAGAGCCTGACTTCACAAGAGTGATGAGCGGCGCGTGGTGCGGGAGCACCGTAATCTCCCCTGCCTCGGTCTCAAGCGTCACGCCCGATACGTCACCGTCAAACACCGTTTTCTCAATTGTATGAATCCTAAAACGCATATATTCATTCCCTAAAACCTAACACCTACAACCTCATCACTCGCGTGTTACTTCCTCAATCCCTCCTTTCAAATAAAACGCGTCCTCGGGCTTATCATCATGCGCCCCCTCAAGGATTTCCTTAAATCCGCGAATGGTGTCCTCCCGCTTCACGTACTTTCCGGAACGTCCGGTGAATACTTCCGCAACGAAGAAGGGCTGCGAGAGGAATCGCTGGATTTTCCGGGCGCGACTGACCGTCAACTTATCCTCCTCCGAGAGTTCCTCCATGCCGAGAATCGCAATGATGTCTTGAAGCTCTTTATACCGCTGGAGGGCTTTTTGCACCGCGCGGGCGGTTGCATAGTGATCCTCTCCCACGATTTTCGGATCAAGCGCAGTGGAGGTGGACGCGAGCGGATCAACCGCCGGGTAAATGCCTAACTCCGCAATTTCGCGCGAAAGAACGGTGGTGGAATCCAAATGCGCAAATGTCGTTGCCGGCGCCGGGTCGGTGATGTCATCTGCCGGAACGTAGATCGCCTGCACCGCCGTAATGGACCCTTTTGTGGTTGACGTAATCCGTTCCTGCAACTCGCCCATTTCGGTTGCAAGGGTCGGCTGGTAGCCCACGGCAGAGGGCATCCGCCCGAGGAGTGCGGAAACCTCGGAGCCGGCTTGGGAGAAACGGAATACATTATCAATAAAGAGAAGCACGTCTTTCCCCTCGCGGTCTCGAAAATACTCGGCCATGGTGAGCGCCGTTAACGCCACGCGAAGCCGCCTCCCCGGCACTTCATTCATCTGGCCGAACACAAGGCCGGTTTTTGCGAGCACTCCGGATTCCTTCATGTCATGATAGAGGTCGTTCCCCTCGCGCGTCCGCTCCCCGACTCCGGCAAAAAACGAAACGCCTTTTGCAACCTCCGACACATTGCGGATCAACTCCTGCAGGAGCACGGTCTTACCCACGCCCGCGCCTCCAAACAGGCCCACTTTTCCGCCCTTGACAATGGGTGCAATTAAATCAATCACTTTAATGCCCGTCTCAAACACTTCGGTTTTGGTGGATTGGTCTTTGAACGCGGGTGCGGCACGATGGATCGGCCAGCGCTCCTTGAACTTTCCGGGCGGCAAATCGTCGATGGTATTGCCAAGCACATCAAAAAGGCGTCCGAGCACCTCCGGCCCCACCGGCACCGATACCGGCGCGCCGGTATCGGTAACCGATGTATCGCGCGCCAGGCCCTCGGTGGGGCCAAGGGCAATTGCGCGCACTACGCCGCCGCCCATGTGCTTTGCCACTTCAAGAATCAAGGGTTCCGGCTCTCGCTCCACTAAAAGCGCGTGGTAGAGCGCAGGGACTCTTTGCCCTTCCGGAAACGACACATCCACCACCGGCCCGATAATTTGAAGAATTTTTCCTGCGGTCATAAGTAATCAATACCTCATTATTAATAATTAATAACTAATTACCAGTTAACGCCTCAACCCCCGAGGTGATTTCAATAATCTCCCGCGTAATCCCGCTCTGGCGCAAGGTATTATACTGGATCGTGAGCGCCCCCATCAAATCATGCGCGCTCTCGGACGCATTTTTCATCGCCACCATCCGCGCCGAGTGCTCCGAAGCGTTGGATTCAAGAACAATATGGTGCATTTGAATTGCAAAAAGCGTCGGGAGAAGGCGCAGAAACACCTCTGCGGGCGAGGGCTCAAATTCATACTCATAGGTATAGGGCGTCTCACCCGCATCGCGCGCGAGCGCATATTTCCCATACTCCGGGGTAATCCCTTGAATAGTTTCCTCAATGCGATCGGTGCGAATTGGCAAAACCTCCACCATCCGCGCTTCCTGCCTCAACGTCGTCCGGAAATTCGTGTAAAACACCAGCACCCGATCCCATCGCCGGTCTTCATACCCCTTCAAAAGAAAACGCGCGAGCGGTGCGGTGTCTTCCATACGCACGTAATCGCCAAAGCCTGTAAACACCTTGAGGGGTGTGATGCCGCGCACCGTACAATACTCCCGCGCTTTTTTTCCGACCACCGCAACAGAAAATGCTTTCTTCTTGAAATCGCGGATCCAGTGTTCGGCAAGACGCGCGACATTGGCATTGAAGGCGCCTGCAAGACCTTTGTCGGAAGTCAGCACGAGGAGAAGCGTGTGGCGCACCGGACGCGGTTCCAGAAGCGCTGGCTTCTCGCGGACGCGCGCGGACACATTTTTCAAAATATCAAGGGCGGAGAGCGCATAGGGGCGTCCCGCGAGCGCACTACCCTGGGAACGGCGCATTTTGGTGGCGGACACCACCTCCATTGCTTTGGTAATCTGGGAGGTGTTCCGTACGGACCTCACTCTTCTTTTGAGATCGCGAAGCGCTGCCATTTTTTAGAGATTCTTAAACTCGGTGAGGGCCTTTGCGAGATGGTGCTTGGTTTCATTCGGGATATCGCCCTTGGCGCCCTCCGGAATTGAACGGATTTCCTGAAAAATATTCGGGTGGATTTTTCGTATAAAATCAAGAAATGCTTCTTCGCGCTTTTTTACCTCACTCACCGGAATTCCGTCAAAGTGGCCGTTCACCGCCGCATAGAACACCACGACCTGCTCTTCGTAGGGCAACGGGGCAAAGTCGTTTTGTTTGAGGATCTCGGTGAGTAAAAGCCCCCGGACAATCCGCGTGCGCGTCGCTTCATCAAGATCAGAGGAAAACTGCACAAATGCCTGCAGTTCCCGGAATTGCGCGAGCTCAAGGCGCAGCCGCCCCGCGACTTTCTTCATCGCAAGGGTTTGCGCAGCCGACCCCACGCGCGAGACCGAAAGCCCGACATTGACCGCCGGACGGATACCCTGATAGAACAAATCCGGCTCAAGGTAAATCTGGCCGTCGGTGATGGAAATGACGTTTGTCGGGATGTATGCCGACACATCGCCGAGTTGCGTTTCAATAATCGGAAGTGCTGTAAGCGACCCGCCGCCGTGCTCTTTTGAAAGTTTTGCCGCGCGCTCAAGCAACCGCGCGTGGAGGTAGAAAATATCGCCCGGGTATGCCTCGCGTCCCGGAGGGCGGCGAAGGAGTAATGAAATTTGACGGTAGGCCGCCGCGTGCTTGGAAAGATCATCATAGATCACCACCGCATCCTCTCCCTCATCCATGAAAAATTCGCCGATCGCGCAGCCCGCAAATGGCGCTACGTATTGGAGTGTTGCGGGGGACGATGCGGACGCGGACACTACAATCGTGTATTTCATAGCGCCCCGTCGCTCAAGCTCTGCCACGATCTTTCGCACCTTGGACTCGCGCTGACCGATCGCCACGTAAATACAGACTGGCCGCCGATACTTCGGATCCTGCATCTGGTTTAAAATCATATCTATCGCGATCGCGGTCTTCCCGGTCTGGCGGTCGCCAATGATGAGCTCGCGCTGTCCGCGGCCAATGGGAATCATTGCGTCAATTGCCTTTACCCCGGTATGGAGCGGGGTTTTCACACTCTCGCGGTTGATAACTCCGGGTGCTACCTTTTCAATTGGGTAATACTCCGCGTCAGAATTATTTTTGAAAATCGGTCCGCGGCCATCGAGCGGTTCCCCCAAAGGATCTACCACTCTGCCGATGAGCGCTCGCCCCACGGGAATGGAAAGAATCCTCCCGGTCGCGCGGCATGTGTCGCCCTCCTTCACGGAGCGCACAGCTCCAAGCACCACCGCACCCACGGAATCCTCTTCAAGATTCAAGGCAATCGCGAATACCGCCCCCTCTCCCGTTTCAATTTCAATCATCTCTTGCGCTCGTACCTCCGAAAGCCCCCAGATACGAACCACGCCGTCTGCAACTTCGTGCACGCGGCCCACTTTCTCGGCTTTCACGTCCGCCTTGAATCCAACAATTTCCGCTTTTAGTTTTTCTATGATTTCTTTTGCCATTGGACCGCGATGCTAATATACGAATGCATACTAATTATACTAATATAATATATGGTGAGCGTAGTCGAACCATTCGTATCATTGGTATAATTCGTATATTCGCATCGTATTCTTTACATCATCCTTGAAACAACTTATCCAGCTGCCGCTTTACGCTCGCGTCAATCAAAATCCCATCGTTCACGCGGATCACGGCGCCGCCGATGATCTCCGGTGTGAAAGAAAAACGGATATCGGCATTTTTTCCAAACTCTGCGCGGAGACGACGCTCCAATTCCTTACGGATATCCCGCGCGGCCGTCACTTCCACTTTTTGAATTCCTTCTCTCGCAAAAAGTTTCTTCTCAATAGACCGAAGAATGTCTGGAAGTTTTGGCATATCGCCGTTTCTTCGCACGAGCGAGAGGAAATTTCGCATGAGCGCGCGCGGCGCGGGCTTTCCTTTCGCGAGCTCAAGAAATGTATCCGCGTAACACGAGGCAGAGTATTTCATTTCTATGACGTCCGTTTCGCTTCTTTGAGCGCGCGCGCCAAGAGCGCGCCGTCAACCTTTTCGGGGGAAGCAAGGATCACGCGCGCGACCGCATGGCGGATCAATTCCTGCGCCTCTTTTGTAAATGCGTCTGCCGCAATGCGCTTTTCTTCCTCTGCGCGGCGCTTGCCCTCTCTAAGGGCATCTTCGGCTTTCTTTGCCGCATCGGCGAGGAGCTCTTGCGCCCGCTCTTTTGCCCGCACTTCGCCCCGCGCGATTAACGCGAGCGATTCCTTCTCTGCCTGCCGTATCATGAAATCGCGCTCGCGCGAGGCAGCCGCGAGTTTCTCCTCTGCATCTTTTCGCATCCGCATCCCCTCCTCAATTCTCCGCCGCCGCTCGGCAAGAACATTCAAAATGGGGCGGTAGGCAAAACGCTCAAGGAGAAAAAAAAGAATGCCAAAATTCACCGCCTGTGCGACGAGGAGTTTCCAGTCAATTCCAAATTGGCGGACGAATTCAGACATGGAAGTGAATGAAGTCGGGCTTCAATCAAACGAATTTAATGAGAAGCGCTATCACGAGCGCGTAAATCGCAATGGATTCGGCAAACGCGATCCCGAGGATCATGAGGGTCTGGATTTTCCCCGATGCCTCGGGATTCCGTCCGATCGCTTCAAGGGCTTTCCCCGTGAGGATGCCGATGCCGACTCCTGGCCCGATGGCGCCAAGGCCTATGGCGATTGCCGATGCGAGATCTTTTAATTCCATATAGTATGATGCTAATCTACCAATCGTATGCGAATGATGCGAATTGCGAATTCTGGACATTCCGTATTCGCAATTTGTAGATTCGCATGAAATTCGTTGATTCGCATCATAACCGATATTAAGGGTGTTCGACTGTTGCGATTGCGATAAACATCAGGGTCAAAAGTGAAAATACGAGCGCCTGCACGAATCCGCTGAAAATCTCAAGCGCGATAAAGGGCACGGGCACGGCGTAGGGCACGAGGAATCCGACAATGAGGAGCAGCACCTCGCCCGCAAAAATGTTCCCAAAAAGACGGAACGAGAACGATATCAGTTTAGCAGTTTCCGAGATTAATTCAAGAATTCCCACGAAAAAATCAACAGGGCTTCGGAGGGTAAAAAATCTCCCGCCGTAGCGGAACACGCCAAGCGCGGCTATGCCGAGCGCCTGGATGGTGACAAGGGAAATCACGGCGAGCGCCAACGTAAAATTGAGGTCGCTTGCCGGCGCCCGGAAAATCGGCGTAAAGAGCGTGCGCTCCGGATAGTCGCGCGAGGACTCAAAAAACCCGACGGTTCCAAGCACCGGAAAGAGCCCCAACCAATTGGATGCAAGGATGAAAAGAAAAATCGTGGCGATAAACGGCAGGGCGCGCTCCGCCCGCTCACGACTCCCCAGCACTCCTTGTATCAGCCCCACAAAACTTTCGGTTGCGTATTCAAAGACATTCTGAAAACCCACGGGCACGAGCGCGGGACGCCGCAAAAAAATCACCGCAGAGGCAATGAGAAGGACTGCCACAAGCCACGACATAAGGAGGGTATTGGTTATGGGAAATCCCGCAATGGAGAGTATTTTTTCAGCGGAAATTGAGATATTCATTATCATCCAGTATACGTTATTTCGTGCCGATATTTCAATCGCGCATTATTCCTGTACCGATCTTAGATCGGTACATACGTTCAATGCCATGGATAAAAACAAAGGCCCCGCTGGTTTGGTGGGGGCCGGACTTTGATTGGAAAACTAGAAAGAATTTTACTACTTTTTACCCCTTTTACCCCCTGGAAGCGACGACTTTCATCTTCACACCAGGAAGGCATCCCTCCAGTTCTTTTCTAAGGAGGCGGGCCTCCTCTTTGCGTGCGGCGCGTTCCGCTTTGCGCTTTTCACGCTCGGCCCGAAGATTTTCTTTCTCTGTGGTGGGCGAGGGGCGATCGATCGTCTCGATCATAATTTCCTCCTTCTTTGAAAGTGCTGCTACTACCCCAGCGTCTCCGGCCGCTGGCGTGAGGTCTCTTAATGAGGTGCATGTAAGAGACCTCGCGCCAACTTCCTCTTTGAACGAAGAACACCTCCTCGGACTGCGAGGAGGTGTTCGGGTAAAATCCGTAACGTATAGCTTATATCATGACCCTATTCCCTCCTTTCGCGTGCGTGTGGCAAATGACTGAAAGCGTAAAAAACGCCACGCGCACCGGTGCCTTCCAAATCCTCTGACGATATGCCGGGTGAGAATATGTCATATTACAAATGAATATATCCCGCCTCTCAAAATCTGTCAACCCCGTTAGAGGCATAGTTATCCACAAGACATATTGATATCCTTTTATTTATAGATGTCTTAGATAACGACGGTGTAACCGATCACTGTAGACTTCTAACGGGGTCAAGGTTGTTTTCCACAGGTCGCGTGTTATCGCAACACCTCCCACAATTGCGGATCATAGCCCCCGTCTATTTTAAACACCGCAACCCCACGCACCCCCAATTCTTTGGCAAGCTTTACTTTATCGGCAATGGCTTGCGAATCGCTCCACCAAAGAAGCCGCAGGGGACCCGTGGAGGACGCAACTGGGGATGTGCCGGTTGCGATCAACGCCCCATTCGCCACCGCCCCGACAACACCCGCTTCACCCGCATCATGCACGCCAGGGGTCATTTGCACCGGATCGCCCACGTCCGGTCCTTTGGGAACCGTGCCGCCGTCTTGATACAAAATACTCAATTCGCCCGCCTGATTGCGAGTCGGTTGGATGCCTTTTTCCGCGCCAATTTGAAGTGCATATCGAGGATTGAACGAATGCAAACGGTCATAACTGTATCCCTTCCCGAATGGCTCCACCTCATATTCGTACCCGTAGGTCGCGACTCCAATGACGATTTTCTTTTTGGAAATGGTCTTGGCGGTGAACTCAACGGCTTTGCGCACCCAATCCGGGTCTGCAATCGGCGCATAGGGGCCTGAAACGCGCTTTTCCTGATTCAATTTGATATCAATAGACCCTTGGTCGTATGCCATAATCCGCACGCGGTCACAGTACGAATTGATAGCATTGTAGTCGTTTGCGTATGCAATCTCTTTGGGAATCTTGGAAAAACGCGAATCCAGCGGGATGCGCGACTCAATGGTGCACATCACCCACTTCTTCCCAATGGCTTTGTAGAGGTCGCGGAGAAACGCGGAGAAATACGGCCGGGTGTCCGCTTTCTTGCCCTCATAATCAATATCCACGCCGTCAAAATCGTATTTCTTCACCATCGCAACAATTTCTTTTATGTGCGCGTCGCGAAGTTTTTTATTGGAGAGGATTTTGTGAATGCCTTCGGTGTTTGAAGTCATGATGGTCGGAATCACGCGAACCTTTTTCGCTTTTGCCTCGCGGACGAGCTGCGGCCACGGGTCTTCATCTAATTTCATCAAATCCACAAGCGTTCCGTCGTTTTTTACCGTAAAACCAAACGGGTTCAATTCCTTAAATGTATCAAGATGCGCGAGCGCCTCTGGCGTGCCCGATGCTTTTTTCCAATACGGAATCCACCCGGAAATTTCTAAATCAGCAGCCGAGATTTTCTTTCCGCCCGAAGCCGCTCCCGCAAACGCGGCGCGCGAGCGCGCGCCAAAATACCCGCTCGCGGGCGAGACGCCGCTTCGCTTCTGCCACCCCGCCACCGCGGCTTTGGTCGCGGGGCCGAAAAATCCCGACTGCGGCGCAACATCCAAAACACTCTGCAGACATTTCACGTCTTCGCCCTTTGACCCCACCGTAAGATCGCGCACAAACGCGCAGGACGATGCGGCAAACGCAAAAACCGGCGCTCCGAAAAGCGCCGCCGCAATCACCAAAAGAAAAAATCGCCGAATCATTACTTCAGAAGTATAACACAACATAGAACTAGAGTCATCCTGAGGCAGAGCCGAAGGACCTCCCGAAGGATCCCAAAAGATTCTTCACTTTGTTCAGAATGACGATTCGCTCAGCAATGCATCAAGCTCCCGTCTGCACTGCTCAAAATCGCGGTATACAATCCCGTGTATGCCGAGCGTCTCGGCGGCCGCGACATTGACCGGATTATCATCAATAAAAACGGTCTCGTCCGCCGGAAGCCCCAAGCGGTCAAGCACATACTGAAACGCCGCAGGATCCGGCTTTTTCACTCCCATATCTTCCGAGCTCTCCACAACATCAAACAAATGGTAAATCCCAAACACATCTTTTAAAAACCACTGCAGATTCCAGCCGAAACTCGTGAGAAGCGCGATTTTATATTTCTTTTTCAGTTCTTCAATGCACGCAACCATCCGCGCATCAATCCGTTCCGGGGAATGGATATCCTCCAGTATCGCATTCATCTCTTCTATCGTGATGCCAAGTGATGGTTTGGTTTTTTCAAAAAAATTCTCTAAGTCGCGGTACCCCTCCTGATACACGCCCCGAAAATACTCTCCCACTATTTCCCGGAGCCGCTCATACTCATACCCATACTTTTCCGCATGCCGCCGGACAATGATTTTTGTGGTTTCTTCTGTCGCAAGAATCGGACCGTTCAAATCAAAAATAATTCCTTTAATCATGCATGAGGAGATACAACATTCCAACATTCTGCAGAATGTTGGAATGTTGTATCTGCGTTTTTGGGGATGTCGACACACTCACACACAGTATATATCACCAACAACCGCGCAGTGGTCGGAAAGGCCGGACACAAGCCGCACGTTCTGGGCGCGGTAACCGGGAGTGGTGAAAAGGCCGTCCACCATAAAAGGCAATTGCCCCGCACGGTGGAATTTTCCGTCCAAACTGGTCTTGTATTCCGGCGGAATGGCGTCTTTATACCGCGCCGCGATCGCATCAAAAATCTCGCGGCCTCTGGGTGCGTTGAAGTCGCCGTAGAGGATAATTTCGGGAAATCCCTCAAGGATTTTCAAAAACTTTTTGAGGTCGCCCCGCTGGGGATCTGTCGCTTTGCCATCAGCGCTCCACGTGAAGTGTGTCGCGCCAAGAGAAAACCTCTCTCCGTCTTTCTCCACAATTGCCGAAAGGAGGCATCGGTTGATGCCCAGCACATTATCTATCTGCTCCTCGGGAAGCGCGTCCGGAGTCCCGGAATAATATGAAATGGTGAGATCCTTTGGGGGGAGACGCGAGAAAAACGCGCTCCCCCACTTCACGAAACTCGCGCTTCCCTTGGGCACTGCCACTCTACTGATAGGCACATATATCCCCTTCATTCCCAACGCCGATTCAAGCGCCGGGAACGCATGGTCCAACACCTCATAGAAAAATACGACATCAGCTTGTTCGCGCCGCACAAATTCCGGCACCTCTGCAAGGTGCCTGTTGCCTTCAATATTGAGCGAGACCAATTTCAACGGATCCTTCATTCTGATTCTTTCAAAAGCTCCGCAAATTTTTGCTGGACTTTTTCAAGTTTTGGATTTATGACTACCTCGCAATAGGGATTCCCGGGATTTCGGGCATAGTAATCCTTGTGGTAATTTTCCGCCTCAAAAAATTCCTTGAGCGGCTCTACTTTTGTCACAATCGGTTTTCCGTCGGGGTGCGATTCGTTCAATTCCTTAATAAAACGCTCCGCCTCATTCTTTTGTTCCTCATCCGCATAAAGAATGGTTGAGCGATATTGCGTACCCACGTCATTTCCCTGGCGATTCATTGTCGTGGGGTCGTGCGTCGCGAAAAATACCGTGAGGAGCGTTTTGAAAGGAATAATCGCGGGGTCGTACTCAATTCGCACCACTTCCGCATGTCCCGTGCGGCCCGAGCACACTTCCTCATAGGTCGGCTTACTGGCTGAGCCCATCGAAGCCCCACCCGCATACCCGGGCGTTACCGAAATGACACCCTTAAGCATCTTAAATACTGCTTCTGTACACCAAAAACACCCTCCTCCGAATACTGCGATTTTTTTATCATTCATTTTGTAATCGTGATTGACGAAATAACGACGTCTTTGAGCGGATGGTCGCCCTGCGTTTTGTCAGTCGGCGTATTTTCAATACTCGCCACCACATCCATTCCTGCGGTCACGCGGCCAAAAACCGTATGCTTTCCGTCAAGCCACGGGGCGGCTTCGGTGGTGACGATAAAAAACTGGCTTCCGTTGGTATCCGGCCCCGCGTTTGCCATTGCCAGCGCCCCCCGCGTTACTTTATTCGGATTAATTTCATCCGCAAATGTATAACCCGGCCCGCCGATGCCGTCGTTTGACCAGTCGTCATCTTTGCTATTCGGGTCGCCGCCCTGAATCATAAATCCCCTAATCACGCGATGGAATTTCACGCCGTCATAAAATCCGCTCTCGGAGAGCTTCACGAAATTTGCAACGGTGTTGGGCGCATCTTTTGAAAAGAGTTCAAACGTGATATCTCCGAAATTCGTCTTCATGACGGCGGTTATTTTTTCACTTGATTGTGTCATAGTGTCTTTTTGCATGACGGGCGCAATTTCCTCCAACTTTTCCTCAACGGGCGTTTTTGAGCGCGCGGACTCTGCGTCGGTTGACTTCTTGGTTCCGGAAGAAACAATCAGCCACCCGATCGCGATTACCATAAGGCCTGCGATGACTGCGGTGAGAATAGTGATAACTCGCTGTGCGTGCGTCATACACGAATGATATCACAAAAACTTCTCCGCTTCACACGCTGGTGAAACGGAGAGAAATAGAAAAATCTCTATTTATCCGGGAAGCAAATCTTGCAATTTTTGCGGTCCTCTGAACCCGCGGGGAAATAGGCGCAATTGGGAGCAGCGCTATAGAGCGGGCAGGAGCTCTGCAATTGTTCCTTATACTGCCGGTCATACTCCGCCTGATATTGCTTCTGGTATTCCTCCTTCTGTTGCTCGGAGGTTTGTTCTTGGGTTTGCTGTTGTGTGTAATCTTGAGTTCGTCTTTGTATCTCTTCTGCCGACGGCGCTCCTGTGCGGCTCGGACCTTCCCCTCCGTCAGCTCCCCCGCCGCCCGCTTTTTTCAGTTCTTCAATGCACGGGCCGATTTTATCATCAATCCTCTTTTGCAATTCAGGACTCACGTCGCCTTCGCCATACTTTTCGCTTTTATCGCCTATTCCCTGAATACAGGTAATCGCCTCCGAACACGCAAGAGAAAAACAACTGTCTAATTTTTTGCCAAGCTTGTCTTCAATGCATGCGCGGACTTTTGTCTGCACGCCCGCGGCCTGCCCGCATGTCACCTGCCCGGCGCGCGCGCGAGCCACAAAGTCCTCACCGAGTTCATTATTCACACACGAGAGCGCATCGGAATCATCGGTAAAGGTTTGAAGCGATGCGTCGGCATACCGATTGAGGCAAGAGCGCGATTTTCTGACCTGCGTGATCATTTTTTCTACTTCTTCAAGATCCCCGGGTATCTCACCCCTCTGGAGGCGTATCAAAATCTCCGCATCAAGATTTGCTTCAAGGCATTGACGGACTTCATCGGGCGCCTGCGGGAGACACGCCTGAAAATCAGAGAGAGAACCAAATGAAGATGCTTCTTCGGCACTGATGAAACCCATCTCTGCCGCGAACCGGAAACATTCGGCTTGATTTCCCGGATCATTACAGTATGCCGCACACTTCTCTCGAGCTTCCTCGGCTCTCCGCGCGCCCGCACCGCAATTGCCCGGGGTCTTTCCTTTGGATTTCTTTGCGAGCTCCGCTTCCCGCGCGCTCATAAACCCCTGGTCTTTGGCAAACGACACGCACTCGTCAAAATGGGCATCATCGGAACAGTACGCATCGCACTGGGCTTTTGAGGCGCAGCTGCCCGGGGTCTTTCCACTTTTGATCAATGGAGCGAATTTCTTGGCTTCGGCAAGTTCGTCAGGAGGCAAAATGCCCGATTTTTCCGCAAATGCAATGCATTCGTCCAAATGCGCGGGATTTTCGCAATACGCCAGGCAATTATCTCTCCCCGTACAATTCCCGGGGAGTTTCGCGCCCGCGCGAAGGGCGGATGCAACTTTTTTTGCCTCTCCCAATTCGTCGGGAGAAAGCGCACCGAATTTTTCTGCAAACGCCACGCACTCCTGAATATGCGCGATGTTCTCGCAATACTGAGTGCACGTTTCCTCATTCACACACCCGCCCGGCCCTCCATCGGCATCCCCTATCGCTCCGATAAACCGCTCGCCCCGCGCAATGACTTCTGCCGGAAGGAGATTGTGTTTTTTTGCAAACGCGATGCATGCTTTTATAATACTGACGTCTCCGCGCTCATCACAATACGCCCGGCACGCCTTTTCATTTTTGCATCCCCCGAGTTCCGCGATCGGATAAACAATGTCGTCTTTGGAAGTGGCAGAAACGCTAAGAGCCATCACGACGAATAGGGCCGCGAGGAAAATCGAGAGGAGAATAGAGAGAAAATTATGAGAGCGCAGAGAAGCCGCCATTATTATTGAAATGGATTTTGATACACGTCTTTTAGCGGATTGATGTTTTTCTCAAAAGGATTGGTTTGGGGCAACGCCTCACTCACAGGATTTTGCGAACGCTCAAACACTTCCGCGCCGAATGCGCCTTCAGTAGAGATTTTTTCCTCCGGCTCGCCCGTTCGCGTCTGCCAATACCAAATGCCAAGTCCCGACGCGAGAACCACCACAAGTACTACTGCGCTCATATACCTCCTGTTCATTGATTTCATTATATAATTATTGTTGAATATATTGAAGGAGCGCGCCCAGGGATTGCAAAACTACCGAGAGGGATGCAAGAGTATTCTCAAAAATGAGAGACGTGGTCGCAGTAGGAGTTCCTGTACTCCCGATCGGCGGAGTTATAAACGTATAATTGGGAGGTAAACCCTCGGGTCCATTTCCCGAAGGATCAACGGAATATACCCTATATGTATAAAAGGTGCCTGCCGATAAGTTGGTAAGGGTGAAAGAATGCGAAGTGGTGTACGACGTATCCGTCGGCGTCACCTTCCAATTGGTAAGTGTAAATCCATAGTTTACAAATCCGGTAGCCGGCTCATCGGTTGTCCATGTGATAACAGCGGAGTTGGGGGTGATGGAAGAAGCCGAAACATTGGATACCACCGGACGCAAGATGTCTGCCGGGGATATGCTAAAATAGTTATCGCTCATGTCGTATACGGAAGTAGGATTGTCCCAATCATAAATTCTTACTTTATAATCGTTTCCTGATCCAACCGTAGCAAAATGGTTAATCCCGCTGAGTCCCATAGATAATTGTGTGTCCAATACCGTGGGGCTTATGGCAGACCACACCACTCCCGATCCCTTAAAAAGATTGGCTCCCACTCTACTGACATTCGTTGCAATATACTGGACGGCATAATTGAGATTGTATTGGAGTGTTTCTCCTCCATTAGGCCACGTAATCCGAAGGGCGGGAAGTGCCGGCGTTGACACTGACGTTGATGTTGCTACCGGTGTTGATGTGGATGTTGATGTTAATGTTAATGCTGACACCGATGTTGATACTGGCGTTGACGTCTGTGTTGGTGTTGACACTGATGTGGGTGTGGGTGTTGATGCGGAAACATTTGACACAACTGGTGTTGCCGATGTTGCAGGCGCTTCAGAGATTATTTCCGAAGGAGTAGTAGTGGCAGTTGTGGACGTAGCACGCGGGGGAACGTTCGGAGTTTGTGGAAGTGAGTCAGGCGAGAGTGCGAGTGTGGTGGATGGAGCAAGGAACAGCGGGGTGGTCGTGGAAAATATCTCATGCGGGGTCGTAGTGGCACCCAGTCTCTGCTCAATTCCCGGGGCGTGCAGGAGTCCAGGCGGGATGACTCCCGACTCCTCTGCGCCCTCAGTAATAAGCTCATTGAGTTTGGCAAGAGTTTTAGGCCCCACAATCCCGAGTTGTTCAATCCCGTGTTTCTCCTGGAGTTTTCTCACTGCGGCTTCAGTCAGAGACCCGTAAAACCCTGTCACCAGACCCTCGGGGTAGATATCAGGGAATTGAGAGAGATACTCCTGGAGGCGACGTACCTCATCTCCTGAAGAGCCACGGGAGAGTGGCCGTGTCAGACGCAGTTCTTCTCTGACTGCCCGTATCTCCTCTCGGGCGATCTTGACTTCTTCCTTGGTAGTGACTACTTCCTTGTTGGATGTTTCAATCTGAGACCGAAGCTCCACCACCTGTTTTTGGAGATTCCTGATTTGTTCTTGAAGTTGTTGAATGAGGATTTGAGCATCGAGAAGAGAGGTACCGGCGGTCTGGGCATACACCAAAGAAGGAAACCACAAAAGAGCTCCCACCAAGAGTACCGCAAAGAGTATCATGCGAAACACTTTATTCATCATTCTGTAAGTATAGCATTCTCGCGTCCTGCGGTTAAAATGAGGTTATACACAGATTTCAATACTTTAGTATCTCTTCAAGAATGGACGGAACCTCTATGAAAGAACGGGTGTCGTCGAAATAATGCCCCATCGCGTGTTCAATGATGGTACGCGCGCCGAATTTCTCCCGCATCACTTTTTCGCTTGAAAGCGGAATAAATTCATCGTTGTCGGAGAAAAACGCGATAATTTCTTTTGCCGAACGCCGCACTTTTTCCGCATCAATCGGCGTTTCAAGCCATGGAGCCGCAATACGCTTTTCTTTTTCAGAGGAGAAGTTGATTATCTCATCCACCACCGATGCCACCAGCACAACTTTCGCGAGCACACTCCCCTCCGGAAGCGCTTCGGCGTATCGCAACGCCAACGCGCCGCCAATGCTGTGACCGACTATAATAGTATCTTCCGGAACGGAGGTAATGGTTTCTTGCAGAAACGGAAGCCATGTCTCAATCCGCGGAGTATCGGCGTCGGGCAGGGCGGGAGCAACTACGGCATATCCCCGCGCCTCCAATTCCTTTTTCAGCCACCCGCGGAACGCACCCTCCGGCACCCCGCTCCAGCCGTGAAGGAGGTAGACGTGTTTGAATGTGAGTTGATTTTTATTATCCATACGTAGGGACCGATGAAATCCAGACGGCGAAATTTCTGAACCAACTTTCTCCAAGAGATGCTATTTGGCATACGCTGGCTTTCGAACCATGCGTCTTCGGTCTATGCCAATACGTAAACCAGGAATCGTATCGCCATCTTTTAGTTTAAAAAGTAGCCAGTCCTCCAACGCAGATCGCAATTCTTCTCTGCAGTCTTCTAAACTTCGCGCGTCGGCCCACACTCCGCGTAGTCCCGGAATCTCTCCAAAATAAGTGCCGTTCTTCAACAGTTTATATCGAGCCTCTTTTAACTTTTTAGCCGTGTATTCGCTCAATATATTTTGATAATAACATGGACAAAAATAAAAGTAAATTTTCACTATGGATAACACGCAGCAGCCCTTAGCGCTTCGCGCGGCGCGCTTTTACGCGTTCGGTTTCGTTCAAATACTGTTTGCGAAGCCGCACGGAGGTCGGCGTGATTTCCAAATATTCGTCTTCTGCCATCACTTCGAGTCCCCGCTCGATCGTGAGTGCAAACGGCGGAATAAGCACGATCGCATCATCAGAACCCTTGGAGCGCATGTTGGTCAACTGTTTTCCCTTGGTTGGGTTTACCGACATCTCCTCACCCTTGGATGTATTGCCGATCACCATCCCTTCATACACCTCAACCGCAGCACCAATATAGAGAACCCCGCGCTCCTGAAGATTCCAGAGCGAATAGCCCGAGGATTTTCCAGAAGCCATAGAAATCATGGAGCCCACCTGCCGTTTTTTTATCTCACCCGCATAGGGCTTAAATCCGATCACGCGGGAAGCAATAATCCCCTCGCCCTTGGTGTCGAGCACGAATTGATTGTGATAGCCCAAAAGTCCTCGCGTAGGACCCTCAAACGAAAGGCGCACCGATTTGCCGTGCACGCGCATATCTTGCATCACACATGCGCGAGTTCCTAAACGCTCGATCACCACGCCCTGATACTCCTGCGGAATATCAATGATCACTTCTTCAAAGGGCTCGAGTTTTTTTCCGTTTTCCTCGCGGATAATCACACGGGGCTGGGACACCTGCAGTTCATACCCTTCGCGGCGCATGTTTTCAAGCAAAATCGCGATGTGGAGTTCGCCCCGTCCCGAGACCTCAAAACTTTCAAGCGATGAAAAATCAACCTTCAAGCCCACGTTCACTTCGAGCTCACGTTCAAGGCGCGCACGAAGCTCGCGCGACGTGACGAATTTCCCTTCGCGCCCCGCAAAAGGCGAGGTATTGACCAGAAATGAAAGCGTGATGGTCGGCTCGTCCACCGCGATTGCCGGAAGCGGCATCGCGTCTTTATCGGTCATCACGGTTTCCCCAATATCAATATCGGAAAGCCCTGCAACCAAGACAATATCTCCCGCGCCCACCCGCTCGGCCTCTTCTTTTTTCAAACCGTGGAATGTAAAGAGCTTGGTAATCTTTCCGCTGCGTGCTGTTCCGTCGGGCTTTTTTATAAATACATTTTGCCCCGCCAAAAGTTCTCCTTCATACACGCGCGCAACTGCGAGGCGCCCCAAAAAATTGTCGTAGGCGAGATTGAATGGTTGTATCCGTGCGGGCTTGTCCGCCGAAGCTTGAGCGGAGGCGGACGGCACATGCTCAAGAATTACATCCAGAAGCGGGGTTAAATCCTTTGAATCGTCGGCAAGCGCGCGCTTTGTGATTCCCGCGCGCGCGATCGCATACACCACGGGAAATTCCGCCTGCGCGTCTGATGCGCCAAGTTCCAAAAAGAGTGCAAGCACCTGCTCCTCCGCGCGTGCCGCATCAGCGGCAGGTTTATCGATTTTATTAAGCACCACAATTGGTTTCAAACCAAGCTCAAGCGATTTTTTGAGGACAAAACGGGTTTGCGGCATCGGGCCTTCCTGCGCATCCACGACCAAAAGCACTGAATCAATGGAACGAAGCACCCGTTCCACTTCCGAACCGAAATCCGCGTGGCCCGGCGTATCCACGATATTTATTTTCGTATCTTTATACGGGATCGCGGCGTTTTTTGAATAAATCGTAATGCCGCGTTCGAGTTCCAAGGTATTGGAATCCATCGACACTCCTTCTTCCGCAACGCCGGTTTGGCGAAGCAGGGCGTCGGTCAGCGTCGTTTTCCCATGATCCACATGGGCAATAATTGCGATATTGCGAATCTCCATGTCTACTCAATGAATGTCAGCGCCTTGCCGCGTTTTCCCGCGCGTCCCGTGCGTCCGATGCGATGCACATAGTCATCATGCGTGGCGGGGAGATCGTAGTTTATGACATGCGAGACGCCGGTGATATCAAGACCACGTGCGGCCACATCAGTTGCCACAAGCACGCGCACATGATCCCGCTTGAAAAGATCCAGTGCCTTCTGCCGCCTACTCTGGGTTTTATTTCCGTGAATGGACTCTGCCTTAAATCCCCGCTTGCTCAATATCTTTGCCAATTTTTCCACGCCGTGTTTTGTGCGGCCGAAGATAAGCACTTTATTACACTCGGGTTGCAAAAGCAGATCATGCAGCACACTCAACTTGTCCGTACCTTTTGGCACGCGGATAATGTCTTGTTCAATGCCTGCTGCGATCTCTTGTGTTTTCACGCTCACGCGAACGGGGGTTTTCAAAAATTGTCCAATAAGCCGTTCTATCTCCGGCGAGAGCGTTGCTAAGAAAAAAAGCGTGTGGCGGGGCGAGGGCAAAAGCGCCAAGATGCGCCGCATATCCGCGATAAATCCCATATCAAGCATCCGGTCTGCCTCGTCCAGCACCACATTGTGAAAATCAGAGAGCGAGAGCGCGCGGCGCTCGAGCAAATCCTTGAGGCGGCCCGGCGTGCCAATAACAAACCGCGGCCTCCGGCGGAGCATGCCCATCTGAGGGCCAATACTCGCACCTCCCACGCAGATCGCGGCGTGGATACTAAGATTTCGGGAAAACCCGTGCATCTCATCCGCAATTTGCTGCGCAAGCTCGCGCGTGGGCACCATGATAAGTACGCGCTCGGTCGGGCGCAAAAGCACTTTGTGTATAAGCGGTATCAAAAATGCAGCGGTCTTGCCCGTGCCGGTATTGGCAATGCCCACCACATCAGAGCCGCGCAAAATATGGCCCATTGCCCGATCCTGAATAGGCGTCGGCTCTTTGTATCCCTTTTTAATAATGTTTTCTTTGAGCCGCGCATCAATCGGAAAATCTGCAAAGCGATGCTCCGGAATAAAATGCGTCACCTCTTCCACAATGACGGCTTTATGTATGAATGTAGAAACATCAAGGGCAGAGATCGAGCCAAAGCCCTTGCCTCCGCCACGCGGGCGGGCACGATGAAAACTCGGACGGCGAGTGCCGTATCCTCCACGAGAAAAGCGGCTGTTTCCACCGCCGCTTCTTCCAAAATGACGAAATCCGTATGGCATAAATATAAAGTGATTATTTATACCATAGATTCTTCTATTTTACAAGATTCTGGGAAGCCACGTCTCAATCCGCGGAGTATCGGCGTCGGGAAGGGCGGGAGCAACTACGGTATATCCCCGCGCCTCCAATTCCTTTTTCAGCCACCCGCGGAACGCCCCCTCCGGCACCCCGCTCCAGCCGTGAAGGAGATAGACGTGTTGAGATTTTAATTGGAAATGCACAGCAATGGAACTGCTATTACTTTCTTTTCTTACGATCTTGCTTGATGGACCATTCAAGTAAACCAATATACCAGTTCAGATGCCCTAAGAGCACCTGAGCTTTACAATTTGCGCAGTCCATGTGTAACTCTCGACATACTCTCTTTCCGAATCCCTTTTGTACATCTCGTTTTAATTGTCGCGCGAGTTGTAATGACTTTTTATCACTTAGCATGCCGTTGAAATTGATGTATAAATTCTCGTGGCTTTACTATGGTAAGACCTCGCTCTCTTGCGGAATGCACCACTTTTTCCTGAAAAAAGTCATTATCAAGCGTCAGCAGATACGAACTGTGTTTTATAGCAGAAGCTAAAATAGGCGCATCTTCTTTATTAATAATTTTAGCAAAAATCCTTACATCTTTAATGGACTGATTAGAGCATATACGCACACCGGCGGAGCCCAATATGAGAAATAGTTTTGTTTTTAAGTCCGGTGCGGATGAAAATTTGGACCCCAGTATGCGTTGGACTTCTTCGAGAACATATTCATTGATTTGGAACTCGCAGATATCGTTCAACTGAGTCAAGATATAAAAAGAACCGCCTTTGGAAGAAAGAACGGCGGTTATCAGAACGCTGCTGTCCAGAAATACTCTATTTTTTGCCATAATTCTTCTGGTAAACGGCTTTCCGCGTTTTTTTTGCAAGGGCCTTAATCTTTCCCCAATTTTCTGCATCAACATCAAAATCCGGGCGTTCTTCAATCGCCTTCATAATGATCCCTAATTGGGCTTTGAGATTTAAAACCCGCTCCTTTATTGCTGTCTTGGTCATACTGCTATCATAACAAATACAATCCAGGTAAACAACTCCTCGTTTTTATCGGCAATAATGCTTTTTGACGCTTTTTATTTTACCGTAGTGACGCTCCTCGGACACGTGCTTTTAGAAAAATACGTTTTTGACTCTGTTCCAAAACACATCTTCCCTGTACTGTCTAAAGACTTCTTCGCATGATGCAGGTTTGCCGCTTGACACTCCAAATAAACCCGATTCTTTTGATTCAGGATTTTGTTCACAAAACTCAATCGCTGCTTGAATACTTCTTGCCTGCAAAATCCGATCTGCCCTACTTGACGGGAGCGGACGTAAGAACCGGTGCCTGCCCAGTATCTTCGCTAGCGGGCATAGTTGATGCCGGGGCTTGAGCCGGCAGGGGGATATCTATGGGTACCTTGGATGGAGTGGTACTTTCGGACGCCGGAGCTGAGGAAGCGACTGCAGGCGCTGGCGGCAGCGCCCCCGTCTGCACGACCTTCTGTTGGCCAGGGGTTGTGCTACTGCAGGCGAGCGTTCCAACCGCGGTTTGTACCAGTATGGTACCTGCCACAATTACATTTACATTTGGTTTTTTCATTCTGTACCCTCCTTTACTTATTGAAGACGCAACCCGAGTGGATTTCTTTCACAGTTTGTGGCATTGGTTTTGAATTTTATTGATTATTAAAGAATTATTGACACATTTTTAATTATCTGCTAAGCTTAGTTTTGTTCTAAAACAAGATTAAAGAACAGTACTTACGTTATCTCAGGCGACTGGAGTTTCCTCACGCCTCCCTCCATAGAGACCACATGGTCAGCTCAGGTCTAAAGCCTTCGCCGACCGCAATTAACCTGTTTGGAGAAGAAAGGAGACGACTGAAATCATGAAAGATCTTTTGAACGTCCATGCTCTTTTGAAAGCTAATTTCCACGTAACCGACCAGAACCAACTGTTCGAGGCATACGTTGGCGGAACCCTTGACAGTCGTGGACAGAAGGCCGTAGAAGACCATCTTCGTTTATGCGGCTACTGCCGAGAACAAGTCGAAATTGTCCAGGATGCTATCCAGGATGCAAGATCCAAAACTGAAGATCGAAGAAGCGGCTTAGAGCCTATCCGAGAAATAGGGTCCAATCTGGGCTGAAACAAGCTTACTCCATGGGTTTGAGGCATTCCTGCATTTGGTTTTTCGGATAGGCTCTTAAAAGGCTTCAGTCGCGGCTTTAAAAGTCCCTCTCCCCCTTAACTTAAAGAGAGGGACTTTTTCTTCCTCAGTCGCATGAGTCTCCATCATGATAATTGACTATAATATTATATGTAAGTTTTTGTATCAATAATTGAAAGGATTCCCTCAAGATTAGCGTCTTAAATTTTAGAGAGAAACAACGAATATGCCTCCAATCAGGTAGGAAGGTGAGATAAGGAAAATTAGGGGATTCGGGTCCAGTGAAGCTGTAGTTCTTTTTGGGGACAAAGGAGTAAAACCGTATCTCTCGTTTTGTTTTTCCTTTTTCCATCCATTTAAAATTCAAAAACAAAGGTGGTGTCATATAGCCAGATTTAAGTACCTTGTTCATGATTTGCCACCCCGCACCGAATACTATCGATTTTGGTTTACTCTGATTTGTTTTTACCTGCGCACGAAAAGAACACCCAGTGCATTGCACGTCATAAAGAGGATAGTTTGGCGGAAGTTTTATCAGTTGCTTCCCACAATTTGGGCACGGAACAAGATCAACAATTTCTTGTTCTCCTGAATTTCCTGATTCTCTTTTGTTTGGTTTTTTTATATATTCCTCGGATGCCAAACCTATCTCAAACTTGCTGGGGAGCCAGGGCTCGAACCTGGAATAAAGGCTCCAAAGGCCTCTGTGATACCATTTCACCACTCCCCAATAATTTAACCTAACCACTCTTTTCGCTCTTTTTCAAATGATTTCAAACAAGCAAAATCTTTACCCTTCCATCGATTACCCCAACCGAGTTTATGGGGTTTACAAAGACCACAGCTATGATCCTTCTTTTTATATCGTTTTCGCATCGCTGTGTATCAACTCAACGATCGTAAGTTCTAAAGGCAGCTGTGGAATCGGAGTTCTCTTGAACTGCTGGAGGTTGTCGGTGATGACGCGGACTCCGCGCGAGAGCTCCTGCTCGCTTAAATCCGCGAGATGCGCGGATATGATTTCAAGTTCATCCGGCAGCATCTCTTCTTCCACAAACTCTTTGAGCCGCGGGTCAATTTTTAAAAAAAGCGCATTTCGGAAGTATTGCGCGAGAAGTTTTGAGAAATACGCAAGGTCGTGTCCCCCATCGTGGATCTCCTGCACGAGCGCGAGTGCTGCGTGCGCGTTTTTCTTCGCGATATGCGAAAACATCTGTTTTGCGGCCTCGCGCTTTGGGAGACCCAAGATGTTTTCCACCTCCACGCGAGTAATTTTTTTATCCTCCACCGCCATAATTTGCCCCAAAATGCTTTCGGCGTCGCGAAAGGAGCCCTCTGCCGCAAACGCAATCAAACGCGCGGCGTCTGCGTCAAGCGCCAAACTCTCTCTTTCGGCTACCGACCGGAGCTTTTCTGAAATTTCGTCTGCGCGCGGACGGCGGAATGAATAGTGCTGGGTGCGCGAAACAATGGTGGCAGGCACCTTTTCCAATTCTGTCGTTGCGAGCACAAAGACGGCGTGCGAGGGCGGCTCTTCAAGCGTTTTCAAAAGCGCGTTAAACGCCTCTTTCGTGAGCATGTGGACCTCGTCAATGATATACGTTTTGTACGTTCCTTTTGAAGGAACGAACCGCACGCCCTCGCGAAGTTCGCGCACATCATCAATCCCGCGATTGGACGCGGCGTCAATTTCAATCAAATCAACGGCGCGGCCATCGGCAAATTCTTTACAGGACGCACACTTCCCGCAGGGTTTCTCTTTTTTATCTTCACAGTTAAGCGCCTTTGCAATCAGCCGCGCCATGGTGGTTTTACCCACTCCCCGCGGACCGGAAAACAAATACGCATGCGCCACGCGATTCATTTTAAACGCGTTTTGCAGCGCCCCCTTCACATGCTCCTGCCCCACCACATCATCAAAAGATTGGGGGCGGTATTTACGATATAACACCAACGTCATGACAAAACAAAAATAGCATAGGAAACAATCCCGCTCAACCCTACTCTCCCCACCAAAAAAGTGAGGTGCGGTCGAGACATTGTGTTCGGCTCGACAATCAGGAGGCGCGGCGGCATGGTCCCCGCCGTGGCGGGGCGCCGCGCCGTATGCTTAGCGAGTCCCGCGCTGGCGGGACGAGCGTGTCGAGCGAACACAATGTCGAGGGAGCCGCACCATCTACCTTTTGAACACAAAAAATTTGTAGCCCGTGAAGTTCCAAAAAAGGGAAACCACGGTCGCGGCAACTTTTGCGAGATTGAGCCAGGCGTTAGATGAAAAACCAAAGACCGGCGATACGTATGTCGTTATCAAAACGATTACCCCGCTATTCAAAAGAAGGCCGATGAAGGTAATAAAAAAGAAAAGCGGGAAATCTTTTAAGATGTGGGAGTTCTCATCGCGATCCTTGAATACCCAAAGCTTGTTCCAGAAATAACTGTTGACGATCGCCGCGGCAAACCCCGGGATATTCACTCCGCCAACAATTGCGCCGCTCGTCACACCAGTCGCACGGCTCAAGAGATTCAAAATCCCGAAGTCAAGAGAAGTATTCATAAACCCCACCGCGAGGAATCGCGTGAATTGCGCAAGAAACGTGAAGCGGCCCGAGAGCATCTTTCCAATCCGCATGCCGAGAAACGCGGCAAGTGCGACTGCCAATGGAAGGAGGGTCAGTACCCACCGCGACGTAAGACCGAGGTTATAGAACGTCGGAATCAAAAAGACACCGATAAAAAATCCGATGAGGGCTGCGATGTAGTGGTCGTTTCGTGTGATCATATAAGGAAGTCCTTCGACTATGCTCAGGATATAAAAAATATCAGGGGGTGGGTGGGGGCGACATTGGTGCGGGCGCCGGACCGACATTCCGCACCTGCCGCTCGCGGTATTCGCGCTCCACCACGTCTCTCTCGCGGCCGTATTTCAGGCGCGAGATCTCGCGGAGGGCTTTTCCGCGCGCGGCATCACCCTTTTGCCCCTGGATGATTTGAACGTTAAACGGCCGGGCGGTTTGATTGCGAATTAAAAGCTTCACATACGCATTGAAATTATCCACATTCACCATATCTTGCGGCGTGAACACCGGTTCAAAACGGGTTTTCAACACCTCGGCGTCTTCCTCGCCAATCCGAAACGCGACCATAGAGCCGACATTGCCCAAGACCGCATTCCGGATGCCCTCAATCAACTGCTTCATAAATTGGTGCGCGATCACGAGATTCAACCGGTATTTCCGCGCTTCGGAAAGAATGGTCGCAATGGAGTCGGTCGTAAAGTTTTGGAACTCGTCAATATAGAGGTAAAAATCTTTTCGCGCCTCGAGGTCGGGCGTATCCACGCGCGAGAACGCGGCAACAAGAATTTTTGAAACGATAATCATGCCGAGCAAATTCGCGTTCAAATCGCCGATCACCCCCTTTGAGAGATTTACAAGAATAATTTTTTGATTATCCATTGCCTCGCGGAAGTGAAACGCGCTTTTTTGCTGGGTGATGATCGGGCGGACATACTCATTCAATAAAAACGGTGAGAACTTTGACGTGATGTACCCCGACATATTTGGGAGGGACCATTCGCCCGACATTTTTTCGGCCTCAAACCGCCAGAAGCGGATGATCTCCGGGTTGGTTTCGCGATTCAATTTGTCATCACGGTAGCTTTTGTCGGCAAACACGCGCGAAATTTCTGCAATCGTCGGAATCTCGTTTCGGTAGTCGTCTAAAAGAAGCATCAGCGAGTTTTTGAAAAACTTTTCAAAAATGGGGCCGAATGCCTCGGGCGTGTCTTTATAAATCATTTTCAAAATCTTGTAGAAATCGTCAATCACAAAGGATTTCTGCTGGGGTTGCGCCGGATCAATTTCCAAAATATTCAAAC
>CAZCSJ010000009.1:0-32678 GCA_964501445.1 uncultured Candidatus Saccharibacteria bacterium
ATCGACCCTCGGAGTGACTTAGCTAACGCGTTAAGCCTGCCGCCTGGGAAGTACGAGCGCAAGCTTAAAACTCAAAGGAATAGACGGGGATTCGCACAAGCGGTGGATCATGCGGTTCAATTCGATAACAACCGAGGAACCTCACCAAGGTTTGACATTCCGATGAAGATTTTCTGAAAGGAAAATTGTCTCACAAGGACATCGGAACAGGTGCTGCACGGCCCTCGTCAGTTCGTGATGTGAATTGTTCCCTTAAGTGGGGTAACGAACGCAACCCCCATTGCCTGTTACAAGTGTCAGGCGAGACTGCCTCCGTTTAGGGGGAGGAAGGAGGGGATGACGCGAGGTCAGCGTGGCCCTTTGATGCCTTGGGCTACACGCATGATACAATGGCGCGTACAATGGGTCGCAAACCCGCGAGGGGGAGCCAATCCCACCAAAACGCGCCCCAGTTCAGATTGGAGTCTGCAACTCGACTCCATGAAGCCGGAATCGCTAGTAAACGCAGATCAGCTACGCTGCGTTGAATACGTTCTCGAATCTTGTACTCAGACGTAAACGCGCTCGGCAGCGCATAATGCTAAGTGTCCCGACGCTTCATCAAAAATTTTAGATGAAGGAAGTCGGGATCCCGATTTCATTATTAAAGATTTTAATAGTACATCGGGAGTTAAAATCCACTCCTCCATATTCGAGATGGAGCGTAGGCAGAAAGGATAATCCCGGAACCGTGAGGGGCCGGGGTGAAGGATCCCGAGCCAAAAGACAGCCACATCATTAAAAAGGGAGCCGACTCATAAAAGCGGTGAGGTATGAGGAAGGCGAGAATCCTCCCTGATGTGGATGCCTGGAACAGCAGTATGCGTGACCCGAGGAGATCTCATGGTATAATAGGACTTATGAGTGACGCCATGAGAAGTCAGCTGCGCCATAGTACTCGTTCCGAAAGAGATGTGGTTTTTTCGGGATGGGGAAGGGCAAAACCGATGGTTTCTGCCGACTATATTGTCGGTTTGACTGATGGCGAAGGATGTTTCTACGTTCTCGTGAGACCGCCGTATAATCGTAACGGAGGAGCAATGGTTCAACTACGATTCTTTATCAAAGTCCAGGAAGGAGATAAAGATATTTTAGAAAAGGTACGGAGCACTCTTGATTGCGGTTCTGTATATTTTCAGAACGAGATGAGAGTTAACCATACGCAATGTTATCGGTATACGGTAGGTTCCCACAGGGATATTTTCGGGAAAATTATACCATTTTTCCGAACGCATCCACTACACGCCAATTCAAAATCAAGAAACTTTAAGATCTTCTGTAATGTCGCTGCACTCGTTTTGCGAGGCGCACATCACACAAAGGATGGGATTAGTAAAATTCAGAAATTGAAGTCACAGATGAATCATCGGACTCGCGTAGTGCGGGAAATCCGCACGCTACGTGGGAACACGAAGTAAGTCCAACTATCGTAATCCGCCCGTCACATCAAAAAAGCTGGGAATAGGTGAAGCTCGCCGTATGGCGATTCAGCCTAAGTTCAGTGATTGGGATGAAGTCGTAACAAGGCATCCGTAGCGGAAGCTGTGGATGGAACATTCCTATTAGGGAAAACAATGTATGGTAGCGGACACTCTGGAGTGTTCTGCGAGATACCTCGCTCACGCGGGGTAGGCAGCAGAGCATTCGTCGTTCGCACCATTCCCTAAGGTCGTTTTCACTTTTTTAGTGAACACAAGTGTTGGTCTCGGAGCTTTAATTTGAGATCCCGCGGTTTCGTCGGTAACGAAGCACCCGAAAGGGTTTCATAGGTCGCCCTCCTTCATTCCGCTTTCAGCGGAATTTCGGAAGGGCCCTCCGTAGCCTTTGGCGAAGGAGGGGAACAGCTGGAAGGATATATACCCAAAAGCCCCCCGATGGACATCGGGGGGCTTTTGGAATTTCTAAATCCAAATTTCTAATTTCTAAAACTATTGAAATCTTTGATATTTTGAAATAGAATAATTCACATTGGGAAGGACAGGCAGTTGGTACATAGGCGTGCCTGCTCTTCCGAAGTCCCGCGGTAAGCAGGACGTAGGAGAGGGCGTATAGCTCAGTGGTAGAGCGCGTCACTGATAATGACGAGGTCCTTGGTTCAATCCCAAGTACGCCCATCCCCAAGCCCGCCTTCGGCGGGCAGGCAGTTGGGCCCCGAAGGAAAGTGCGAGGCGTAATTCGAGCGGACTCATAAAGATACAATCGCATATTTTGGTACGGGGCAGGTAATGATGAGGTCCATGGTTCCCTACCACACCCATTGTGTTGCTTGTGTTTTTCTCGTAATTCGGGTATACTTACGATAATCCGAGGTCGAATAACCTTTTGGTGATAACTACCACTATGAATGAAGGATACTGTGTAAAGTGCCGCGAAAAGCGCGAAATGCTGGACGCGAAAGAGGTCACGATGCCGGGCAAGGGCGGCGAGCGCCGCGCAATGACCGGCAAGTGCAAGGTCTGCGGCACGAAGATGTTCAAAATTTTAGGGAAGAAATAAGAGGGCGCATTCCCTCGGCATTTCGTCTTTTCGGAAGAGGCGTCAATTTCTTATTGTTAGGTACGAATCAAAAAATCCCGCATATGCGGGATTTTTTGATTCGTGTACATCACTTAAATTCGTAGGTAATGTTCACCCGTACTATCACTTCATTTTCTCCTGCGGGAAGGGAGGGCATAGGGGGCGCGACTGCCGTTGTCTCAAAACTCATACCCCTCTCAAGTGTAGAGAAGGGCGGTTGTCCCGGAACCCCTACTTCTTCAAAAGAGCTCACGTCGCGTACGCGTTTTTTGAGCGAGCGCGCGAGGGCATCGGCTTTTTCCCTCGCGTCCACAATCGCTTTCTCGCGCGCCTCTGCCCGCGCTTTCTCGGGGTCGTCTATCGTAAACCGGAGATCCGAGACCTCATTTGCGCCTGCTCTCACTATGCCCGAAAGAATGTCGCCCATCGAGGCGACATCGCGGACGGTCAACCGGAGCGTTGCGCGTATCTCGTAGCCCGTGATGCGCGGTTTTTCTTCCGATGGGCAAAGCCCGCCGACCGCGCACGGCGTTGGGTAGGAATATTGCGGAGAGACCGTATATCCCACTGTGTGTATGTCTTTTTCTTTTACTCCTTTTGATGTGAGAAATGCGACAACCGCATTGAGTCGTTTGGTGTTCTCATCCTGCGCGTTTTTGAGAGAGGCGTTTTCGGTAAGTACGGTTGCCGTGAGTTTTACGACATCGGGCTTTACGGTTACTTTGCCTTCTCCCTCTACGGGGATATAGGAAACATCACGATCTTGGAGATTTTTTACACTCCACCATGCCTCAAGGCCGTACGAGAAGATGAGTGCGATGAGGAGGAGATTGACGAGCCAAAAAAACGCTCCGCGGCGTTCCCATGCTTCTTTAAGCCAAGATAGAGAGAGATTGTTTTTCATAGTGATATTTTACACCCATTTTGCCGTTACGAAAACCACTCCTTGATACTTTTTGGCCATCCGCGCAAGAGGAGGAGGGCGAGCGGCGCGCCCCAATTCGCCCATCGCTCTACAAATTCAAAGATTGAGTCGCCGGCGATCGGCCGCATGAGCGCGGTCCAGAAACCCCAGAACGTCATCCAGAGGAGAGCGATGCGTATGGGTTTTATCAGGATGAGGAGTGCGAGCGTGATATCCAAGAGGCCGATAAGGAAAAGAAGCGTGGTTGCGGTTCCGGCATCGGAGACGCCGAAAATGGAAAACCACTCTACCCATGTCTTTCTGCCTTGGAGCGCAAAGAACCCGTGGCCGATGAATTCACCCGCGACCGCGATCCGGAGGATCCATTCAATGAGTGTAGTGTGCATAGTGGTATGATAACGCCGTGACAAAATTTCTACAATTGGTATAACAGGAGCATGCGAAGGGAAGTACCAAAAAGAGTATATGAAAGAGTATATGTTGCCATGAGCGGCGGAGTGGATAGCTCCGTTACTGCAGCGCTTTTGAAGGAGCGCGGTTTTGACGTTGTTGGCGTGCATATCAAGATGTGGGGCGATCCCTCCATTCCCTGCAATTTCAAAGAAGACAGATATGACGCGATGCGGGTTTCGGAGTATTTGAAAATCCCATTTCAGACATGGGATTTTACCGAGGAGTATAGAAAAGCAGTGGTTGAGTATTTAATTCGTGAGTACGCCGCAGGCCGTACGCCAAACCCTGACGTGATGTGCAATCGGCATATAAAGTTTGGCGTGTTTTTGAAGAGGGCGCTGGCCGAGGGGGCGGATTTTATCGCGACGGGGCATTATGTGCGTCTCGCTTCGGAAAGTTCTTTTGAAAACACGCTCATCCCGCCAGCGCGGGATTCGCTCAGCATACGGCGCGGCGCTCCGATTACTATCGGAGACCATGCCGCCGCGCCTCCTGAAGGTTTTCAAAAGAACTTTCCTCGCTCGCACAGCGCTTTACTAAAAGGAATAGATCCCAATAAAGACCAATCATATTTCCTCTGGACGCTCACGCAGGAGCAGTTGCGCCACTGCCTTTTTCCAATCGGAGAATTTACGAAGCCCGAGGTGCGGGAGCTCGCGCGGAAATTCGGATTGCCGACTGCGGAGAAAAAGGAGTCGCAGGGGATTTGTTTTATTGGAGAGATCAACCTCACGGAGTTTTTGAAAAAGCATATTCCGATGAAGCGCGGCGAGGTGGTGACAACTTCGGGCAAGAAGATCGGCGAGCATGACGGCCTTGCCTTCTATACTATAGGTCAGCGCGAGGGGCTCGGCTCGGGAGGGGGAGGCGTACCTTATTACGTCGCCAAAAAGGATTTTAAAACCAATACGCTTATAGTGGCCGAGGGGCCGTATGATGAGAAATTATTTTGTGATGAAGTGGAGGTCGCGGATGTGCATTGGATTTCTGGTGCAGCGCCAAAATTTCCATTGGAATGCGAGGCGAGAATTAGATACCGCCAGCCGGTGCAGCGCTGCTGCATTACACTAATTGACGCGAATGTAACCCCGAATTTACACGAATTAATTCGTGAGAATTCGTGGCAGAATTCGTATCTAATCCGTGTAACTTTTGACGAACCCCAGCGCGCCGTCACCCCAGGTCAATCAGTCGTCTTCTATAAAATGGGTTCTTCCGGCAGTACTCAGGATTTAGAGATACTCGGCGGGGGGATTATTGTATAAATCGAATATGTCACCTAATCCGCTCGAGCGGATTAGGTGACATATTAATTTAGGTGAGGGAGAAATAATTTTTCAGATCATCATCATAAAGGATAGTAGGTGTTTCTATCAGTCGTACGTAATGCTCAACGCGGTACAGTGATGTCAAAAAATACAGCTCTTCTTTACAGGGGTAGGGAAATACAAAGACGCTTTCTTGTAGTCGGTAGAGGCCCATTGCCTTCAGTCGGTCTCGGAGTCCATCGCGTGCGGCTTTTTTCGTATTAGGAATATCAAAAATGATGATGCGCCATATGCCGTCCCATTTGTCGGGTGTTGGTATTTGTATTTCTCCGAGCGCTCTCTTAAAAGCAAAAGATTCACCCTTTTTGGTTAGCGCGATCTCAAATTTTTTTGATGCGTGCGTTCTATCTGTTGTGACAAAACGATGCCGTTTGAGATAGGTAAGAGTATCGCCAATGCGAGATCGCCGATATGTGAATTTTTTTCCAGTACGGAGAAGTACGCTTACGACATTCGGAGCCATTGCTGCCACCGTAAGAGTGCCCGCAACGAGAAGGAGCGCAAGGATGGTTTTGGCGACAATTGGCCCGGCACCATCCTCTTCGAGGAAAGACATAAGTCGTTCTTTCAAAAATTGCTTATGTTTTTTATGTTTTATTTCAATCTGCCGTGTGTATTTTCGTCTTGTAGGTCTCTCCATAAGAATAGTGTAGTGCGGTATGGCAACATGTCAACTAATCCGCTCGAGCGGATTAGTTGACATGTTGTAAGAATAGAGGAAATCACCTACTATGAAGGAGCTAGCATGAAGGAATATGAGTGTCAATGAAATCCGGAAAAAATTCTTTGAATTTTTTGAAGCTCGGGGGCATGCGATTGTCCCGTCTTCTTCGCTGATTCCCGACGACCCGTCGGTGCTTTTGACGACTGCCGGAATGCAGCAGTTCAAAAAATATTATACAGGCGAGGCGGATCCGATGAAAGATTTTGGGAGTAAGAATACGGCGTCCATTCAGAAATCATTCCGCACGTCGGATATAGACGAAGTGGGAGATGAATCCCACCTCACATTTTTTGAAATGATGGGTAATTTTAGTTTTGGCGGATATGGCAAAAAAGAAACAATTGAATATGCGCACGAATTTTTGACCAAGGAAATGGGGCTCACGATTTCGTATGTCACGGTATTTGAAGGAAAGGAGGATATCGGCGTTCCAAAAGATGAGGAATCAATTGCGATTTGGAAATCAATTGACCCCACTATCAAAATAATTGAGCAGGGGATGGATGATGTGTTCTGGGGGCCGACGGGAAGCGAGGGGCCGTGCGGGCCGACTACGGAGATATATATAGAAAATGGCGCGGGAGAGGCGATTGAGATATGGAATTGCGTTTTTAATCAATATTATTTTTCGGGGAGCCGCGAGGAATTGAATAGCGGCTTATCGGGAAAGAAATTGCGGCCGCTTGAAATTTTCGGCGTGGATACCGGCATGGGGTTTGAGCGTCTTGCGATGGTAGCGCAGAAGACCCCGACGATTTTTGATACCGACCTTTTCTCCACCCTCATTACCAGTTTTCCTGATGCGTTTGACGAGAGGAAAAAACGTATTGTCGCGGACCATGCTCGCGCGATCGCCTTTTTGATTTCCGACGGGTTACGTCCTTCAAATAAAGGAGCGGGATACATACTTCGCCGTCTCATGCGCCGTATCATTGCGTATGGCGAATGGAATGCGCGCGCAGTATTTGAAGAGGTAGCGGCAATGTATCGGGGTGCATATCCGGAACTCGTGCAGGAAGTAATTGTTCAGGTATTTACGGAAGAGCGTGAAAAATTTGAGAGAACGCTCCGCGCGGGACTCCACGAGCTCGAACACGCGGAGACGATTGACTCAAAGACCGCATTCCGCCTCTATGAAAGTTTCGGTTTGCCGTTTGAGGTAATTAAGGAAGCCGCAAAGGAAAAAGCCGCAGGACTCTCGCGTGAAGAATTTGACCAGGAATTTTTGCGCCACCAAGAGGTGTCGCGCGCAGGATCAGTTGCAAAATTCGGCGGGCATGGCCTGTATTTGAAAACAGGGGAACTTACGGTGCGCGATCAATCAGAGCTTGAGAAAGTGACGCGGCTTCACACCGCAACCCATCTTTTGCACGCCGCGCTCCGCGCCGTGCTTGGAGACGAAGTGCGCCAGGACGGTTCGGATATTACGGTTGAGCGCACGCGGCTGGATTTTCGTTTCTCAAGAAAAGTGGAGAAAGACGAACTTGCGAAAGCGGAAGAATGGGTGAATGACGCAATAAAAAAAGATTTGTCCGTGAAGTGGGAGGAAATGCCATATGAGAAAGCGGCAGCTGAGGGCGCGCTCGGATTTTTCCAGGAAAAATATGGTGCGATGGTAAAAGTATATACTGTGTTTGATTCAAAGACCGGTGAGGTCTACTCAAAGGAACTGTGCGGCGGGCCGCATGTGGAGCACACGGGCATCATCGGCAATTTTCGGATTCTCAAAGAGGAATCCAGCAGTGCGGGCGTGAGGAGGATACGAGCGGTTGTTGAATAAATTTCTAATTTCTAATTAACCTAATTTCTAAACTACTCTTTCTTGATTTTGAGACATTTGGATTTATTGAGGTTGATTAGAAATTAGTAATTAGAAATTGTATACTTACGGTATGTCCTGGATTCGTCTTTTTGGGCCCTTTGGCTCGCGGCTCAATGCGGTGGTGGATGTGGGTTCCCATTCCATCAAAGCCCTTGCGTTTGATTCCAAGAGCGGGAGCGCGCCGCGGGTGGTAAAAAAATTTGCAACGCATCTTGCCCTGAATGCTTCCCCGGCTCAGCGCGTCGCACGCCTCCGCGAGTTTCTTTCGGTACTGGTGCAAAAACTTTGCGAGATTCCCGGACGAACGGTGGTCGCAATCGGGCCACATCTTGCGGAGCACTCCTTTGGGTATTGGCAGGCCGGTCGGAGCATTGCGGGGGCCGGAATGGCAAAGGCCGAGGCGGCGCGCATATTCCAACAGCTCCTCGAGGCGCATCACCCGGCATCGCGCCTCGCAATGGCATACCCCCTTGAGATCTACGCAAACGGGTATCCCGCGAGTTTTGATGAGATCGCATCGGGTAATGTCAAGGACATAGGGTTTGCGACACTCCTCATGCAGCTCTCCGAAGACGCAGGAAACGGGATCGCATCGCTCTCAAAGAGTTTGGGCGGCATGCCGCTTGAATTCATTCCGCTCCCGGCAGCATATGGCGAGGCATTGGCGCGTGCCGATATCCGCGATGCCGTTCTTTTAGATATCGGTGGTGAAGAAACCGCAGGGCTTTTGGTGCGCGATGGCGCGCTTCGTTCTCTCATGACATTTCCGATCGGCGCCAACCACTTTCTCCGTACGCTCGCGCGGGAAACCGATGCGTCGCTTCAGGATCTGGAGCGCGACTTTCGCGGCTATGCGCAGGGAATGGACGGGAGTTCCACCCGCCGCGCGGCGATCCACGGAGAGTTTCAAAAAAAGGCAGAGGAGTGGCAGCGGGGATTTACCGAAGCGCTTGAGGGGTGGTATACCCAGGGTCCTCTTCCCTCGCTCGTACTCCTCACGGGCGGGGGCGCGCGGATACCGGAAATTGCCGATGTCCTGCGAAATCCTTCGTGGCTCGCTCCGTTTTCACACGCAGAATCGGTGTCGCTCCGCGTATGGGACGGTCCGGCAATGTTTGGCGGGAGTTCTCTCAAAGGCATGCTTGCGGGACCCGAGGATGCGGGACTGGGCGCACTTATTGTATATTCAATGTATAGGAAACCATTATTTTAAGTTGATACGGGGTATGCCCCGTAATACAACCTCGACCATAGTCAGTGCCCAAAGTGATATTCTCCACATGAATATGAACAATGTATACAGACATCAGATAACCATTCATACATCAGCTCCGAACGAGCCCCCGACGATACGTCGGGGCAGTCGAGGTTGATATACGGGGTATGCCAAAACACGTTATTGATCTCCGGGCGCTCAAAGCAAAACGGCAAAAACACGAGGATGCGAGTGTGGAAGTAGATAAGAGAGAGGAGCGCGTGGAGGAGCAAAAAAAGGAGGTACCAGAGCCGGTGTCCGCACAGGCCGCACCGGAGGAGGCGATCATTATCACCGATCCGATTGAAGAGAAAACAGAACAGTTTTGGAGTTCCGGACAGGGAAATGGGTCCGAAACTGTAGATGCGCGAGACATGGGCGCGCCCCCCACGCTCCGTTTTTGGCAGCGCGAGGGGCCTCCCTCTGTCTGGTGGGGTGTTGCGAGCGGCGGAGCGGTACTGCTCGTATTTGTACTTCTCCTTTCCACGGTTTTTGCGCGTGTCACGGTAAGTGTGAAGCCGCGTGTGGAAAATCTCGCGCTTGAAGGCATTACGGTGGCGTTGAGCACCGCTGCATCACGCGTGGAATTCCTCCAAAAAGTGATCCCTGCAGAGCGGCTTGAATTTCTCCAAACATTCTCGGAGGAATTTGACGCAACCGGTACGAAAATGGTGGAAGAGAAGGCGCGCGGCAAAGCCCTTCTCTTTAACCAATTTAGCTCTTCACCCCAAACCCTTCGCGAAGGCACGCGCTTTACCGCGGATTCCGGGATGATCTTTCGTATCGCGAAGGCAGTGGTGATTCCGGGCGCAAAAATCGTTGAGGGGAAGATTACCCCCCAATCGGTGGAGGTGGAGCTCGTGGCAGACAAGGCAGGAGAGGAACAAAACATCACCAGAGAAATAACTTTGAGGATTGTTAATTTTAAAGGCACGCCCAAGTACGATGGATTTTATGCGATTGCAAAAGAGGGACTTACCGGGGGATTTAAGGGAGAGGCACGAGTGGTAACCAAAGAGGACATTTCTCGCGCGCAAAGTGCCTTTACGGAAAAAATGCAGACCGTACTCGCCGCTGAACTTCAAAAGAAGGTGCCTCCGGGATTCACACTGGTGGAGGCGTTTCGCATGATTGACGTCGTGAAAACGCAAGCGCCCGCGCCCAATACCCGCGCGGAGCGTTTTACCGTCACACGGGAGGCGCGCGCACGCGCATTTATATTCCGTAAAGAAGATGTGGTTGCGTTTCTGCGCGAAACCCTCCTTACGGAAAAAGAGCACCAGGCGTTTGTGGAAGATTCTGAGGAGCTCATATTCCGCGCCCGGAGCATTGATTTTGACAACGGGAGGGTGGAGGCCGCAATTGAAGGTTCTATAAAAGTAAAAGCGGTGCTTCCGTCAGAGGACCTCGCGCGTTTGGTGAAGGGGAAAAAGGAGGGGTCCATCGTGCAGGCGTTGAAAAGCAGAGAGGAGGTTGCGGATTTTAGCCTCTCATTTTTCCCTCCATGGCTTTTCAGCGCCCCCGAGAATGAGAAAAAAATACGGCTGGTTATTGAAAACCCGTGATATGCGGTCGTGCCTTTTTATTGACACACCTACACATATTTGATATCCTCATTCGTGTTCGTCCAGTATGGGAAAAAGCGATAAGATTTTGCAAGAGGGGGTGGTAACGGAGAATCTCCCTAATACGTTTTTCCGCGTGGAACTTGATGATGGGCGTTTGATTTTAGCCCACCTTTCGGGGAAAATGCGGATGTATTATATAAAGGTACTCCCCGGGGATCGGGTGCGGGTGGAGATGAGCCCGTATGATGAAACGAAGGGGAGGATCGTATTGAGACTTAAGTGAGTTTTTGAGTTTAACGAGTTGCTGAGTTTAGAACTCATTAACTTCGATGCCCTATGGCAGAAACTCATTAACTCAATAACTGATTTGAAAGTTCGTGCTTCCGTAAAACCGATGTGTGCGAAATGCAAAACAGTCCGGCGGAAAGGTCGGTTGTTTGTTATCTGCAAGGCCAACCCAAAACATAAGCAACGACAAGGATGAGAATCGCAGGCGTCAACATTCCGGACAATAAGAAAATTGAGTACGCGCTTCCCTACATATATGGGATCGGTTTGACGCTCGCAAAAAAAATTGTGAAGCACTGCCAGATAGATCCCGCAAAGCGCGCAAAAGACCTCACCCCCCAAGAAGTAAATAAGATCCGCGAAAGCATTGAGAAGAATTATAAGATTGAAGGCGATTTGCGGCGCGAGATTATGATGAATGTGAAGCGTTTGCGGGAGCTCCAGTCGTATCGCGGTGTGCGCCACATGCGCGGTCTTCCGGTGCGGGGGCAGCGCACCAAGACCAACTCGCGCACGCGCCGCGGTAATGTGCGAAAAACAATGGGGTCGGGAAGAAAACCGGCGGCAAGCCCAACGTAAAATCAAAAATAAAAAATCAAATATCAAAATGACAAATCAAAATGTTAAAATTAGCACGGTTTTAAATCGTCCCGATGTACATCGGGACACCACATTTTTGCATTTTGCATTTTAGTTTTTGATATTGAGCGAAGCGATTATGGGAAAGACCAGAATTATCAAAAAAGGCGAAACGACGCCGATGGAGGAAAAAACGCAGAAGGCGTCGGAGAAAATGGGACACAGAATCGCACGCGGTATTGCCCATGTCCAGGCGACGTATAACAATACCATGATTACGGTAACGGATGAGAAAGGCAATGCGCTCGGGTGGTCGTCTGCAGGGTCTCTCGGGTATTCCGGCGCGAAAAAAGCGACACCATTCGTTGCCGCGCGGGTGGCTGAGACCGTTGCCGAAAAAGTACGCAAATCCGGTGTGCAGGAATTGGTGGTCCGCGTGAGCGGGGTTGGTTCCGGGCGGGATTCAGCGGTGCGCGCGCTCGCAAATCAAGGGTTTCACTTGGTCGCCATTGAGGACGTGACGCCGATTCCCCATAACGGTCCTCGTCCGAGAAAACCCCGGCGCGTCTAAACGGAGAATTATGAATTAGGAATTACGAATTATGGCATTACGCTTACTCGAAAAAGTTGAAAGACGATTAGGCCAAAAGCTCGGGTTGAAGCCCGAGCGATGCAGCGGTCCCAAATGTGCGGCCGTGCGCCGGGCCTATCCGCCGGGCGCGCACGGGAAAGCGCGGAGGCGCGCCCCTTCGGAATACGGCGAACTCCTCCGCGAGAAGCAGAAAGTACGGTTTTTGTATGGAATTGACGATACAAAGATGAGAGCGTATATTGCCAAGGCCGCGGGACGCACGGGTTTTTTTACCGCACACCTTGTGCGGTTGCTTGAATCGCGGCTTGACAATGTGGTATTTCGTCTCGGCTTTGCGGCTTCGCGCCGTGCGGCGCGCCATTGTGTCAAGTACGGCCATATCACCGTGAATGGCAGGAAGGTCACCATCCCTTCTTATCAGGTGAGAAGGGAGGACTCAATCGGGATTCGCGGCGAGTCCCGCGGGTCCGCGCTCTTTACAGATCTTGATCTGCGGTTAAAAAAGTATGAGCCGCCCCTTTGGCTCGCGCTTGATAAAGGGGCAAAAGTCGGAACAGTCGCTGGCGACCCTCTCCCCGAGGGCGAGGGCGCGCCTATGGCCGATCTCATTAAAATAAAAGAGTTTTATTCACGATAAATAAACAGATGATTACTCTCCCATCCACACCAAAAGTTATTTTTGAAGAGGGGCATAAAGCGATTTTTGAAGTAGAAGGGCTGTACCCCGGATACGGCCAGATGATTGGCAACAGTATCCGCCGCGTGCTTATCTCGTCGCTCAGGGGTGCAGCCATCACCTCGGTGAAAATAGAGGGCGTGCGCCATGAGTTTTCTACCATTGAGGGGATGATGGAGGATATGATTGAGTTGGTGCTCAATTTAAAGCAGATGCGATTTCGTCTCACTGGTGACGGGCCCTACACCATTGCACTCTCGGTGAGCGGCGAACGCGAAGTGAAGGGCAAGGATTTCAAAGCCCCCGGGCAGGTGGAGATCGTGACTCCCGACCTCCATATTGCGACGCTCACCGCAAAGAAAGCAGCGCTTGTGATGGAGGCAACGGTAGAGGCGGGGCTGGGATATATGCCCCAGGAGACGCGCATGAAAGAGAAGGTGGATGTGGGGATGATTGCGCTTGATGCGGCGTTCTCGCCGGTGAGGCGGGCAAACTATGAGGTGGAGCATATGCGTGTCGGGGATCGCACGGATTACAACCGCTTGCGTCTGTTTGTGGAAACCGACGGTTCCCTCACTCCCCGCGAGGCATTTAGCCAGGCCGCGCAGATTCTTGTGGGGCAGTTTGATGCCCTCTCAAAGGGGTTTACGGAAGGCATTGCACCCGCTCCCCTTTCTTCCATTTCGGAACTCGCATCGGAGGGAGAAGGAGAGGAATCGGGCGCGGCCGAGGGCGAGAGCGAGGGCGAAGCGCTTCTTAAAATGAAACTTGATGAATTGAAGCATTTGTCGAGCCGGACGTTAAATGTGCTGCGCGAGGCAGGCATTAAGACCGTGGGGGGGATTTCGCGAAAGAAAGAAGTAACACTTCGAGAAATAGAAGGCCTTGGCGACAAAGGGATTCAGGAGATTAAAAAGGCGCTCGGGACATACGGGATCACCTTGAAGCAGTAAATGAGTTTTGAGTTTAATGAGTTTCGATCGCCCTCGGCGATCTCGGAGTTAAAACACTCATCAACTTATTAAACTCATCGACTGATTAAACTGACTATGCGGCATCTGAAGAAAGGCAGAAAATTCGGTCGGCGTCGGAATCAGCGCCGCGCGTTAAAAAAGAGTGTCGCGACCGCATTTTTTCTTTGCGGGAAAATTCGTACCACAGAAGCGAAAGCAAGGGAGCTTCGGCCGGTGGTGGAAAAATATCTGACCCGCGCCAAAAATCCGACCCTCGCGAATCGTCGTATTCTCGCGCGCGTGTTCGCCCCGGAGGTTTTGAAGCGCGCGATTGAAACCGCTGCGGGATATACGGGCCGTCCGGGAGGGTATACGCGGATTATAAAATTGGGCGCGCGCAGAAGCGACAGCGCGAAGATGGCGATTTTAGAATTAGTTAAATGAGTTATTGAGTTTAATGAGTTTCGGTCGCCCTCGGCGATCTCGAAGTTCAAAAACTCACCAACTCATTAAACTCACCAACTGATTAAACTATATGGAGTATAAAATTGACGCCACAAACAGAATTCTCGGGCGGCTCGCGACGGAAGTTGCGATGGTGCTCCGCGGGAAAAATACCCCCGCCTTTGACCCCGCGCGCTTCTCCGCTCACCGGGTGACGGTTACCAATACCGATAAACTTCGGGTCACAGGCAAAAAAATGGAACAGAAACTCTATCGCCACCATTCAGGATATCACGGAGGTCTTAAAGAGGAGAAGTTAAAAGACAAACTGGTGAAAGATTCGCGTTGGGTGCTTAGAGAAGCAGTGTCGGGGATGCTGCCAAAGAACCGTCTCCGCGCGCGGATGCTGAAAAACCTCATCCTTATGAAGGGAGAAAAATAAAATTTATCACATGGCAACCGCAGTAAAAGAGAAAAAAAAGAAAACAGCGCCTGTTCCTCTGTTGGAAGAGAAAACAGTGGCAGCGCCTCAAGAGGACGCGGCTCCCGCAGAGTTTGACGCCGCGGCGATGTATGAGGAGGAGGCAGAGCAGGGGAAACCCGAGCGGTATTTTGAGGCGGTCGGCAGACGCAAGACCGCGTCCGCGCGCGTGCGCTTGTATACCCGGCCAGGCGATTTTTTGGTGAATGAAAAGCGCTACAGCGAGTACTTCCCTACTGCTCCTTTGCAAAAAATTGTTGAGGAGTCGCTTCAAAAAATGAAGCTTTTCGGGCGATTCAAGGTGACGGTAAAGGTGTCCGGCGGCGGGCCGGTGAGCCAGGCAGAAGCCGTGCGGCACGGCCTTGCCCGGTGTCTTATCAAATTCAACCCCGATTTCCGCAAACGCCTCAAGCGCGCAGGATTTCTCAAGCGCGACCCGCGCGCAAAAGAGCGCAAAAAATTTGGTTTGAAGAAAGCGCGGAGGGCGCCTCAGTGGCAGAAACGATAAAAGCGTTTTTGCTATTGAGTAAGGAGTGGGTGAGAGTGACATATAAATGGCACTCAAAGTTTCTGTCACCGGCAACATGTCACCTAATCCGCTCGAGCGGATTAGGTGACATGTTGCCGTACCGCACTATTCTTAATTCTTTTTATGGTCGGCATCATCTATTCTATACAGAGCGAACCATTCCCTTTTCTTTGGAGCGAAAAGGGAATGGTGAGTTCTACAACCTCATCGTAAACCACGTCTTCCCCTTTTTGATAAAGATTGCTTCCGGGAGGTCGGGCGTGGTGAAGATTTCATCCACGCGTCCTTCTATGAGGGGCGCGGTGTTGCGGCCCCCTCGGCCGTCCAGTTCCGTTATGTAGACGCCGTCGCGCGTGAGGACGATAATATGCGCGTCATCACGGTGGTACCAGCGCGCGTAGAGCACCGGCGCGTCAAACTCCATGTTCTCGCGGGTATCTTTTTTCTGGAACGGCTGGTAGGAGTTCTCCGCGCGCCAGAGCACTTCAATTGTTTTTTCGTGGAAAAAGAGGATTTTCTCGCCATCCGTGTCAAACGCCACGTCCTTCACCCCGCCCTCAAGCGGCGCCACAGACGCGCCGTCAAAGAGGTAGAGCCCTCCCACCGGGTCAATGATTATGATTTCATCGGCGGGCGACTTGAGAAATCGTACGGGTTTCTCCGAGAGGTAAAACCCCGGATGGCCGAGAGTTTCAATTACGCCACTCTCCGCGCGGCGCGCAAAAAATCCGTTTTTGTCCACAAAGAATACTTCCCCATCAATTTCTCCAAATGAGTTCACATGGGGAGCGATAATTTTTCCTGTGGCGCGCTCGATCAAGTTTTGATTCCGATCAATTCGAAATCCGGATGCCGGAGGCACAGAGGACGGCATGAGTGCGCGCTCATCGGGTGTGGACGTTGCGAGGGCACGTGTGTTTGGGTGCGGAAAGAGGAGCACATTTCGGAATTCCGCGACGCGGAGTGGAGCGACCTCTGTTCGTTTTGACCACGGCGTATATTCGGCTTTTTCAAGACGGACGAGATGCGTGCCCGCGGAAATGTCCATGAGGAGCGCGCTTCCCGAGAGGAGCGATGTTTCTTTGGCGAGCGCGCCGTTAAGGAAAATGGTGAGGCGCGGCGTTTTTGATTTAATGAAAATCCCGCCGGTGCGCTCCACCTCGTTCGTATCGGGGTCAATCGCAAATCCGAGCGCGTAGCCGATGATGACGGGAGTCGTCAGCATGAAAACGAGCACGAGCGAGTAGAAAAGAATGCGGCGTTCAACGCGTGTCATTACTTTTTTATACCAGAATATCGGTCAACTTGAAAATGGGCTTCCGATGAGAGTACGATGGGGACACCATGAAAGACATGTTTGTGATACGCGGGGGCAACCCGCTCAAAGGAACGGTTTCGGTGCGCGGGTCCAAAAATGCGGCTTCAAAAATGATGGTTGCCTCGCTTCTTACCGATGAGCCCTGCACGCTTGAGAATGTTCCGCTCTCTGCAGAAATTGATATCACGCGGGAACTCTGCGAGATCATCGGGAGTATCGTGGAATCTCCGGGCGACCATCGCGTGGTGCTCCGCACGCCGTATGTGCGTACTTCGCTTGTGACGCATCTCTCGCGGAAAAACCGCATTCCGATTTTGGCAGTGGGGCCGCTCTTGTATCGTCGGGGCTTTGCGGAAATCCCGGTGCTCGGCGGGTGCCCCATCGGCCACCGACCGATTAATTTTCATATTGACGCGCTCACAAAGATGGGAGTCGTGATTGAGCGAAGGGAACACTCGTATTTTGCCAAAGCCGAGCGGATTTTTGGCGCGGACATTTCCCTCGGGTACCCCTCGGTGGGCGCGACTGAGAATATTCTTCTCACTGCAACGCTCGCGAAAGGATCAACCACGATACGCAATGCAGCGGTAGAGCCGGAGATTTTAAATGTAATAGAGATGCTCCGCGCGATGGGCGCGGATATTGCGGTGAATGGCAGAGAGCGCTTGATTACGATTCATGGTGTCTCAAAACTTCACGGAGTTACGGCGCGCGTGATTCCGGATAGAAACGAAGTGGTATCGTTTGCGTGCGCCGCGTTTGCGACCGGGGGCGACCTCTCAATTCCCGATGTGGAAGAGTCGCACCTCGCGGCGTTTCTTGCGGGTGCGCGCGCGATCGGTGCTACGTGGGAATTTTCGGGCGGGCATCTCCGTTTTTTTGGAAACAAGCCCTATCGCGCCATTGCCATTGAAACCGCGCCCCACCCGGGGTTTATGACCGATTGGCAGCAGCCATTTGCGGTTGTCTTGACGCAGGCAGAGGGCACGTCCATACTACACGAGACCGTGTACGAAGACCGCTTCGGATACACGAAAGATTTGAAGCGAATGGGCGCGGATATTGAGGTCACGGACGAGTGTCTTTCGGATACGGCATGCCGTTTCAAAGGCAAAGGATTTCATCACAGCGCCCGTATCACCGGACCCACTGCATTGAAAGGCGCTGACATCGCCATCACCGATCTTCGTGCCGGAATTGCGCATATCATTGCCGCGCTCGCGGCTCGCGGCGAGTCGCGGATCTCGGGACTTGAACACATTGATAGGGGGTATGAGAGGATAGAGGAACGGTTGCGAGAGGTGGGAGCGGATATGGAAAGGGTAAAATCCAAATGACAAAATCCAAAGTTCAAATCAAATCTAAAACTCAAAATCCAAAATGTTTTGAAATTTGGGCTTTGAAATTTGGATTTTTAAAGTATGTTTCTCCGTAAAATTGGCATTGATCTTGGCACGGCAAACACTCTTGTCTTTGTTCCGAAGAAGGGTGTGGTTATTAATGAACCGTCGGTGGTCGCGGTTTCCCGCGATGAAAATCGGGTGCTCGCGGTGGGGAGCGAGGCGCGTCTTATGATTGGCCGGACACCTGACACGATTGTGGCGTATCGTCCCCTTCGCGATGGCGTGATTGCCGACTATCGCGTCACAGAAGCAATGCTCCGCTACTTTATCAATAAAGCAGGCGGAAGATTCCGTCTCTTCCGTCCGGAGGTTATGGTATCAGCCCCCGCGGGCGTGACCTCAACCGAGCGAAGAGCTGTGATTGAAGCGAGCATCCAGGCAGGAGCCCGCGCCGCGTATGTGGTGAAAGAACCGGTTTTGGCAGCAATCGGCGCGGGGATTCCGATAAACGAGCCCTCGGGCCACATGGTGGTGGATATCGGCGGCGGCACCACCGATATTGCCGTAATTTCTCTTGGCGGGATTGTGGCGTCCACTTCGGTCAAAGTCGCGGGAAACCGCTTTGACCAGGCAATTGCCGATTACATCAAAAAGAACTATAACCTCGCGATTGGCGAACGGACCGCCGAGGATATAAAAATAAAAATTGGTTCTGCAGTGCCGATTGACGACGAGAGCATGCGTCTTACCATCAAGGGCCGCGACTTGATGTTTGGCCTGCCAAAAGTGGTGGAAATCCATTCCGCGGAAGTGACAGAGGCGATTTCCGATGAACTGGACGAGGTGATGCGCGCGATCAAATCCGTGCTCCACGACACCCCGCCGGAGCTTGCCGCAGACATCATGGAGAAGGGAATTGTCCTGACCGGCGGCGGTGCGCTCTTGCGAAACATTGACGAACTTGTGTATCAGGAGACCGGCGTTCCCGCCTACATCGCCGACGAGCCGCTTTTGTGCGTCGCAAAGGGCACGGGAATCGCGCTTGAACATTTGGATGTCTACAAGCGGAGCATCATGTCAAAGCGGTGAAGCTGTGATATTGTAGACATATGGGATACGAAGCGAAAAAGACCGAGCATTCGGGAGCCAAACATGGAAACGGCGCTTACTGGGGGCCAAAAAGAGATGCGAAGCAAGAGAGCAATAAGATCCGCAGATGTCAGGCAAAAGGGATAATACAGAAGCAGATTGGCCACTCTACATGATGAGGCGACGTAGCAAATTGACTATATTGGTAAATATATCTACAATATTGCTATGCAAAAAACCATTGCGAGAAATCAATCTTTAAGCCGTCTACGTGGAGTAGCTCAATTGTCAATTTTGGAGCGATTGTATATATGGCGGAAAAAATATAGCTCGAAGTTGAAAGGGTGGAACGAAGTTAAGGCAATAAGAAAGTTACGTGAAAGCAGGTGAGCGCTTTGTGAATGATTGTACTCGATGCCTCAGTAGTCGCAAAATGGTTTAAGCCCGACGAGGTATCCTCGCAGGCGGATTTTTATTTGACTGAGCATACGGCAGGTAGAGAATCCATTGCAGTACCAACCCTTCTCTTATATGAACTTACGAGTGTTCTCCGGCACTCGGCGAAGTTGTCAAAAATAAGTATCGAGACCGCCTTGATCATTCTTTTTGATGCGCGGCTCACTTTTGTAAGTCCCGACGACCAACTGCTTATTACTGCGGTAGAAATAAGTGAGCACACGGGCATTTCTATTTATGATGCATCCTATGTAGCACTGGCTCAAAGATTGAATTGCGTCTTGGTGACCGCCGATAAGAAACTCGCACACACAGCAAAGACGACTGTGGCGATCACCCTCCTCTAAGCGGTATGACGCAAGAAACCCGCACCTGCCAAAATTGCAAAAATCCGTTTCAAATCGATCCGGAGGACTTTGCATTCTACGAAAAAATCAAAGTCCCTCCGCCGACGTTTTGCCCGCAATGCCGGATGCAGAGACGAATGGTGTGGAGGAACGATAAAACTCTCTATATAAGAAAGGATGACCACACGGGTAAGGATATTTTTTCCATGTTTTCAGATACCGCGCCGATTACGGTGTGGGATCATGTGGAATGGTGGTCGGATTCGTGGGACGCTATGGAGTACGGAAAAGATATTGATTGGTCGCGTCCGTTTCTTGAGCAAGTGAAAGAACTTATCCGTGAAGTGCCATGGGCGAGCCGTGCGGTACATAATCTTGTCCGAAGCGACTATTGTAACAACGCGAGCGACCTTAAAGATTGCTATTTAGTGTTTGGTTCCGTACTGGTTGAGAACTCCGCATATTGTCTTAACATATCTCATTCGAAGGATTGTTTTGATTGCGGATACGTGGGTAATGGAGAACTTTCTTATGAAGGTTTTTTGAATCTTCATTGCTACCGCGCGATTTTTTCCTCGCATTGCGCGAGTTCAAATGATATTTTATTTTGTCGCGATTGTATCGGGGTGAGTAATTGTTTTGGATGCGTGGGACTTCGCGGCAAGTCCTACTATATTTTCAACGAACCATACTCAAAAGAAAAGTATGAGGAGAAAGTGAAGAGTTTTGACCTTGCGTCTCATAAAAAATTGCAGGAGATGAAAGAGCGCGTACGTCAATTCTGGCTGCGCTATCCGGTGCGCTACGTCCATGAGTATCACAATGTGAATACGACAGGGGAGTATATATATGAGTCAAGAAATGTAAAGGACTCTTTTCATATAAAAGGAGGGGAAAATTTGAGATACTGCCAGTATCTCTATACGCCTACATGTCGTGATTCGTATGATCATTTTCGCTACGGTCTGAATAGCGAGCTTGTGTACGAGAGCGTGGTGTGTGGAGATAATGCGTCTCAGCTCCGTTTCTGTTATGACTGCCGATTGTCCTGTTTAGATTTCCAGTACTGCCTTAATTCTTATTTCTCTTCGTACCTTTTCGGGTGTGTGGGGATCCGCAGCAAATCGTATTGCATTTTGAATACGCAGTATTCAAAAGAGGAATACGAAGCGCTCGTGCCCAAAATAATCGCGCATATGAATGCGATGCCGTATACGGACAGGAACGGCAGGGTGTATCGCTACGGAGAATTTTTTCCTCCTGAGTTTTCACCCTTTGCATATAACGAAACAGTTGCACATGACCACTTTCCTTTGACGCAAGAAGAGGCGCGCGCGGCAGGATACGAATGGAAAGAAGCAGAGAAAAAGAATCATTCCGCAACTCGAGATGCGAAAAATCTCCCCGATAGGATTGCTGACGTTTCTGATGACGTGCTTAAAGATACTATCGCATGTGTGCATAACAGAACATGTGGTGAACAGTGTACTGTCGCCTTTCGTCTTATACCAACGGAGCTTACATTTTATCGCAAAATGAATCTCCCGCTCCCGCGGCTTTGTCCCAATTGCCGGCATGCGGCGCGGATACAACAGAGAAATCCGATACAGCTCTGGCAGAGAACGTGCCAGTGCGCGGGAGCGGCATCCGAAAACGGGGTATACCAAAACCAAGTTCTGCATTCCCACGGTGCTACTCCATGCCAAAACGAATTTGAGACAAGTTATGCCCCGGGGCGGCAGGATATCGTCTACTGTAAGTCCTGTTACCAGAACGAAATCACCTAAGTCAGCAATTGCGTACCTTCAGAACGTTCTCTAAAAATGGTATACTGAAATCGCTATGGCAGAGAACAATAAAAACGCAACCACATTCATCGCAAAGTGCAATTTTCGCGGGAACGAAAGGGTGTTTGGCGTGAAAATCCGCGACCGGCGCCAGCATATGTATGTAATCGGCAAAACCGGCACCGGCAAGACCGCGCTTTTAAAAAACATGGCGCTCCAAGACATCCGTGCGGGACGCGGCATCGGTATCATTGACCCGCACGGCGAGTTTGTGGAGGAGGTGTTGGCACAGATTCCCGAGGAGCGCGCAAAGGATGTGGTCTATTTCAATCCTGTGGATTCAGAGTTTCCGATAGGGTTCAATGTCCTTGAGGTCCCGGATTATAAATACAAGCATCTCGTGGTGTCCGATCTCCTCGGCATTTTTACTAAAATCTGGGCAAACGTGTGGTCTGCGCGTATGGAGTACATTTTGCAAAATTGCATTTTGGCCCTTTTAGACACCCCTGGAACCACGCTTCTTGGCATCCCGCGTCTTCTTGTAGACAAGGATTACCGGCAGAATATCGTGAGCAAGGTGACCGACCCGGTGGTGCGATCGTTTTGGATTCATGAATATGAAACATGGCGCGATCAATTCCGGAATGAGGCGATCGTGCCGATCCAAAACAAAGTCGGCCAGTTTTTGAACACCTCATTTATCCGAAACATTGTCGGGCAGTCAAAATCCACGCTCCGGATCCCCGACATTATGAATGAAGAGAAAATTCTTTTAGTGAATGTTTCTAAGGGTCGCATTGGCGAGGACAACTCAGCACTCTTGGGTGCGATGATCATTACCAAAGTTCAGTTGGCATCCATGGAGCGTGTGCGGATTCTTGAAGATGAGCGGAAGGATTTTTACCTCTACGTTGATGAGTTCCAGAACTTCGCGACGGACTCCTTTGCGGGTATTCTTTCTGAAGCGCGGAAGTATCGCTTAAACCTCCTCATTGCACATCAGTACGTGGGACAGCTCGTTACCGACACGTCAACGAAGGTCCGCGACGCGGTGTTTGGAAACACCGGCACCATGATCACGTTTCGCGTCGGGGCAGGGGACGCCGAGTTTCTTGAAAAAGAATTTGAACCGGAATTCATGATACAGGATCTGATTAATTTGCCAAATCACCATATCTATTTGAAACTCATGGTGGACGGCGTGACGTCCCGTCCCTTTTCTGCGGTCACGATGCCCCCGCTCAAATTTGAAACAGACCCGTCCATACAGAGCAGTATTATTCAGCACTCGCGCGCGAACTACGGTCGTTCCCGCGCAAAGGTGGAGGCCGAGATTGCATCCTGGAGCGGGATGGGTATGGGCGAGGATCAGTCGAGTGAGGAGCACCAGACGGTCTGCTGGAACTGCGGCAAAACCGCGACCGTTCCCTTCAAGCCCGATGGCAAGCGGCCGGTCTACTGTCAGTCGTGTTTAAAACAAATTGAGGAGGGAAAATTGATTCCGTTGCCTGAGCGTATGCCCAAAGTCGGCCGTACCAAATTTGCCGAAACCCTTGGCGACCTTGGGATTGAGTTTAGCGTCGAGGCCAGTCACACGAGCGTGCCGCAGGGAAGTCCAAAACAAGCGGAGCGGGGGCGCGAAGAACGAAAACCGCAGGGGCAGAGACGGGATTTCCGGGATTTCAAGAAACCTGCGCGTGCGCCGACCCCTCACCGTGCCGTTTTGTCCCAACCCGCAGTGCGGGCGGCGCCAAACCAAAAACCTCTTTCGCTCTCGGAATTGAAAGAAGGCCGCGAGGCAAGAGCCGATACGTCGGGGCGCGAACGCCCGAAGATTGACCTTGAGGGTATCCGCGCGCTCATCGGGAAATCGCACCCCAGCGGCTCGAAAAGCGGGTCGTCTCATGCGGGAAAAGCAAAAAAGACAATGGAGCCCGGGGAGACGGTGAAGCTCTAGCAGCACCGTCACGGAAAGCAATAAACATTCTAACATTCTGCAGAATGTTAGAATGTTGTAGGGGAGAATATAATATAAATAATCCAGCGGTGTATGGAAGGAATCATCGGGCACGAGAAACAACTTCACTATCTTGAGAACGCGCATGCGCGGGGTACCTTCGCGCATGCATACCTTTTTTATGGGCCGGACGGGGTTGGCAAACGCACGGTTGCGCGCGCATTTGCAGATACCCTCGCGGGCGCGCACGACATCATCTTTCTTGATACGTCCCACACGCTTGTTTCCAAAAAAGACGATCGCAAAGATATTCCCATTGAAGATATACGGGAGTTGAAACGCCTGTTTTCGTTCGCACCCGAGGCGGGCAAGTGGCGCGTTGCGATTATTGACGACGCGGAGAAGATGAGCCACTGGGCAGCCAACGCTTTTTTGAAACTTCTTGAGGAGCCGGGGGAGCGCACACTTTTTTTCCTCATCACCGCAAGCCCGGATCTTTTGTTTTCCACTATTATCTCACGTTGCTCTCCCATCCGGTTCTCGCTTGTGCCCGAGCGTAAGATGGAGGCGTGGCTCGCGCCGCATGTGCGGGACGCGGCCGCGCGCGCGGAGATTCTCTCGCTCGCTCTCGGCCGGCCGGGCGAGATGCGCCGCCTCGTGGAGGACGCACGCTATCTTTCGGCGCGCCGCGCGCTCAAGCGGGATATTGAGCGGGTGGCAGTGCAACGGGACGTCAATCTTCTTTTTTCACTTTCCGCGCGCGCGGCAGAACACGAAGGAGAACGCGGGGCATTTTTTACGGAACTCATGCACGCACTTCGCGCGCCGCTACTTTCCGCGCGCGATCCCGCATCCGTACGCCGCATCAAAGCCGTGAATCGGATCGCCACGCTATGTGCGACTACAAACGTGAATCCGCAGTTGGCGCTGGATGTAGCACTCCTTGAATCACTTCAATGATCATTCGCGGCATTTTCATTCTCGTTATCCTCATCGTCGGTCTCACCGTGCTTTTGCCGGCAGTATTGGGATTTGCTGGGCTTGAGGGGTTTCAATTCGGGCTTGCGGCAGGAGCGTCAGGAAAGAAACCGTTTGAAACCGCACCGTTCACACCATGAGTCCCGTTAGAGATATATGCGGGATATAAATTAAGTATAAAGAAGAACCCCAAAAATTTGAGAAGTCGCATGAGTAGTACTCACTGTCCAAATCTCTAACGGGATGATCGAATTTAAAAGGAAACTTGAAAAGAGTATAGAGCGTCTCAAAACAGAGATCGCGGGCCTTCGTACCGGCCGCGCCTCGCCCGCGCTCGTGGAGGATGTAGAGGTGGAGTACTACGGCACGAAAACGCCGCTCAAAGCCCTTGCTTCAATTTCAAGTCCCGATCCGCGCCAAATCGTGATTCAGCCGTGGGATAAGGCGGCCCTTCAGCCGATTGAGCACGCAATCCAGAAGTCCTCGCTCGGACTCAATCCTGTAACCGACCAAAATACCATTCGTCTCTCCATCCCTCCGCTTACCGAGGAATCGCGCAAGGAGTTGGTGAAAATGCTCAAGCGCTTTGTTGAGGATGCGCGGATTCAAGTGCGAAAAGAACGGGATGAGGTGTTGAAAAAAGCAAAAGCCGAGGGCGCATCGGAGGACGAAATGTTTCGGAGAAAGAATGAGATACAAAAAATAGTGGACGAGGCAAATAAAAAGATTGAAGATCTCGCCTCAGCGAAAGAAAATGAGATAATGATGGTGTGAATCGATCTTGCATATCGCCTCGAAAAGACGCTCGGCAGAATAATCAATGATCAATAATTATTTATCTCCGCCTCGCTCATTCTCCGGTCGCTTCCATTTGATCCTCACTGATAGTGCGACCTCCGCAATGCTTTTCTCCGGCGATATGCGAGATCTCGCTTTTTGAATAAAACGATAATAATTTTTTTAATGCCATGCTAAAGGAAGCAAAGCTCGAACAAAAATTGAGGCAATACCTTCTTCAAAAGGGATGGGTTTTAAAAAATACGCCACGGAAAAGCGGTGAGCATGGGTGGGATATAGTAACAAAATTTCATAAGATCAATAGAAAGGCTCTGTTTATTGAGTGTAAGGGTGATGGTAGCTCTAAACATAATACTCAAAAAATACACTCTTCTTTTTGGACGTCCATTGGTCAGGTAATGTCAAGAATGGATATTCAGGGAAATGCTCAAAATAAGGGAAGGATTTATGCCATTGCCATACCTTTAGAATGGGAGACTGTTTTCCGAAAAAAGGCGCAGAAGATGAAATATGCATGGAATTTTTTAAGGCTTAAAATATTTTTAGTGAGTAGTAGTGGAGTTGTTCAAGAAAAAACGCATACACAGTTTATAAAAAAGTGATACACAAAAATTGCACCGTTGCAGTGCTATCAAGCGGAAGTTGCATGAATACATGAAAGTTAAATTTTTCAATAATGGAATAGAGAAATTTATTAATTCTCTTGAAAAGTCGAGCACCGCCCGTGTATTGCGAACGATTGATTTATTGGAGATGTTTGGCAGCGAGTTAGGGTCGCCGCACACTAAGAAAATTGAACCTCGACTTTTTGAATTGCGTGTCCGGGGCAAACAAGAGATTAGGATTTTTTATACTTTCTCGAACGGAGAGATTATTCTCTTACATGGTTTTATAAAGAAATCACAGCGTATCCCTAAAAAGGAAATTGAGATTGCCCGCCATAGAAAAGAAGCGCTTGACTTTATATAACGTATACGTTATATTTATCGCACATGAAAACATACACACAATTTAAAAAACAGGCATTACGAAATTCCTCGGTTAAAGCGTCTTATGAGGCGTTGGGTCCTGAATTTGAAGTTGTGGCACTTCTGATCAATGCCCGGCTTCAAAAAAATATGACACAGCATGATCTTGCGGAGAGGATCGGGACCAAGCAATCGGCGATTGCACGGCTCGAATCGGGCACATATAATCCTACGCTCTCGTTTCTTTACAAGATCGCCGACGCGCTTGATGCCCGAATTAAGGTTTCTATGGATAAAAAATAAGTTGATGTCATATTGCCGACCGTGCTATCAAGCGGAGGTGGTGTAAATTTCTTTTTTGTGGTATGTGTAGATACATATGGTAAAGATAGCGTCTCACAATATGCATTATGATTCCGAGGCCGATGCCCTCGCGATTTATATTCGGAAGGGCAGGGAAGAAGAATTTGTTGAGATTTCTCCCAATATCGCCGTTGAACTGGATAAAAAAGGGCAGGTGATCGGTATCGAGATTTTGAACGCGTCCCGCACGTTGCAGCCGGTGCTAAAATCTCTTATTGCGCGAAGGGCGCCCGCAATGCGTTAGATGAGAATCCGTTACAGTCATCATTTGATTTTGCGTATTCGTATGCGCGGCATTCCCGAGGAATTGCCGCGCATTGTCTATGAGCGCGCACAGAAGAGATTTTTTGACGTGCAAAGCGGTCTTGAGATCGCGGTGCTGCGCACGCTTTTCAACGCAAAGGTGCGGGATGTCGCAGTGGCCCACAGGAAAGATGCGGATACCGTGCTTTTAGTCACCGTTCATCCTTTGAAATCTGGTCAGCTTGAGAATCGTATCCGTTCAGGGAGATGGAAGAAAATATGAAAAAGAAACGGCTTGATGTGGTGTTAAAGGAGCGTGGGCTTATTGCGGAAGATGATGATCCGTTTGTGGTGGTGACGGAAGGCCGGGTGTTTGTAGATGGGCAGAAAGCGATTTCGCCCGCGCAGATGGTCTCATCTGACGCGCGCCTTGAGGTGCGGGGAGGGGATCGGTATGTGGGCCGCGGGGCGTTGAAACTTGAGGCGGCGCTTCAGGAATTCGGGATTGATGTCTCCGGTAAAACGTGCGCGGATATTGGCGCCGCGACCGGTGGATTCACAGAAGTGCTCTTGCGCCACGGTGCGGCGCGGGTGTATGCGATTGATACCGCGCGCGGGAAGCTCGCCTTGAAACTGCGTCGCGATCCGCGGGTGGTCGTGATGGAGCAAACGGATATACGGAGGATTGAGTCGTTGTCCGAACAGGCGGACATTGTTACAATTGATGTATCGCTTATTTCGCTTCGTCAGATTCTCCCTGCCGCGAAGCGTTTTTTGCAGCAAGACGGCATCGTAGTCGCACTCTTCAAACCCCAGTACGAGACGCGCGATCCATCGGAATTGCGCCACGGCATTGTCGTGAGTGATGAAGTGCGTGGAGCACTTTTGAACGATTTTATGCAATGGGCAAAAGATAATGAGTGGGAGATCAAAAATCACATGGAGTCACCCATTCGCGGGAGCGAGGGGAACGCGGAATACCTTCTCCGCCTAAAATTAAAAATTAAAGAGCAAAATGCAAAATGACAATGTAAAAATAAAATATTTTTGGATTTTGATATGTAATTTTGATATTTGATTTTTGCTTTTTGATTTAGTAGTAGCATTGTAGGATGTATGCTCACTTTTCTCCTCGTTCTCATCCTCATAAGCGTATTGATCCTCGTCCACGAATGGGGGCATTTTTATGCGGCGCGTCGGCTCGGGGTGAAGGTGGAGGAGTTCGGGTTCGGCTTTCCCCCGCGGCTTTTTTCACTCATGCGCGGCGGTATTCGCTATTCATTTAACCTTTTGCCGCTCGGCGGGTTTGTAAAAATTTTTGGCGAGCACGGAGAGGGAGAAGGAAATCAAGAAAGTTTTATCTCGCGCTCCGCATGGCACCGGTTCGTGATTCTCGCGGCAGGCGTTTTTATGAATCTCGTTCTTGCGTGGGTGTTTTTCACAATTGGAGCCGCAGCCGGCGTCCCGCATCTTGCCGACTCGGCGGATACGGAAGTTCCTGTATCGGTTATCGCCGTGGTGCCTGGCTCCCCCGCAGAAGAGGCGGGCATGAAATTCGGCGATGTGATTTTAGAGCTCCGTTCGCAGGATATTTCTTTGCGTATTGAGAAAGAGGAGGACGTGACTGATTTTGTCGGGGCATATCGGGGAGAAGATGTAACGCTTCTTTTGAAGCGCGGCGAGGAGGTGAAGGAACTCCATGCGATTCCCCGTCTTCTTGTTCCTGAGGGCGAAGGGCCGCTTGGCATCGGACTTGGCCGTCTCACGATTTCGCGAATTCCGTGGTATTTGGCACCTGTGGAAGGTGTCAAGATCCTTTTCCGAAGTGTCGTGGGAACGCTTGACGGGCTTTGGTTTATTCTCTCGGAGCTCGTCTCGCAGGGAAAGACCTCGGTTGCGGTCACCGGCCCTGTCGGGATTTTCGTGGTGGCGGGCGAGACGCAGGCATTGGGGCTTGCCTATTTTCTCCAATTTATCGGGCTTCTTTCTGTCAATCTCGCGGTCCTAAATTTCCTCCCCATTCCGGCGCTTGACGGCGGGAGAGTGGTATTTCTTGCGATTGAAAAGCTCCTGGGCAGAAAAATCAATCCGCGAGTGGAGAATTTCATTCACACGCTCGGATTTATATTTCTCCTCTTCCTTATGATCCTCGTGACGTATAGGGATATTGTGAGGATTTTATAGCGAAGAGGCGGATTCCTCAGAACTTATTTCGAAAACACAGGTTGAAAATATAGGCGGTTCCTCCCGCAAGGAACCGCTTTCAGTTTTTTATTTGTACACAATGAACGATCGTCGTCTGTGTACGAATAGAAATTCTTTTTGGTTTCGTGTTTGACAGAGTCCTCTACTCTTCTGTTATATGGAGAAAAGTACTTTGTGAATCTAATTGGGTTTTGTGTAAAGAGTTGAGGAGGTAAGAAGAAATGACGGATGTAGTAGTACGGAGAGAGCGGAAGCTCTCAAAAGGCCAGAAGCTCTATGCGCAAGGGGATGACGCCTATTATGCCTATCGCATGAAGAAGGGTATAATAAAACTTGTTGCGACGGATGACGAGGGCATCATTCGGGGGATCTACCTCGTCGAAGAGCGTGATTTTTTTGGAGAGGAATCGCTCTGTGCGATAGAGAGGAGATACACCGCGGCCGCACTTGTCGATGCGGAGGTAGAGGAATTAGAGGAATGCGATCGCGGGCTTCTCTTTGAAGCGGCGTACCACCGCATGCGGTGGTATGAGGAGTGTGTGGCAGAACAGCCCGCAGCGATTCAAGTTGCGGAAGCGTTAATTCGTTTCTCCTATCTTCCGCTTTATATGTATGAGCTCGGGGCGCTCGCACGCGTGAGCCGCGAGACGGCAAGTCGCATTGTCTCATGGCTGATTAAGTCGGGTGTTCTTGAACACCATGAGACAAAAGACGGAAGGATCTTTATAGTGGAGGATCCCGACGCCCTTCGCGAAGTAGCGCTTATCATACCAAGTAACCGATGGTGTGGTTCCAAGATTTCTCCATCTAAAAAGAAGGCACTCCTCACACTTTTCAATAAGGCCCCCGCCCATACTTTAGCTACGGCGCCTTTCAACGGAAAGGCGACCCATCCATGAGTAGGTCATTTATTGTGCTTGTCCGAGGTATAATCCCCGTTCAAGCACTTTTATTTTCCACGTTTGCGTCTATTTGACAGATGTATGCAGACAATGTATCCTTCCAAAAGCTTCCATCTCAACCATATCGTGGTTTTGAAATGCCATTGAGAAGTTAGAGGAGAAGCAAGGTCGTTACAACTAAGCTTGTAGGAATTAGCTTGTAGGTTGTAGGGAAAATGTTTCGTTCGATTCGTTCCTACCAGCTACCAGCTACAAGCTACAAGCTCGATACAGTGGCTTTTCAAGATCAACAGCAAGGCGGATGGCAGGATCGGCAGATGTATGACATTGATTGCTCCAAGTGCGGGGCAAAGGCGCAGGTGCCTTTTCGTCCCACTGCAGGGCGCGATGTCTATTGCCGCGACTGCTTCCGCGCGGCCAACCCCGATCGGGGCGGCCAAGGGGGCCGACGGTTCACTCCGCGGTCTTAAGCCCTCCATGGCTTACCAAAAATCCGCCAGCTGGCGGATTTTTTGGTTTGGACAGATATTTCATGTATACTTTTTGTATGACCTGCAAGAAATGCGGCACACAATTACTCACACCTCGCGAGACCGAGCGGGTGCTTTGTGAATCGTGCGTTCAAAAAACAATGGGACGGTGTGTGAAGTGCGGCGGGCCGCTCTTGTCTTCCCATGTGGTCGGTAATCTCTGCCCGCGCTGCGAAATCTCCAACACACGCTGCATGAAATGCGGCGGCGCGCTCTACACAGAGGGGGAGAGGAAAATCGGCGTATGCCAGCGCTGCAGGATGCGTTGACGTAATGAGTTATCGAGTTTAATGAGTTGATGAGTTCAGAGAACTACGAGGTCGCAAAGCGACCGAAACTCATTTAACCCTGTAACCCATTTAACTGACTTATGACGCGCTACGACTACCTCATCATTGGCGGAGGAATTGCCGGAGTAACTGCCGCAGAAACCATCCGCGCGCGCGACCCGCGCGGCTCAATTGCGATTGTGGGCGATGAGCCGCACATTCTTTACTCGCGCGTGCTTCTCCCCGCGTATCTCAAAGGAAAAATTCGGAGAGAGCAGCTTTTTTTGCGGCGGTCTGAAGATTTTTCGGAGAAACAGATCGATGTGCTTTTGGGCGCGCGCGTGGCAGGTGTGGATCCCGCGCGAAAGGAGGTGGCGTTCGCGGATCGGGATCCGATTGCGTATCAAAAACTTCTCATTGCTTCCGGTGGGCGCGTGAAGCCGTGGGGAAAGGGAAAAGACGAAGATGTGGTGTTTCGTCTCCAGACCCTTGACGATGCGGATCGGCTCTGGGGGGCATTGCCCCGCATGAAACGCGCGCTTGTCGTGGGATCGTCTTTTATTGGTTTAGAATTTCTTGAGATTTTCAACGCGCATCGTGTTGCGACAACTATACTCTCGCGCGATGCCTACTATTTTTCATCTCTCCTTGACCCGAGGGGTGGAGAGATGCTTGGGCAGAACTTTGAACGGTTTGGTGTTGCCATGCAATTTGGCGATGAGGTCGCGGAACTCGGCCGCAGCGAGTCCGGAATTATGGTGACGACAAAGGCGATGCGAAATTTTGAAACCGATGCGCTCGCGATCGGGGTAGGGATTGACCGGAACGTGGAAGTGTTTCGCGATTCGGGAATCGCGGGAGGCGCGCAGGGGATTCTCGCCAATGAATTTTTGGAAACCAATCAGCCGGATGTCTGGGCTGCGGGAGATGGTGCCGAGTTTCGTGATGTCATTTCCGGGGATCAGCACGTCCTCGGGAATTGGACCTCCGCCTTTCTCCAAGGAAAACGCGCGGGCGAGAATATGGCGGGCACCCGCGACGCATTCCGCCATGTGCCGTCCTATTCCATCACCAACTTTGGTTTTCAGATCACCGCGCTTGGCGAAACCCTTGCCGACACCGATACGATCGTGCGCATTGCCCCGCTCCAAAACCAGTACGAGCGGTTGTTTCTCAAAGACGGAGCGCTCGCGGGAGCGGCGCTTATCAACCGTTTCCACGACAAACCCCACCTTGTGAAGTTGATCGAGGGTCGCGTGAATCTCGCGGCGTACCGCGAGAAGTTGCAAGACCCGAGTTTTGACATACACGAGATTCCGCTGGTACAATAATTCAATCATGGAGGAACTCATACCAGAATCCAAACCAGCATCAGAAAAAGAATCGTCTTCTCTTGTGATTCCCGCTGCCATCGTGCTTGCGGGAGTGCTCATCGCGGGCGCGATTATCTATTCCAATCTCGGGAGCGGCGGGAGCCCTGCGGCAACAGGCCTTTCCGGAGAAAAGACACCCCAGAAATTTGATTTTGCCAGTCTCCCGGATGATGACCCGTTGCTCGGAAATCCGGCGGCACCCGTCACTATCGTGGAGTTCGGCGACTTTCAATGTCCGTTTTGCGGAAGATTTTTTAAGACGACCGAGCCCCAGATTATTGAACAATACGTCAAGACCGGCAAAGCGCGTTTCATCTATCGCGATTTCGCGTTCTTGGGTTTAGAATCTGATTGGGCGGCGATGGCTTCCGAGTGCGCGGATGAGCAGGGAAAATTCTGGCAGTACCATGATTACCTCTATTCGCACCAACGGGGCGAGAATGAGGGTGCGTTCGCGAAAACGAATCTGAAGCAATTTGCGCGGGTAGTGGGGCTTGACGCGGCGCGATTTGATGAATGTGTTAATTCCGAGAAGTACAGGGATGAGATAGAGAAAGATACTGCCGACGGCCGCGCGGC
>CAZCSJ010000010.1:0-6428 GCA_964501445.1 uncultured Candidatus Saccharibacteria bacterium
GCGCCGCGGATGACATCGGTTGAGGGCGAATATCTCGCAAAGGGCGCGACAGGTGTCGGGGTACGATATATCGTGGAGCTCGCAAAAGAATACCCGAGAATTATGAATAAAGAATTATGAATTATGGATACGCGAGGCGCTGCACATGGTAATGATTCCTGTCTTTCTCACAAAAATTAAAACCCGCGACGGTGTGACGCTTGACGGCATTGTCGTCCACCCGCGCGGGAAAAAACGCGCAGCGCTCATCTGGATCCATGGCCTGTCATCGCGATTTTATTCCGGACACACGCTCATCCGGGAACTCTCCTCGCTCGCCGCAAAAAACGGAATCGGCTATTTCAAATTCAATAACCGCGGGCATGATATTGCGACACAAAGTCCGAGAGGATTCCTCGGGTCAGGATTTGAAAAATTTGAGGATTGCATACACGACATTCGCGCAATGATTCGCTTTGCCCGCGCGCTCGGATACACACACATAGTTCTCGCGGGCCACTCCACTGGCGCAAACAAGGCACTCTACTATATGTATAAAACCCGCGACCGCAGGGTGAAGGGATTGATTCTCGCGGGGCCCGTGAGCGACGTGCCCGGAGAAGGAAAATGGCTCGGTCGCCGGCGCTACGTCCACACAATCTTACATGCAAGACGTCTTGCAAAAAAATATCCAAAGCGTCTCCTGCCCGAATATCACGGAATTTTTACCGGTCAACGTTATCTAAGTTTATATACCCCTGGTTCCAACGAAGACGTATTCCCCTACCACAATCCGAACGCACGATGGAAAGAATTGCGAAGCATGCGGATTCCGCTTGCCATCATCTTCGGCTCACGCGACCAATATCTTGATCGTCCGGCAAAAGAAATAATGCGCGCATTTGAATCACGTGCGGTCTCGACCAAATCATTCTCTGGTAGTATTGTAAAAGGTGCGAACCACGGATTTGTGAAGAAAGAGAAAGAGGTTGCACGGGAGATTATCTCTTGGATAAACGGGGTATAGTATAGTGGTAGTACGCAAGGCTGGGGGTCTTGTAGTGGGAGTTCGATTCTCCCTACCCCGAATATAGAAAAGGCGGGATAGACCGGGCCCACCCCGTGAAATAGATTGCGAGGCAATCTAAAATTCAAGGAATTTTATTTCACGGGGTGAAATTCCCGGCGGCCCGATTGTTTGACTCATATCTCTTCCTACTGATACCATTCTCGCAGTGAAGTACTTTATGAAAGAAGGAGGGACTCACGTGAGCAAGCGGAATTTTAGAGAACTCATCGAGACGAAGTGGGGGGAGAAAAAATTCCTCTGCGTGGGGTTGGATAGCGACTATACCAAGATCCCCGAGTTCGCGCGCACGGATGACATCGCCAACACCATCGTCACATTCAACAAGGCGATTGTGGAAGCGACAAAGGATCTCGTATGCGCCTACAAGCCAAACATCGCGTTCTACGAGGCGTATGGCGATGCAGGATGGTTTGCACTCTGCGAAACCATAGTACGTATTCGCGAGATGGCGCCCGATGTCCCTGTAATCCTTGACGCGAAGCGTGCGGACATAGGCAGTACTAACGTTGGCTATGTGGACGCGGCATTTGACCTCCTGCAAGCAGACGCCATCACTGTACATCCATATCTCGGAGCCGAGGCACTTGAACCGTTCCTTGCGCGAGCGGAGAAAGGCATCTTCGTGCTCTGCCGCACCTCCAATCCGGGCGCGGGTGAGTTTCAAGACCTGCTCGTAAATGGCGAGCCGCTCTATCGCTTCGTCGCACGCCGCGTCGCAAGCGAGTGGAATAAAAACGGTAATTGCGCGCTTGTGGTCGGTGCGACGTATCCCGATGAACTCCGCGAAGTCCGCGGACTCGTCGGCGACATGCCGATTCTCATTCCGGGGATCGGCGCGCAGGGTGGCGACGTGGAGAAAACGGTCTCCGCGGGCAAGGACAGCCGCGGACAGGGCATGATCATCAACTCCTCGCGAGGTATTATCTTTGCCTCGAAAGACAGGGACTTCGCGGAGGCCGCAGGCCGCGAGGCGCTCGCACTCCATGAAGAAATCCTGAAAAATGTATAGAAAAGGTGCCCTGCGCTAAGAACGCGGGGCGCTTCTAAATATGGACCAAAAAGAAATCCTCAGTATCTTCAAAAAAGTAGGGGCCGTTATCACCAATGATCATTTTATCTACACTTCGGGCAACCATGGCGCGACCTATGTCAACAAAGACGCGCTCTATCCTCACACGCGCATCATCTCCGCTCTGGCGCGCCTCATTGCCGAACACTTCAAAACGTACCGAGCGGAAACCGTCATAGGCCCTGCGGTGGGCGGCGTCATACTCGCGCAATGGACCGCACACCATCTCACCGAGTTGACCCGAAGTGAAGTAGCGGGTGTGTATGCGGACAAAACTTCTGACAGTGGATTTATAATACAACGGGGATATGATATACTCTGTAAAGAGAGACGGGTGCTTGTCGTAGAAGACATCGTAACCACCGGCAGATCAGTACAAAAGGTAGTTGAGGCCGCTCGCGCCACGGGGGGAACCGTCGTCGGCGTGGGGATACTTTGCAACCGAGGCGGTATGGCCGCCGAGGATCTTACGGTTCCAGAGGTATACGCTCTCACCCATATTCCCGTTGAAACATTCACTCCCGACACCTGCCCGCTTTGTAAAAAGGGTATTGTAATCAATAGAAAACTCGGTAAAGGAAAGGGGTTGTCTCCTTCCTAAAGGTCAACATCACATTTTTATACACTATTTCTATGGACGAACACAAATGCAAAAAATGCGGCGGCGATACCGCGGGCCACAAATGCGACATGTGCGGCACAGAAGCAGATGCACATGACGACACGCACTCCTGCGGGGGTGAACACTGCATGCCCAAATGCAGCGGCTGCGATGAGGCAGAAGAGAAATGTACGTGTTGAGACAAAAAAATCCTCCGTCCAAGGCGGAGGATTTTTTTGTTAAAAGTTTAGAACATTATATCCTCTTCCGCGCGTTTGTAGTCGTGAATTTCTTGGGGGAGAAACCAGAGCTGAACTTCGTGTGCGAATTCCTCCGAGGTTTCTGACGCGTGGACAATGTTGCGAATCGCGCGCTTGCCCGCATTTGCAAGCGCGGCCGAATCCACGGAAAAGTCGCCGCGAAGCGTCCCCATCTCCGCAAATGCCGGAATGGTGTTGCCCGCGAGCTTTCGTACCATATCCACCGCGTGAATCCCCTCCACCACAATTTTTACCATGGGACCTTCGATAAAATAGTCCAAAAGCCAGCCGCGCACCATTGCGCCGATTTTCTCCGGGTCATCGGTGCCGACCGATGCCGTCGGATCAATACCATACTTTTGGTACGTGGAGAGTGATTTTTCCCCGAGACGTGTTATCCAGAGAGGATCTTTCGGATAATGCGCATCCGCTTGTTCGCGCGTTGCCTGAATCATGGAAAGAGAAATCACTTTGAGGCCTCGGCGCTCAATGCGGGAAATGACCTCGCCCACAAGCCCGCGCTTTACGCCATCGGGCTTCACGAGTACGACCGTGCGTTCTTGTTTGAGATGTGGAGTAGCCATGGAAATTATAATAACGGAATGTGTCAAAAAAATCCAGATATGAATGGATTTTCCAAAAAGTGACATATACTTGCTATAGCAAGTATATGTCACTTTTTGGTGTGTCAGCGACGTATAAACCGCGACCCGTCGCTCACAAACCGTATATCGCCCTCCGTATCGTTTCGGAGCACCGGAATCCCGAGCGCCGCAAAGCGATCCAACACCTCTTGATACGGATGACCGTAGCGGTTATTTCTGCCTGATTGGATCACCACGACTTCCGGCGAAACCGCATTGAGAAAATTTTCCGATGATGACGTCTTTGACCCGTGATGCCCGGCTTTCAAAATATCCGCGTCCATATCCGCGCCGCGCTCCATCAACCGAAATTCAAGCCCGCGCTCCATGTCGCCCGTGAGCATCGCCTCGACAGAACCGTACACTAATTTCGCGACCACCATTGAATCATGAAGATGCTTTGGCGACTCTCCCTCGTAATCCGCAAATGGCGCAAGAATGGTGAGCGTCGCATCGCGCGAGAGACGAACCACCTGCCCCGCGTACGGACGAACCACCTGCACATTTTTTTCCTGCAGCGTCCGGTGCCACTCCTCATACTCGGGAATCGTGTGATTCACGCCCGTTTCCATCACCATTGTTACCTCGTACCGTTTGAGTACTTCCAAGAGTCCATCAAGATGATCGGCATGCGGGTGTGTCAAAATCAGCATATCAATCGAGCGATCCCATGGAGGCATTACCTCTCCGAGCTTTGAGAGAACTCTATCTCCCGGCCCGCCATCTACGAGCACTTGGGTACCATTGGGCGCTTCAATAAAAATGGAATCACCCTGCCCGATGTCAAAAAAAGTAAGGCGGAGATTCTGCCCTGCCTCAACAACAAAAACCGCATACCAGATCACAGCGACGATCCCGGCATATGCGAAAAGAATTACTATCTTTGCATTCTTGTGGAGCGTTTCCATAACAAAACCGCGATAATGAGATATCCAAGAGCAAGGGGTGTTGCAAACCACGCGGGAACCCCGATTGAGGCAAACGGCACGCGCGAAAACACATCAATCACCACCATGATGTAGGAGAGGAGAAGCCATGCCGCCGCGCCGACGAGGCGCCCGGCGCCGTCGGCGAGAAATCCGAGAAGCCCTGCAAAGAATCCGAACCCCATCGCATGCGGAACCGCGATGAGCACAAGCACATTTGAAAGAGGACTCACAAGCGATACTCTTCCAAAAAGATACACGAGGAGCGGCAGCACCATAATCTGTGCGGAAAGGGTTTCAATGAAAATAGCCCGAAAGCGCGGGAGAATTCTTTCGCGCCAAAACCGATTCACGAAACGTTCCACATGCGGTGAGAGCAAAATGAGTCCAAGAGTCGCGAGAAATGAGAGCTGAAACGCGGCATCAAAACGGAGAATAAAAGGGTTATGCCAGATCATGAGGGCTGCGGCGCAGACAAGCGCATTGGTTGCCGCGTACAACCTCCCCTCTTTTTGGGCGACCAATACCAGTATCCCCATAATCCCCGCGCGCACGACCGAGGCCGATGCGCCGGTCATCACCACAAAAAGCAGGATGGTCGCGAGCGCCAACCAAAACGAGAGTGAAAACCAGATAGTAAACCACAGGAGCACGTTCATGAGTGAGCGGCCGATGAGCGTGATGTTGTAGCCGGAGAGCGCCACGATATGCGTGGTGCCGGTAACTTTGAATTGCTCTAAAAGATCCTGAGGGAGCGACTCGCGCTCGCCCAAAAGCAGTCCTTTCAAAAACGCCGCGTGGGGCTCGGGGAGTACCGTTTCAATCTTTTCTTCAAATGCGCGCTTCATGCGGGAAAGGATGTATTTCACGCGGCTCCCTTTTCCTTCCCCGACTTTTTCAATCTCCGGAAATCCTATGGTTGCAAAAATGCCGTCGCGCGCGAGGTAGGAAACATAATCAAAGTCGCTATAGTTTTCGGGTTTATCAATAACACCCGTAATTGCAAGTTCGTCGCCGATGGCGTAGCGCGGGTAGAGGCGGGTTGTCACGAGCGCGCGAAATGATACGCCCTCAATTTCCGTTTCGACCGAAAAACGCTCCACCTTCTCCGTCCGCTCCGGCTCCTCAACCACAATTCCTACAAACGAGTACGGCCGGCCATACAATAAAGAGAGGTCGGGACGACGTGCTTCTACATCCGCGAAGCGAAACGCGCCGATGACGAACACCAACAAAAAGAGTCCGTAGATCGCGACAATCTTTTTACGCCGGAATGCGGCAATCGCAAGGAGGCTCGCCGCGCCAAGCAGAGTCGCCCACAAAAGCAGGAGCGGAAACTCTGCAAACGAACGCGCCGCGACACCAAAAACAAACGCGAGGAGCGAGTAAAGAAAAATCCGCGACTTCGTCATCTATGTACTCTACCACATCTAATGTCAACACTTCCCGACGATCGTTTTATAGTGTTGACATTGAAAAAATACAAAACACCACTCAATACTCGATCCCCCGCTTTGCTTTAATACCCTTCTCAAACGGATGCTTCACGTCGCGCATCTCGGTGACAAGATCCGCGGCATCAATGAATTCCTGCGGCGCATCGCGGCCGGTGAGAATCAGGTGTTCGAGTTTTTGAGTTGATGAGTTTATGAGTTCTAAAACGTCTTCCTTAGAAATAAGTCCGAGCGAAACGGCGTTATTCACCTCGTCCAAAATCACGATATCCCATCCGCCAGCTGGCGGAGCCGACTCAATTTCTTTTCGCGCGTACTCTAATGCCTCGCGCGCGGCTTTTTCGTGCTCCTCGCGCGGAAGCGTGTCACCGAGAATCCCGACAAAACCCCTCCCCATCTTCACAA
>CAZCSJ010000010.1:6528-15126 GCA_964501445.1 uncultured Candidatus Saccharibacteria bacterium
CTCCTCATAGGGCGCCAGGCGATAGACGTGCTTGGTACGCGGCAAAAACGAGAGCCCGCCAATCATATCCCAATTTTGATAGAGCCAGTGCGCGGTTTCAAGCCACTCGTCATCGCTCACCGACACCGTAACCGAGGGATTGTGCTCCGTGAAGTTCTCTTTCACCACCTTCCAATACTCAAGCTGGTCGCGCGCGGTCTGATCGTCTTTGAAAATAGAACCGCCGGGGGCCTTGACCGGAAACTCCAAAACAAATGTAGTTGCCGAATCCATAGTCTGCCCCACTTCGGGATAGGACGGAAACTTTTGGTCACGGAGCATATGAAAGAGAGGGTCTGTTGAAGAAATCCGAACGCGGCGAATGTAGAAGCGCGAATGACGCGGATGCATGCCACTCGCCGCATCCACCAGTTGCGACACATTGCCTGATGGCTTCACACATGTAATGGACATTGACGGAGTAATCCCGAAACGCTTTGCAAACTCTTTATTGGTTTCAAGACACACCTCTCTCATTTTTTGAAGGGTTTCGGGGTTACGCGTCGCCGGCGAGTCCCATTGGCCGGTGATGGAAACGCCAAGGAGCCGCTCCTCATCGCAGTTTTTCTTCCATTCGGGCGAAAGATACGGAAAAGTGGTAAGTGTTGCCTGATACGTCCCGAAAATTGTCGCAAGTCGCGCTTTTTTCAAAAGCGTTTCTTCCGTATCTTCCGCGCGCGCAACAATTTCAGAAAGATTGCAAAATTCTTTTGACCGCAGGGTTATCTCACCGCAGTTATGGAGATAGACGCCATTTCCATCAAACGCGTGTACAGTCGGCACCTGACAATCGTATACCGGAAACACTCCCGCAAAAGAGATAGCAGTCACTTCCGAGCTAAACGTTTCCCTATTCATTACCCGACGGTACTTTTGCACTATTTCTTGCAGTCGTTTTTTCTTTGACGGATCGCTGAATCCTATATGGTTTGCGAATACTCCAATATTTTCACCGGCTATCACGAGTTCGTGGTTCGCTTCACAAAAATACGACTTGATACCGCCTTTTCCATCGGGAAGCATACGGAATGCCGGAGTTCTCCGATTTTGATAGATAGTGCTTATCACTCCGAGACGCGCAAGCATACGCTGTGCGGAATAAAGATTATTCAGCCCATTTGCGGCCAACCGTATACTCACTCCTTTCACGAGATTTCCCTGCACTGACCCATCGGCATCAAACCACCCGCGTAAAAATCCCTTATAAAAATCAGAGGATGATTCTTCTATTTCTTTTGTGACCACCTTGTGCCCGTACGTTATGCCAAAAGACACCGCGAGCATTCCGAGCCCCATTGATCCCACCCGCGCGTATCCGGTCTTTGCGAGATGTCCTGCGAGGTCGCTTCGTGCGTTCACCGTGTCGTGTACCAAATCTTTTGCATTCGCCATCATCACTTCGCGATGCGGCCCCCAAAAATCAAGATTTGCCTTTCCATTCTTTTCAATATTCCCATCACCAAGAAGGCTGCCTAAAAGCCACCCCTCTTTTTCCGTACCCAACCCGCTCCAGTTGGTATCGGAGTGCCGATGCAGTACGACTCTATCCCCGGGAACAAGATCACCCACTTCTTTCCAGATATTTCGTTGCGTCTTTCTACTCTTATACTCAACGACACGCACCTTATGATTGGTGGTGGCGCGAAATGAAAAACCGCGGCTTGTTTTTACTTCATATACATCCTTGTCTCCTGTTTTGAAGAAACCGGGTGAAAAAAACTTCTTTCCGTCAATAAGCGCTTCAAACGGGCGGGAAACGAGTGCCTTCACTTGTCGTGCGCCCTGGGCGGTCATCACCCACGTATCATCCGTGACGCAAGGATTTGTGCCCGTGGAATCACGGTGCTTTGCGTTTGCCTTCCACCGGCGCTCGGGCATCTGGGCTTTGAGGCCCCCGCGGTTAAAAATCCCCCGCTCGCCTGTGCCGCTTTTGGCAAGTGCCAACCACTCTTCCATAAACACGGTATTTACGGGTTTTCCGTTATAGACCGCCGAGTTATTTGCCATGGAGCGCTGGGGCTCCACCACATAAAATTGGCCGGTCTTGGCGTGGCGCATCTCTTCATCGTCAATGTCGGAGAGAGAGATCAGGGCCGTCCGGCGGACACCGCCCACGACCACCACCTCGCCGATTTTGCAGATGATGTCGTGCGCATCAATATTTTTCAGGCGCTTGCCTTGGCGCGCGAGAATTTTTACTTTGGTAAAATCAAGGAGTTGACGTAATGGGTCGGGTCCGGATGAGCGGCCGCCCATAGTGTGGAGTCGCGCGCCCGCGGGGCGCAGGTGTGAAAAATCAAACACCGCATCTCCTCCCGCATACCATGTCTTCACTCCGAATGTCAGCGCATCGCACCACCCTTCTTTGCTGTCTTCAATCACGAAGGGTGTTGGTTTTTTCCCGTTTTGGCGCTGGACGATCGGGAGCTGCTGGATGGCGTGGCTCTCCACAGAGAACCCGACGCCGCATCCAGACATGGAAAGGTAGAGAATTTCCGCAAAATCTTCAAGCTTTGTCGGCGCGACAAACGAACAGTTATACGCGCAGATATTGTTGGTGCGCGCGGCTTTGCCCGCACTCCACAAAAGCCGCATGGAGGGCATCACCTCCTGCCACAAAATTGCTTCCCGAAGTTCGGCGTACTCAGCATCGGTCAGTGCATCGCCGAGATTCTCGCGCATAAAATCAACATAGCGCTGGACCGTCTCAATCCATGTCTCGCGCCGCCCCTCGGCATCAATCCATCGGGAGTAGGTACGGTAGTAGACAAATTCGGAGAGAGGATTTCGGAAGTATTTCTTTGACTCCGCAACAAGCTGACGGACTCTGTCGGAAATCAATCGCTCCCGCTCGCGGATGCGCGCCCGCTCGTACCGATAGAGAATGTAGGCCTTGGCGGTTTTGGCAAAATCAAGCACGATCAATGTCTCCTCCACCATATCCTGGATCTCTTCAATCGCAGGGAGATGATCCTTTGGATATTTCTGACGAAGCGTCATGACCACCTGATCTGCGATGCGTTTCGGGTCATGCATTTTATCGCCCTCGCCCGCGGCTTTCATCGCGCGATACACCGCGCTCTCGATACGGCCTGCGTCAAATGACACCACGCGTCCATCCCGTTTGCGGACGGACACGAAAGGGACGGCAACTTTGGCGACACCGACGGCGTCTTTTGAGGTGAGGGGAGGCATAAGAGATACAAATTACCTCTTTATTATACCCCTCAAAAAATGCCAATCAAAAAATTTCTGTGGATAAGTATGGATGGTTGACAAGCGGATGAAAAATGGGCGGAAAAAGGGTGGATCCCTCGGTGCTTCATCTCGAAAACACGAAACGCCACCTCCAGCGGGTGACGTTTCTCAGTGTTCGGGCGGCAATTCCGCCAGAGGCGGAAACCGAGCTTGCCGCCCTCTCAATGGTTTTCTCAATGAAGCACCTCGACCACCCTTTATCTATGAAAACACCGCTCGTATGGGGAAGATAAGGGAATAAAATAAAACGGCGGAAGCCGTTCATTATTAATTAAAACCCCTCAACCCGCCAGCGACGGAAAAGGTAAAATAAGTCATCCTGAATGAAATGAAGGATCTCTGGAGATTCTTCGCTACGCTCAGAATGACAGATAGAGGGGATGCTATAGAGCGAGGACAGCTCCGTTTCAAAACACTTGGAAGGTCGAGCGGCCATGGTGTCCCGAGCGTAGTCGAGGGACGAGCGAGACCTTCCAGTGATGAGTCCCGCCGCGGTGGGGCGGGACGAAGATTTTGAAGCGGAGTGTCCGAGCTATTGGATTTGTCCGCGACGCAACGTTGGAGCGAGGGGCGAGCGAATTTACTTTCTCCGCCGCAAAAACGCAGGCACCGCATCCCACTCGGTCTCCTCCACCGCAATCTGCGGCCGCTCAATCGGCTTTTTTGGGAGCGGCGCTGCCTGCTCACCCGGAAGCGGGAGTCTTAATGTCGGCTGCGTGCCAAATCCCGTGGCAATCACTGTAATTTTAATCTCCCCTTTCTTCAATTTCTCATCATGCACCGCGCCGAAAATCACCTTTGCGTCAGAATCAATTGAGGCGGTGATCACTTTTGCCGCTTCATTTACCTCAAACATGGTCATATCCGGTCCGCCGGACACATTGAAGAGCACCCCGCGCGCGCCATCAATCGCTACATCCAAGAGCGGAGAACTCACTGCTGATTTTGCGGCTGCGACCGCCCGCTCCTCGCCCGAGCCATACCCTACGCCCATGAGAGCAGAGCCGGCATTGTGCATAATCGCGCGGACATCCGCAAAATCCACATTGATGATCCCCGGGGTAATAATAAGATCGGAGATGCCCTGAATTGCTTGTCTGAGCACGTCATCGCAAATCACGAATGCATTCAAAAGCGAGGTCTGTCTCTCGATGACACTCAACAAACGATCATTGGGAATCGTGATCAAAGCATCCACCTTGTCTTTTAACTGGAGCCAGGCGTCTTCCGCGATCCGTGAACGCTGGGTTCCCTCAAATCCAAAGGGCTTGGTGACAACCCCTATTGTGAGCGCCCCCGCGTCCCGCGCGACTTCGGCAATAATGGGAGAGGCGCCCGAACCTGTGCCGCCCCCAAGGCCGCAGGTGATAAAAATCATGTCCGCGCCCTTAAACGCCTCATGGAGTTCGTCACGGTTCTCCTCTGCGGCCTGCCTCCCTATTTCAGGATTCATGCCCGCACCAAGACCCTTGGTAAGATTTTTGCCTATATGAATTTTTATGCGGGCTTTTGTGAAATGGAGATCTTGGGCATCGGTATTGACTGCCACGAAATCCACCCCTTGGATTTTATGATCCACCATGCGGGTCACGGCTTTCCCGCCGCCACCGCCGATGCCGACCACTTTAATCCGCGCGTAGGTTTCAATATCTGGTTTTAATTGAGGCATCCCCGTATATCAACCTCGACTGCTGCGAAGCAGCTTGTGGTCGTGAGTGAATGGTAATTGATTATTCATATCTTGGTATCCATGTACCATGCTATTGGGTGTACTATGCTTCTTGCACGCGTCTAATTGTCGAGGTTGTATTACGGGGCATGTTCGCTCTTGCTCAAAATAAAAAAGTAAAAATCAAAATGCAAAATGAAAGTATTGTTCAGCGTATCATAAGAGACATATAACGGACAATGCACGGGTTATTCACATTATTCCCACATGCCCTATGGGAGAAACGATTGGAACCACTTGAGCCATGAGAAATTTGCCCATTTCGGCAATCGCCAGGCACCAAAGCGACTTGATTCCCCTCCTTTTTCTGCGGCCCATTGAAGCACTCCCACTGCGGTGACAAACGATGGCGCACGCTCCTCGTTTATGAGTATAGGGGAGTGGTCGAGCGTTCCGCGCGATACCGGAAGCTTCATCTCCTGCTTGGTGAGGTCAAGGAGCCCGGGGAGCGCTGAGGAGCCGCCCACAAGCACCACCCCTGCGGGAAGGAGTGCTACCCGATTCACCCGCTTCAACTCTTTTTGGAGGAGCTCAAAAAGGTCTTGGAGCCGTGCTTCAATGATTTCGGCAAGAGACCTACGCGAATACCCCGCGCTCTCCACTCTATTTTGCTTCTTTCCCTCCTCCCGCCACTCGGCAGTGCCTACGTGAACCCCCATGTCAAACGGGAGGTCGTCAAAACGGATCATGCCGTCTTTCTTTGAAACATCTGCCGGCAGGCATGTGCCGTACGCGAGCTTCACATGGTCGGCGATGTCCACCTGCGTCCGAAAACCGATCGCCACGTCATTGGTGATATGATTTCCGCCGATCGGGAGCACGCCCGCATGGAGTGGCGCGCCGTCCTCAAACACCATAAAACTCGCGGTCCCTCCCCCAATATCGAGAAGCATCGCCCCAAGCTCTTTTTGACGCTTTGAGAGCACTGCCTCGGAAGCCGCAAGCGCTCCGAATACGTAATCCTCCACGCGCACACCCGATGCCTCTACGGCCTTCAAAAGATTTTTAAGCGAAGGGGTCGCACACTCAATGATCAGGGTGTCGGCTTCCAATCGGAACCCGTGCATACCCACGGGGTCCTTTACCCCGGATTCGGAATCCACTTTGAAGTCGCGCGGAATAATATGGAGCACCTCGCGATTCGGATGTTTGGGGATAAAACTTTCCGCCGCGGCGATTGCGCGCCTGACGTCTTCCGGAGAAATCTCGCCGTCCGCGCGCGACACTGCCACGACACCCCGGGAAGAGGACACGCTAATATGGGCGCCTCCCACCGCGAGCCATACCGAACGGATCGGCACGCCCGCCGCGCGGGATGCTTCCGCAAGAGACTGCTGGATCGCGCGCGTGGCATCCTCCAAATCCACCACCATCCCCCGCCGAATGCCCGCAGACGGAGCAACTCCTACGCCCAAAAGCGTTACCCCGTTCCCTCCCCGTTCACGCTCCGCCACCACGGTCTGCACCGTGGAAGTACCCACATCTAATGCTGCGATAATATCACGCGCCACAGTACGAGGAATTAGGGATTAGGGGTAATGTGTATATCTGAACCAAAAATCTTTTTCAAAATCGTACGCTCCCATCGCTCGCTCTTCTCGGCGATGGTGCGTGATTTCTCATGGTGCACTCCTGCTAAGTGAAGAATACCATGGACGAGCATCCATGTCATTTGAAAAGTATAGGTATTGCCTTGCAGAACCGCATCGCGGCGTATCACTTCGGGACACACAATAATCTCACCGTAGTCCGGACCGTATCGAAATGAGAGCACATTGACAGGTGTGCGTACCTTGTGAAAACGCCTGCTCAAACGAACTGCCTCTTTTTTAGGGACAGACACCACCATGATGTGGCGCGGCAGACGCGCCGCACGTGCCCGCGGCAGGAGACGACGCAGACGCGCGATACCTGTTCCCCAGACCCTCGTCATGCGCCGAGCACTCTTCGCACCACTTCACCCACCCGCTCCCCTGATACGCGGCCTTTGAGCGTCCTCATCGCCTCCCCCATCACGCGCCCGAAATCATTGTGCCCTGCCCCGAGACGCGCTACCGCCTCCTTCACCGTTTTCTTCACTTCTTCATCGGAAAGTTCCGCGGGAAGATATTTCTCAATGACCGTAATTTCCCTTTTTTCTTTCTCCGCAAGCTCGCGTCTCCCGCCCTTTTCGAATTCCAATGCCGCATCCCGCCGTTTCTTTGCTTCGGTGCGGAGCACGGCAGTACCCTCCTCGTCTGTCATGGGCGCCGCCTGACCCCGTCCCCGGTTCTCGATCATTTTATTGTGGAGCGCGGCAGAAAGCATGCGGATCACAGACAAGCGAAACGCATCGCCCGCCTTCATCGCTTCCTTCATGTCCTCTGCGAGTTGTTGAGCGAGTGTCATTAGCCGTATTGTTGCACATATTCTGAAATTTCTGCAACAAAAAGACATCCCGGGATGGAATGTCTTTTTGTATGGTATACGGAGAGGCGACTACATCATTCCCGTCTTTTTCCACGATGCGGCAAGCGCCCATGCGCCGACCACAAGGTGGAGAAGGGTGTCAGCCGGATTCTCAAGGTTTGCGCCCAGAAATTCAGTTGAGTAGACCGCGCTGTAAAGGCCAATGAGCACGCCCACCACGCCAAGAAGCATCACCAAGCTCCGCTGTGCGCCCATCGGAAGTACATAGGCCGCAAGAAGAGCCACCACACCCAGAAGCAGATGCGCCCAGTTCTCGCCGTTATCAAACCACCACGCAGATCCGAATAAGCTACTCTCCGGCATGGGGCCGGTCACTCCCACAAAACCAAGGATCCCGACGAGCACCAGAACCACACCTCCCACTGTAAGAAAACCTTTTGGGGTAAATAGCATAGTAAATGACGGATAGTATATTAGAATTGGCTCGACCTTTAGGGACCCCTCCAAGGGACAGGCATAATCACCATGGCTTCCTGGATAGGAGGGTAAAGAAGGACTAATAATAGTATAGCACTGCGCGCTAGCGCTCGTCTTTCTTCAATTTCCCCAGCTTCTCAAGACGGGTTCGCTCGCGCGCAACCGAAATCCTGCGGAGTGCCCGTTCATGGACGCTGCGTTTCGTGGGTTTTGACTTGTAGAACCGATTCTGGCGCGCGCGCACCAAAATTCCCGACATCTGCATTTTTCGGGTAAAACGGCGCAGGAGCGCCCCAGTGGTTTCACTTTCCTTTCGGACAACGAATACCATACAATACGTTAATAATTAGTTATTAATTATTAGTTATTAGTACCCCATCCGCCAAGGATATGCAAATGGAGATGATCAATTATCTGCCCTCCTTCACGCCCCACATTGAACACAAGCTTATATCCCCGAAGTCCCTGCGCTGCCGCAACGCGTTTTGCCGCGTAAATCATCGCGGCGATCACGTCCGAATGATTTGCTTGGAGGTGCGCGATTGATTCCACATGGGTCTTCGGAAGCACCAAGAGATGCACCGGCGCCTCGGGATGGATATCCTTGATAATCTTTACATCACCGTCTTCATAGACGGTGTCAGAGGGAATCTCTCCCAATATGATTTTACAAAAAAGACAGTCCA
>CAZCSJ010000010.1:15226-30501 GCA_964501445.1 uncultured Candidatus Saccharibacteria bacterium
TAGACGGTGTCAGAGGGAATCTCTCCCAATATGATTTTACAAAAAAGACAGTCCATTACTTTTTAAGCTTCTTCTTCAAAAACTCCACTAGCCGATCCTGCGGGATGGTCTCCTGAATGCCGGATACGACCTCTCGAACAATAATAGTATGTTCAAGCGCTTCCTTTTGTCCGAGGATGAGTGCGACCTCGGCTCCGAGATTCTCGGCAATCTTTAATTGGGATTTCACCGAATCTCTTCCGAGCGACTCCCGCACGTCTACTCCGCCCCTCCGTAAATCTTCAATAAGCGTCAAACTCCGGCGCTTGGCAAGATCGCCGAGCTGGACGAGAAACACGCGGACGGGCTTGCTCGCCGATGCCTTTTTCCCTCCCTGCGGAAGCACGCGCTCAATGCGGTCAAGAAAAAGTGAGGCGACCGCCACCTCCACGGGCTTGCCGATGATGACTTCTGCCGCGCGGGAAATGCGCCCCCCCTCGCCTATCACACACGTGGGCGGATCCTCAACTTTATCGGACGGAGGAGGTGCGACCGTGAGTTCAAAGAGGATCGTATGGAACCACGAGCCCTCGCGAAAGAGTTTTCCGTCAAGGAAATAGGGAATTTCTGCTTCATCAAGAAACTCAAGAATTGCTCTCATATGCTTTTTACACGCATCGCAGAGAAAATCCAGCATCTGGGGAGCGCCGGAGGAAACGATTTTGCACTGCTCCTCTCTGCACCCAAGGAGCGAGGTCGGCGTACGCTTAAAGTTAGTGCGGCAATTGCGGCACATGCGCGAGAGACGGTTTCGAAAATAGGCGGTGAACGGCGCGCGGAAAAGCGGACGGCACTGGCGGCACCCCACGGCATGTACCCGAAGGAGGAGTCCCGACGCATCAAGACCTGCTTCCCGCGCGGCTTTTGTGAGTACCTGAATGAGCTCTGCCTCCGCAATGGGTCCTGTTTCTCCGATCATCACCATTCCCCACTCCCAGTGGCCTTCGGGAGAACCACGGGCGCCGGATGGCACAAAAACCACTTCTCCTTCCCCGGAAAGTTTCAGGGGATGCGGGAGATCATGCATGGCATGGGAGACATACGCGCGCAGGAGCGAGAGCGCCACAGACGGCCGCGCGACCACACCGCTTTGGCGCAACGCCCGTTCATCCAAAAGATGCCGCTCCCCGAGAAATCCTGCCTTTCCGAGCGCGAGAAACGTTGCGGCGTCTTCCATACATCCCGTGATCATATGGGAAAATCCGTAGAACGAGGAGAGCGAAGAGACCGCACGCCGAATTCCCTGAAACACCCGTTCCATATCGGGCAGACGATCAAGTGTTACAATGAATTCCGGAATTGTTCTTTTAGTTCTGGGCATCGTAGTAACGTATTAATATGAATACTCCGGTATGAGGCCAAAGCGCGTGAACGGCAGTGCGCGCAAAAGCGCCCTCCCCACCAAAAACCGCCCTTCAAGCGCCCCCCATGTGCGTGAATCAAAACTCGCATCGCGATTGTCGCCCAGCACGAAGTATTGATCAGGACCCAACGCCACTTCCATATCCGGCCGCGTGGTGCGATTCGGGGGATCAAGGTAGGGCTCGTCAAGAAGTATGCCGTCGGGCGCTGCCTCACTCACGATACGCACCCGGCCTTGGGCAATACGCACGCGCTCGTGGGGAAGCCCCACAATGCGTTTGATAAAAAACTGCCGTGTATCCCGCGGGTAGCGAAACACCACCGCGTCTCCGCGTTGGGGCTTGTCCATGAGGTAGGAAAGCTCGTCAATGATCAAATACTCGTAATTCAAGAAACTCGGCTCCATCGATGCGCCCCGCACAATAAAGGGCTGGGCAATAAACGAGCGTATGAGGAGCACGGCCGCGAGGGCCGCGGCAATGACAAATGCGAGATGCCAACGATCTTCATGCGGGGCGCTGCCGCGCTCTCCTTCAGGAGTATACTCTCCATTTTTGCTCTCTGACATGGGTTTCATTATACTGATGAGAAGGTAATCTGTAAACTCATCCGTGCTTCTCTTCATTGGCCTTGGCAATCCTGACGCGCGTTTCGCAAAAACCCCCCACAATGTGGGGCGTGAAATCGTGGAGGAATTCCGCGCGCATATCCGATTCCCAGAATTTCGCTTTGAAAAAAACTGGCAGTCGCGAGTGAGCGAAGGGAAAGTCGGAAAAGAAAAAGTAGCGCTTGTTCTGCCTGACACATTTATGAATCGCTCGGGTGCGGGTGTCGCACCCGTTATCCGTTTCTACAAAATACCACCCAAAGCCATATTTCTGGTGCATGATGACGCGGATATTGCGCTCGGCCGCGCAAAACTTTCTTTTGGGAAACGCTCAGCCGGACACAAAGGGGTGGAGTCGATTATTCGCGCGCTCAAGACCACAAAGTTTTGGCGATTTCGCATTGGCATTGCAGGCAAATCCGCCAGCCGGCGGATCCCCGCAGAGCGCCTTGTCCTCAAAAAATGGACGCCTGAAGACATGCGCGTGATAAAAAAAGTGGCGCGCCGCACCCTTGAGGCCCTCACCATCGCCATCACCGAAAATCCTGATGCCGCAATGAACACCTACAACCAATCGTGATGGAGCGCGATACTATATTTCTCAATGCGTTCAATGCCATCCCGAATGTCGGGCCCGCCACGCTCCGCGCGTTAAAAGAGCACTTCGGTTCCTTTGAAACGGCGTGGCAGGCAGATAGCGCGAAACTTGAGCATGCGGGCATACGCGCGGATATCAGAGAAGCAATTGAAAAGGCCCGTCCGGCAATCAACCCCGATCACGCGATGCAGACGGTACTGCAACGCGAAATCTGGATTCTCACGGAAGACGACGCCCGCTATCCCGCAATGCTGCGCGAGATTCCAACCCCTCCGGTTATCCTCTATGGGCAGGGTGCCTCCCCGGATGCATGGCCCGAGATCCGTTTGGGGGTTGTCGGCACGCGCCGGCCCACCTCGTATGGCAGGGAAGTCGCGCGCGCGATTGCGCGCGATTGCGCGGCACGCGGCATCGCAATCGTGAGCGGGCTTGCAACCGGCATTGACGCCGAGGCGCATGCCGCAGCGCTTGACGCTCGCGGCATCACGATTGCGGTGCTCGGCTCGGGAATTGACCGCGATTCTATTTTTCCGCCGGAGAACCGCGGACTTGCCGCGCGCATTGTGTCCTCAGGAGGAACCGTACTCTCCGAATACGCGCCCGGAACGCCCGCAGTAAAAGAACATTTCCCCCAGAGAAATCGGATAATTTCAGGGCTCTCGCGCGGGGTGCTCGTGGCCGAAGCGCGCGAACGTTCCGGCGCCCTCATTACCGCGCGATACGCGCTTGAGCAGAATCGCGACGTCTTTGCGATCCCCGGGCCGGTGTATTCTGCCGCATCCCACGGCCCGCACCAACTCCTTCGCGAGGGCGCGATCCTCGCGCGCCACGCCGATGACATCCTTGCGGAATGGAATCTCCAGATGGAAACCGCCGACACGGCCCCTGCCCACGCCACCCGACTCTCAGAAGAGGAAAAAACGCTCCTCGCGCATCTTGAAGAATCTCAAAACGTGGATGACCTCAAATCAAAAACTCATATGCCCACCGGAGATATCATCGCGACCCTCTCGCTCCTTGACTTGAAGGGGCTCGTATGTAATCTGGGGGGAGACACATGGCAAAAACGCTCGTCATCGTAGAATCGCCCACCAAAGCTCGCACCATCTCGCGTTTCCTCGGGAGCAATTTTCTTGTTGAATCAAGTTTTGGGCATGTGCGCGATCTTCCTGCCTCACAGCTTGGCGTTGACGTGGAAACGGACTTCAGTCCAAAGTATGTGATCCCGCCAAAAGCCCGCACGGCGGTAAAAAAACTTAAAAGTGCGGCAACACACGCAGAGCGCATAATCCTTGCAACCGATGAGGACCGCGAAGGAGAGGCGATCGCGTGGCACCTCACCCAAGCCCTTGGCTTGGAAAATCCTAAAACCAAAACCCTAAACCCTAAACTCTCGATTGAACGGATCGTATTTCATGAAATTACGGAGCGCGCGATACAAGAGGCGCTCGCCCATCCTCGCGGGATAGACATGAAGCGGGTAGATGCCCAGCAGGCGCGCCGGGTGCTTGACCGGCTGGTGGGCTACAAACTCTCGCCGTTTCTCTGGAAAAAAGTATTCCGAGGACTTTCCGCAGGACGTGTGCAATCGGTCGCCGTGCGGCTGATCGTGGAACGGGAACGAGACATTGAGGCGTTCGTGCCCCAAGAGTACTGGACGATTTCGGCACTCCTCAAAAAAGAGAGTAAGGAATTTGAGGCGTCGCTCATAAAAATCGGGGAGGAGACGCTTGAAAAATTTGCGATTCCCACACAAGCGCGCGCCGACGAGATCATCAAAAACATAGAGGGCGCATCCTGGCGTGTGGCCGCGGTTGAACGAAAGTCGGTTGCAAAAAATCCGCCATCTCCCTTCACCACCTCCACGCTTCAGCAAGACGCATTCCGCCGGCTCGGATTTTCAACCAAACAAACGATGATGGTAGCCCAGCAACTCTATGAGGGCATGGACCTTGGCGAAGGCGCCACCGGTCTCATCACCTATATGCGTACGGACTCGTTGAATCTCTCCGAAGAGGCGCTGCGCACTGCATCTGAATGGCTCGCGCAGGAACTCGGCGCGCCATATACGCTTCCCGCACCCCGGCGTTTCAAAACAAAAACAAAAGGCGCGCAGGAAGCGCATGAAGCGATCCGTCCCACCGACCCGCACCGCACGCCCGAATCCGTAAAACAATTTCTTGACCCGCGCCAATTCAAGCTCTACGACCTCATCTGGCGCCGGTTCATTGCGACACAGATGCCGCAGGCGCTCTTTGACGCAACCACAATAGATGTGGAAGCAGTTATCAATAATCAATTACCCGTTACCAATTTTACATTCCGCGCCACGGGGCAGACCCTTCGCTTTGACGGATTTTTGAAAATCTATCCGTCAAAATTCGCGGAGGTTGACCTTCCCCATGTAGAAAAAGATGCGGTGCTCGATCTTCAAACACTCACTCCGTCCCAACACTTCACCCAGCCGCCCGCACGCTTTACCGAAGCGACACTGGTAAAAACCCTTGAAGAAAACGGTATTGGCCGCCCCTCAACCTATGCGCCCATCATCTCAACCGTTCAAACACGGGGGTATGTGGAGCGCTTTGAGCGCCGCTCTCTCAAACCGACCGAAACCGGAAAAATCGTAAACGACCTTCTTGTCGCGCACTTTCCGGAAATTGTAGACCTCCAATTTACCGCCCGCATGGAAGAAGAGCTTGATGAAATTGCAACAGGCGCCAAAGCATGGCAGCCGGTGATACGGGAATTCTACGAGCCATTCGCCGCGCACCTCGCGGAAAAATATCAGGAAGTAGAGAAAGTAACGCCCGTGGAGGAAACGAGCGAGGTCTGCGAAAAATGCGGACGCCCGATGGTGATAAAACTCGGCCGCTTCGGGAAGTTTCTCGCCTGTTCCGGATTTCCCGAGTGTAAAAACGCAAAGCCGATCAAATCCGCACCCGAAACCATTGGCATGAAATGCCCGAAATGCACCGAGGGAGATGTCATTGTGCGGCGCACCGCACGAAAAAAAATATTCTACGGGTGCTCGCGCTACCCCGCCTGCGATTTCGCGAGTTGGCAGAATCCCTTGCAAAAAGAAAAAGGGGAAACAGACGGCTCACACACAGAGGTATAATGACAATTGCTCCCACACTCACCCCGATCCTTGAACTCATGCAGGCACAGGGGCGGACGGAAGAAGAACTCGCATTGGTCCGCCGCGCCTATACCTTTGCCGCCAAAGCCCATGCGGGCCAGAAACGGAAATCCGGCGACCCCTACATCACCCACCCGCTCGCAACGGCGCTCCGCATTGCCGAACTGAAACTGGACGATGAAACCATTGCGGCATCGCTCCTGCACGATGTCTGCGAAGACACGCCAAACACGCGCGACGCGCTAAAAAAACAGTTCGGAGAAGAGATCGCGTTTCTTGTGGAGGGTGTCACGAAACTGGACCGCCTCCGCTACCGCGGGGTGGAACGCTCTGCAGAGAGTTTACGGAAAATGTTCCTCGCGATTGCCGAGGATATTCGCATTGTCTTGATAAAACTCGTAGACCGGCTCCATAACATGCACACGCTCGGTTTCCTCCCTCCGGAAAAACAGAAACGGATCGCTCTGGAAACTCTTGAAATCTACGCGCCGCTCGCAAACCGGCTTGGCATCGGAGAGCTCCGAAGCCAGCTCGAAGACCTCGCATTCCCCTACGTCTACCCCAAAGAACACGCGTGGCTCATGACGGCATTAAAAGACCACTTTGAAGACCGAAAACACTATGTGGAGCGCGTAAAGCCGGTGGTCGCCCAAAACCTGCAAAACGCCGGCATTCAATTCCTGGGACTGGATGCCCGCGCGAAGCACTCCTACTCGCTCTACAAAAAACTCCTCCGCTACGACATGGATATTGAGAAGGTGTCGGACTTAATTGCGCTCCGCATCATTGTCCCCACCATTGAGGACTGCTATGCCACGCTTGGCATCATCCACAATCTCTGGACGCCGCTTGCCGAACAGATGAAGGACTACATCGCGGTCCCCAAACCCAACGGCTACCGCTCCCTCCACACGACCGTCGTGGGACCGGAAGAGAAAATGGTGGAATTTCAAATTCGCACGCCAGAGATGCAGACGGAGGCGGAAAACGGCATTGCCGCGCACTGGGCATATACCGAAAAGAAAGGAGGCGCGGGGTATCGCAAACGGGAAGCATCGTTTGCCGCCTCCCACGAGCTTCACTGGATTGAGCAGCTCCGCGAATGGCAAAAAGAATTCAAAAGACCTGAAGAATTCGTTGAATCGCTCAAAATTGATTTTCTGCGCGATCGGATTTTTGTGTTGACCCCAAAGGGCGATGTGATCAACCTCCCCGAGGGGGCAACGCCGGTGGACTTTGCCTATGCCGTGCATACCGACATCGGCGCCACGGCGTCGGGCGCGCGCGTAAACGGAAAAATGGTAGCGCTCGATTATGAACTCAGGAACGGCGAGACGGTAGAGATCATCACGCAAAAAAATAAAAAACCGAGCCGCGACTGGATGACGTTCGTGAAAACCTCACAGGCGCGAAAAAAAATCTCCGCGTTCTGGCGAAGATCGGAGGAAACCGGACTCTTTGAAAAACGCGGGGGTGAAACCGTAGAGCTTCGCGCAACGGTGCGCGAGCGCATCGGGATTTTGCGCGAAATTTCTTCGGTCTTCGCTCGGCAGAAAATCCCGATGAAGAGCGTGGTCACGGAATCAAAAAACCGTCTCTACCCGGTGCTTGTGATCCACGCGGTATTCAAAAACAGAACCGACCTTGAACGCCTGATCACGCGAATGAGAGAAGTCAAAGGAGTGGAAGAAATAAATTACAAACTCCGCTAGGCCTCCTGAATGAGTTTTTCCAGAATCCCCCGCAACTCCTCGTCGGAATAAAACTCCACGACAATTTTTCCGCGGTCGCCCAATTTCTCAAAACGCACTTTTGTGCCGAGCTGTTCCTGCAGCCGATTCTGCCAGGCGCGTATCTGCGGATCCTGCACTGCGGCATGACGCTTGCGGGGAATAAACACTTTCCCACCGATATGCCGCGCGCGATTCTCCGCCTCCCGCACATTCAGACGGTCAATCAATATCGCATTAAATACTTCCTGTTGCGTTACCGGGTCATCGCCCGCAAGCAAAATCGCGCGCGCATGGCCTTCTGCAATACGACCCTCACCAATCGCCTCCTGGATATTTTCCGGGAGCGAGAAGAGCCGGAGCGAGTTTGCCACCACTTCCCGCGACTTTCCAATACGCACTGCAATCTCGCGCTGCAAAAGATGAAACTGGTCAATCAGCTGTTTGAATGCTTTTGCGCGCTCCATGGGATTCAAATCCTCACGCTGGACATTTTCAATGAGTGCTAATTCCAATTTCAACTGATCCGCGGGCATGCCAACACGGATCACCGCCGGAATTGACGACAGACCCGCGAGGCGCGCCGCGCGCATGCGCCGCTCGCCCGCGATGAGCTCGTAGCGGACATCGAGCCCCGTGGGCTTGTCCTCCTCCCGTTTGCAGACAAGCACCGGCTGGAGGACCCCATGCGCTCGAATGGAGTCGGCAAGATTTTTTAACGCCTCTTCGTCAAACTCGCGGCGCGGCTGAAGGGGGTTGGGGTCAATTTTATCAATCTCAATCCAAAACACCGACTCGCCTCGGCGCGGAGTCATTACTTCCTCAACCTTCGGCGTGTAGCGGGACCTCGCGATCGAGGTATCTATCGGAGCGGTCGCCGATACCTTCGGGTCGCCTGCAAGTGTTTCTTCGGACGCATGCACCACCTCCGGAATTTCTTCCGGCGCTTTTGCGGGTATTAATGATTCAAGGCCGCGGCCTAAGGGCTCCATAAGTTTTATTAGTTACTGAGTTTAACGAGTTAATGAGTTAACTGCAAGATCGCACTGCGATCAAAACTCATTAAACTAAAAACTGATTTAACTCATACGTAATCCTTCCAACTTCAATATCTCCTCCGCTAATTTCCTGTATGCTTTTGCGCCATGTGAATACGGGTCGTAGTGCAAAATGCTTTTACCAAACGATGGCGCTTCTGCCAAACTGATATTCCGCGGAATCACGGCATCAAACACATATCCGGGGAACTTTCGGCGGATTTCTTTTTGTACCGCCCGGTGCAGACGCGACTTCCGATCAAACATCGTGAGGAGCGCCCCCAAAAGCCCGATCCGCGTCTTCAAATTCGCATTGATCAACTGAATCGTCCGGAACACATCGGCAAGTCCCTCAAGCGCGTAGTATTCGCACTGGACAGGAATGATGGTCTTCTGCGATGCGGTGAGCGCGTTTATAGAAAGGAGTCCCAAACTCGGAGGCGAGTCAATCACCATAAAGTCGTATTTCCGTCGGATGGGTTCAAGCGCTTCCTTTAGTTTATACTCCCGATTCTTGATGTCAACGAGTTCAATGGCAGCGCCCGCAAGCGCAGATGTTGCGGGCAGGAGATCCACATTCAGCACTCCGGTTTTCTGAACCGCATCCTCGGCAGGCAGTTTTCGAATAAGCACATCATATACTCCTTTTTCGATCTTTCGGGGATTCACACCCATACCCGAAGTCACATTCGCCTGCGGGTCTACATCAACGAGAAGCACTTTTTTTCCGAGTGCCGCGAGAAAAACCGCCAAATTTTGAGAGGAGGTGGATTTTCCAACGCCGCCTTTTTGATTACAGAGTGAAATAATGCGCGCCATACGTACTCTCCACCATACCGGAAGCGGCACAAAATTTCAATTGAAAAAAGTCCCAAATCGGGCTATTATGGAAACCCGAGGGCGAGTGGTGGAATGGCAGATTCACCCCGCACTAATTTTACCGCCGTGGGTTGAATGGAAACATTCAACGGGCGCAAAAGCGCCCCGGGCCGCCACGGCGCACAGTTTTTTGAACGAGTCCGCCGGTTGGCGGACGAGAATATGCCGCCGTGGCGGAACTGGTATACGCGATGGACTCAAAATCCATTGGGGGCAACCCCGTGTCGGTTCGACTCCGACCGGCGGCATCAAGTAATCCCGAGTGGGGCGAAACGCAAATTGCTTTGCGTTTCGCGGGATCGTTTCTACTGACTCACGAGTAAAACGAGTGTTTGATAAAAACGACCCCCGGAATTTCCGAGAAGGAAATTGAATCCCACCTCGCCCATTTCCTTTCATCGATAGGTATCTTCCCGTTTGCGTTCAATTGCCAAAATAAAAATCTTTTGATCCTTGCTCTTCCGATAGATAATTCGTATATCGCCTTTGCGCACGCGAAAAATATCATCTCTCCCTTTCAACTTTTTAACATCAAGAGCAGCCGTGTCATTCAGAGACAACTTCTGTAGTATCTCTCGTACCCATCTCCGCTCTTTTGGGGTCAATCTCCGGAGCGCCTTTTCAATTTTATCCACAAAAAGTTAGAGGCGGGAGAGTAAATCGCGGAGTGCCACACCTCCTTTTTTAACCTTCGTCAGATCCACTACCCGTTCCCACGCCTCGGTATCCTCGTCCGGCGGAGAGAGTTTGAATACGGGTTTTGAACGCCTCACCACGATAAACGATTTTCCTTTTTGCACTTCGGTAATATAAGTATCGGTGCGTTCCCGAAGTTCTTTGAGTCCAATAAGATTCTGCATAGTTATTATTTAGTTTATCTAAAGATAAACTTATGTCAAGCCCGTGTCGGTTCGAGTCCCGCCTCGCCCATTTTTTATAGAAGCTCTTTTAACTTTTTAATCGTTTTAATTGATTTCTCTTCTGGAGGCACTGTGAGATATGGTGTACGAAGAAGAAGACATTCAACCCCCACTCCTTTTGCTGAAAGATAATCGTAAATATAACTATCACCGACAAGGAGCGCGCGCGATTTCGGAATCTTTTTCTTTTTGAGAACGCTTGCGATCACCTTCCCCTTCCCCCACGGATAGGGACGTGCGGTATAAATAAAATCAAAAAGCGCATCCAATTTAAGATGCTCCATTTTATTATTCATATGGAAATCCGCCTCAAGACGCAGATGCGGATGGGTGGAGAGCGCTACCAGCAAAATCCCCCGCTGTTTTAACTTCTTGAGAACCACTACGGTACTCGGGGTTAGGACCAAATGTTTTAAATAATCTTTCGGTTTCTGACCCTCTTCGTATATCCAATTCGGCTTTTTAGTCCACTTGGTGCTTTTTGGGTACCAAAGCGTCCCATCCCCATCAAAGAAAATAATCTTTTTATTTTTTAAAATCATTCCTCTGCCTGCCAAAAGTATCTCGTCCGCGGCCGTTTCTTCCTGCGCGCCGTTCATGGTGTACGAGATACCTTACTTCACCGTCACGGTGAGAGATGCGCTCATTGAGCCAGCGGCATTTGTGGCAGTAATAGTGTAGGTGGTAGTCAGAGAAGGAGTCATAACCTTTTTGCCGCTTTCCGTAAGCGTTTCTTTGGTGGGACTCAACACAATACTAGACGCCCCAACAACGCTCCACGAAAGAGTTGCGGACTGCCCTTTAGTTATCACCGTGGCGCTGGTAGTAAAACTTGAAATGGTTGGTTTGGTGATCGTTGTGGTTGATGATGGCGCGGTTACTACATTTGTCTCATCGTTGTCTTTGGTATCAGTACAACCTGGGTCTTTGAGATCAACATATCCATCTTTGTCGTTATCAACTCCATCACTGCATTGATAGACAACGGTTGATGACGTAACGGGTGCGCTAACAATATTGGTTTCATCATTATCTTTGGTGTCAGTGCAACCCACATCTTTCAAATCAATGTATCCGTCTTTGTCATTATCAACTCCATCACTGCATTGGTAGACAACGGTTACTGGAGAAGATGATGGCTGAATGACTTCTTTGCACTCGCCACTATACTGAACGCCTATGCCAACTTGCTTGGCGTAACACGCATTCGTGTACGTTTTGTTATCAGTACCACAGATAGGAAAATACTCTTTACTACACGCGGTTGTGGCTGACTCGGTCTTAATGGGTTCGGTCGTGGTTGTAGAAATTTGTTTGCATTCCCCCGCATACTGAATCTCCACTTTGGCTTGAGCGATAAAGCATTTGTTTGTATAGGTCAAATTATTGACGCCGCATAGTGGAACATAATCTTTAGTGCAGGCTTCTACAAATTCTGTTTTTATTGGCTCAACGGATTTTACTGGCTCCGAAATCTTTACTGATTCTGGAGTGAATACTTCAACCGACGGCGCCGAAGCTTTTGGTAAAAGAACCTTGCATTCCCCTTCATACGCTATTTTTATCTTGTTTTGCTGCTCTGCAACGCACCGATTGGAATAGGTTTTACCGTCACCTCCGCATACTGGATCATATAATTGAGTACAGACGGCTCTATATCCATAATCTTTCAACTCAACAGGAGCTGGGACTTTACCCTGTTGTTCTGGAATTTCTTTTATTACTTCAGACGTTGCCTTTTCTTTCTTAAGTAGGGCTTTTGTTTTCCAATGCGCTCTTATTTCTTGAAGCAATGAGCGCATTTTATTTATTTCTTCCTCGCTGGAGCGACTAACTTCTTTTGCTTTTTTTAATAGTTGTTCCCTCTGGCTCTTCACAGAGCGTAACAGATTATCAATACCCCCAATCGTTCTCCTTGCATTTTCCTTATTATCAATACCGTCTATCTCATCTATCTCAAACTCAAAAGTAGTAGTGGTGTTATCCAATAAGTCTAGAGTGTTATATTCTGTTACTTCAGATATGCGTTTAATTTCTTCCCTCAACAGTGCATATACACCAATATCAGAGGTATGCTCTTCTTCAGACAAGGTCTCGCTTGATGATTGAACGGCAAGTTCTCGCATGCGCCTGAGAATGTTTGCGGCTTCGTTAGCCATACTCTCGGCGGCTTGAAGTGGGGTAATCGCGTCATTGGCGTCCTGCACGGACTTCATTAAGGATTGAGTTTCGGCGGAGAATTTTTCGGCAATCGCAAGTCCTTCCGCATCGTCAGAGGAACGATTAATACGCAATCCCGAAGATAATCGTTCCATTGATCTATTCAAACGAGCTTGGGTCACCCCAAGGTGCCTTTGAGCATTTAGTGCATGAATGTTTGGGTTGACTCTAAGGCTTGCTAAGAGCAAATACGAAGGTACGCGTGACTGTTTACTAAAGAGTTCCTCATACAAACGATCTATCTCTTTTTGCAATGCCTCAATTTTCTGTTGAAACTGACTGCGTAGATCTCCGATTTCACTTTTAGTTATGACGCTCGGCGAAGTCTCCGGCTTAAAACGCCGCATCGCCTCTTTAATTTTGGCGGGTTTAAGTTCTTCAAGGAGTAGCCGAGCACTTCCATCTTCTGGTGCAGTGCTGGTGAGCGCCTGTCTTCCCTGCTCTAATACACGGTTCTTTGCCCCCTCAATCCGCGAGAGCTCGGACGTAATTATCTCTATAATTCTTCTTGCATCCTCTGACGTGCCCAGAATTAACCCGCGTAACCGGGGAAGCGCCTTTTTCCTAAAACGATCTGATAGCTGAACGTTAAGCTCCAGTGTCTCGTAATCTGAAATAAGACCCCGCCACTCTGCATACGTTTCTTCTTCAACTGCAGCTTGTTCCGCCAGTGAACGCATACGAGTTAAAACAGCCACAACTTCCTGAGATGCATCTTTTTGAGACACTTCGGACGCTGCTATGTCTACAATCCTCCGCGCGTTATCGGGGGCGCCGAGAATGAGATTATGAAGCTCACTAAGCGTTTCCGTTCTTATTTGACTTGACGTCCTGGGAAGCGTTTCCAATTGCTCTAAGTCCGCGATCATATCCCGCCACTCTGCATATGTTTCTTGTTCAACCGAGGCCTGTTCAGCTAAGGAACGTACGTGATTGAGAATCACAGTTGCTTCCTCAGATAATCCCACCCTTACCTTTACATTTTCAAGTTGAGTTTTAAGAAGAGCCTCGCGCACGGCTTTTTCTTTTTCAAATATTCTACCGATAACCTCAAGAGACCTTGGGTCATCGTCAGTGAACACCTTCACAAGGGTGCGTTGCTCTTCAGCGCCTTTGGCAAACTTAATTTTATCGGTAATGTGCTTGGTAAGTTCCCCCTCTAACTTTGTGACTGTCTCCCGTTCTTGAGGCGTTAAACGCGGTTTTATCTCTTCAAGGAGAGCAATTTGTTTTGTATCAACGGCTCGCTTTATTTCTTTTTCAAAAAACGCGGGGTCTTTTATTGTGGCAATAAATTTCTCTTCAGCCGCTTTCTTTACTTCCGTAAGCGGTGCAACAATTTTAGGATCAAATTTCCCGGCAACTTCTCGTAAAATACGTAGGTCACCGGCAGAGCCGTCCTTCAGATGGATAAATACTTCCTTGGCTCGACCGGGATCTTTTTTCGCAATTTCTTCCACACGATTCTCGAGCCGCTTAAATATATTCTCTTTTGCTTCTAGAAACTCCTCGGATGTCTTTACTTTCGCTTCTCTTTGTCCAAAATCATCAAACACTTTCAGATACAACGTCTCGTCCCCTCCTGCTTTTTCAGTATACTCACCAAGTAATTTCCGATGAGATCCTGGCAGAGCCTCAACTTGATCAGCAAAACGTTTTAAGGTGTTATCTTGCGCGTGACGAATTGCGTCTTTTGCAACTTCGGGCACTTTTTCTTCAACTGCTTTTAAGACCTCAAGGTTGCGGAGATTGCGGAATGGGCTACCGTCTGATGTAAGTGTTTCGCTCAATACTTTCTCCGCTTTTTGAGGGTCATCCAGTTGAGCAACGGTCTTAACGATGGACTCAATTGTTTTTGCTCGCGCCTCTTTTACGTCAGCAACTTTTTCAATCGGAGCTTCGCGCTCCACTTTCCCAATAAGGACCTGATGTCTGAGTTGGTTTGCAGTGGCGCGCTCGGCGATTTTTTCGGCGGCTTCTTTGTCTCCTTCTTTAAGTCGCGAGGTAAATTGATTCACTTTTTCAAGCTCGCGAGTATAGCTTTCCAGATGGTTAACCGCTCGTGCGGTCTGTCCACGATCCACCAAAATATTGGCTTCTAGAATTTTTTCGTTGGCAAAATTAAGACGGAGTTCTGCGTCTTTTTGGGGGTCGATGGTTACCAAAGCGCGAACCTCTCTTCCAATAGCTTTAAAAACATAAAAAGGATTGCCGGGAAGCACGCGTGGTTCAAATTTTACAGGTGATGAAAGTGATAGTGCCCCTTCCCCTACGCCGACTAATTCTCTTTCAATTTCTCCGACCCCTTGTTCTTCATCCACACCTGCGAGGTCTTCGCCGGTAGTAGCAGAAGTCACTGGCCCAAGCTCTATCACATTGTTACCCTCATTCGATTCAGTTACCTGCTCTCCATCATCAAGGGTAATGCGGAGAGTCCTCGCTTCAGCAGGTATTTCAGTAAAGAGGTGGCGGGCACGGATCCTGATCGATTCATTGGTTGAGTTAGCTTGGCTGCGAGTATATGTGCGAGTGGCAGTGTCATCTGGAGCAGTGGGAGAAGGAGTAAAGTGTGATGTGAAGGACGATGATATGAAAGAGGTGGAGATGGGGGTGCGATTAGCCCGTAACCATTGCATTTTAAGAGACGGGGTGGGGGCAACACTCCCTGTTCCACTGTTTTTCACGGTGAGTGTAAACTCTGTGTCGGTGAGGGAGGCGCTGTAGATCACGAGATCGGGAAG
>CAZCSJ010000011.1:0-25146 GCA_964501445.1 uncultured Candidatus Saccharibacteria bacterium
GTAAGTACTCTACCCTATACATAGGCCTCCTGTGTTCTCTCAGGCAGGCCACACGACAACAGGGGGTGAGATACAGGCTTTGTATCTCACCTCTATTTATTTTGACATTCATAATCTCAATAACTTATCTTGAAGAGAGAAAGGAGGTGGTTACATGATACGCCACCGCCTCGAGTGTCCACGCTGTGGAACCTCCGTGATCCGCGAAGGAAGAATATTCCTCTGCGGATACTGCGGAGGCGAATTCCTCCCGGAGGAGTTAAACCGTGAGGAATCGTGCACAGGCACCATAGGCGAGGACTGACAGCAGGGTGAGGGGGACAACGGCGTCTTCTCACCCTTTTTTATTGACCTCGTCCACTAAACTCCATAAAATAGAAAAGAGAAAGGAGGTGATGGTATGGTGTCGCCACAAATGCCTGCCTGTCCTACATGTAAGGCGCCACTCAAAAGAAGGGATTATCCCTCATTAGGGGACTACCTCTTCGAGTGTAATGAAATTTTTACACTTGAAGAAATGAGGGCTTTAGTTGCTCATCAAAAGAAGATGGCAACGAGTCCCCTGCCTATAGAATTCTAGGGAGAAAGAAAAAGGACACTGATGTCCCTAAAAAACGCCCCGGCATTGCCGCTGGGGCTCTTTATTTTTAGCCCCTCGGGAAAACATGGGGAAAAACTGTGGCTAGATTCAGTGCTATTTGCTATTGACACTCGCGGTGCGTTTGCTATACTCATCCTACGATTCGGTTCTGGAACAGGCAGAGGTCTTCTTGCAAAAGAACTCTGTACTGACCAGGACAAACGATGGGGAAGGGGAAAGATCCCGACACATCCGAAAGGATAGGTTGGACTCTCTCAAACCCAATCAAACGTTCGTTAAAGTTAAAAAAGAGGCGCTAAGGAGTGATGTACTTCGCGTCTCGATGACCTTTCAAAAGTCATCAGGATCTCCAAAAAAGATCAAACAAAAGTCAGAAAGGCGGTTGGCCAGCGTAGCAATACGCAGGGCAATCAAATCAGAAGACATCCGTGGCACGAGCAAACCAGCAATGGTATGTAAGTGAAACGGAAAATGGGTGACAGAAATGTCAAACATACATCAAGAAGAGACCAGCGTTTCACAACCCTGGTCTCTTTTCATTTGGCTCATATCCTCAACCGCCAGAAGTAAAAATGAAAGAGGCGGTCGAGGTATTCCTTTTGCCCCATTCCCCTCAACCGCGAGAAGTTAGGAGGAGATATGCTTCTGAAAACACCTGGATGGTCGATGCACACTCCCCACGATGATAGAAGTACGGGGCGTACTTTCTCGATAATGGGAGGCCGAGATGGCTTGGTTCCCCCGACGTCACGTCGGGGGACGGCTCGGCCGACCCTTAGCGACGCCGCCGCTGGAGCGGCGGAGCGTGTCGAGAAAGTACGCCCCGTACTTCTTATCGCAACTTATACTTCGTATAAATTGTTCGCTCGGGAAAAATGAAAATTGATATTTTCACTTTGTCCCTCACTTCAATTTATAAAACACCTTATTCCCAAACCGCAGATCAATGTAGTCAAGACGCGCGCGCTTGTCTTTGATCTCCTCCGCGAGCACGGTTTTGAGCACGCGAAAGGCATTTTGCAAATCGCTCTCGCGGTCAAAATAAATCCGATAGCCCTCGGGTGCTACCACGCGTATTTCTTTCGGGAGATCGGAAATCAATTCATAACTCACCGTGGATGCATTCAAAATCTTTTTTACCTCATCGCCTATCACGCGCGTCTTCTCCATGAGTGCGGGCTCCACCGCCTGCGAGGGAATTGCCGGGATTGCTGCGTCGCTCAATACTTTCGTCACAAGCCGCCCGGAAAATGATGGGGCCGACTCGTATGCATATCCCATCTCATCAATATATGCGCATCTGCCATCAACCCCGCAAAAAATCCCCCACGGCGTCCGTTCTTCCACGAAAATCTCGAGCGCGTCGGGGAGATGTTTTTTAACCGACACGGTCTTGATGCGCGGGAACTCATTCATTAACGCGCGCCCGATTCCTTTGCCGGAAACCGTAAGAACCATTCCCCTCGGAATCACAAACGCATACGCGCCCGAGAGCATTGTGCGCGCGCGGCCCCGCACTTCTTCGGAATCCAATGTCGTGAGGCCGCGTATCTCAATCTCTTTTACTTGAAACGCGGGGATTCGCGTGAGAACCGCCCCACCCGCAAGAAAGAGCGCCAATACCGCGCACCCGCCCAAAATCCAGAGGCGGGTTTTTCGGCGCGCCTCGGCGCGCCGGTTCCACGGACGCACATCACGAGGGGTGTAGAGAATCCTGCTTTCCGGCGACATTTTATTTGAAAATCCGTTTTACAAGGGGATTTATACGCGTCAAAAATTCATACTGGCTCGTGCCTATTTTCCCGGCAAGTTCATCTGCCCATAACTCTTCTCTCCCTTGCCGTCCTATTAAAATAACTTCCTCCCCATTTTTGATTTTTGTCCGCCAGCTGGCGGATTGATTTTTGATTTTCTCGTCGATATCCGTGATATCGACGACTATCATATCCATAGACACACGGCCAAGAAGTTTTGCGCGCGCGCCGCGCACAAGCACTTCGCCGATCGTGGAGAGCCCGCGATCATACCCGTGCCAATAGCCGATCGGAAGCACGGCGATTTTCGTCTTTCGGCTTACGCGCTCCGTAAGATCATAGCCCACAAATGACCCTTTTGGAATTTCTTTTACCTCTGCCACCACCGTTTTCCACGTCAATACGGGCTTTAGCACTATAGAGGTTAAACCTCTATAGTGCTCGCTAGAGAGGTTTAACCTCGCTTCCGGAGAAGGAAAATATCCATAGAGCCCCATCCCGATCCGCACCATGTCAAAATGGGTTTCCGGAAAAAGAAGTGTGCCGCCGGATGCGGCAGCGTGACGGATCATTCCGCCAGCTGGCGGATTGAATCCCGCTTTTTCAAACGCGCGAACCGTATCTTTAAATTTCTTTGTTTGTTCAAGGGTATAGGTCGGATACAAAATATCTTTTGCCGCGGCAAAATGAGTGAACACCCCCTCGGGGGCGAGTTTATACCGTTTAATGAGTTTAATCAGTTGATGAGTTTCTTCGGGTAGAAATCCCTGCCTGTGCATGCCGGTATCAATTTTCAAATGAAATGCGGGGCGCTTTTTCGCGCGCGCGAGCGCACGGAGGGAATCAAAATTTGAAATGCTCACCGTAATATTCTCCCGCGCGGCTTCTGCGAAACGATTGTGGAGCGTTGCGCCGAGCACGAGAATGGGATTGGTTATCCCCTCTTTCCGGAGCCGCAACCCCTCCACAATGGAATCCACGCCGAACCATCCTCCTTCGCTAAAGCTTCGGAAGGACAAGAGCGCTTGAGCGGTCGGCACGAGTCCGTGGCCGTAGGCGTTTGATTTCACAACCGCCATAAAGCGCGTGGACTTCGGAATCAATTTCAAAAACTGCTCCACATTATGCTGGAGCGCGCGTTTGTCTATTTCAATCCAAGTTCGCAGATTCTCTTTCATACCCCTAACCCCTAAAACCTAATCCCTCCGTATCACTTCCATTCCTCCCATGTACTTCTGCAACGCGTTTGGCACGCGAACCGTCCCGTCTGCCTCTTGGTAATTTTCCAAAATCGCAATAATCGTGCGGCCAATCGCAAAGGCCGTCGCGTCGTTCATGTGCGCGTATTCTATATGTCCGTCCTGCCGCCGCACCCGCGTGTTCAGACGCCGCGCCTGAAAATCCGTCATATAATCCGCAGTGTGCGTTTCGCGATACATATTTTGCGAAGGAATCCACATCTCCACATCCACTTGGCGCGCATTGGGAACGCCGGTGTCTCCGCTGCACATGATGACCACGCGATACGGAATCTCAAGTACCTGCGTAAGATACTCCTGAATTGCGGTGAAAAACCGATTTTCGGTGGAAGAATCTTCGGGTGTCGTGAATGACTCCATCTCAAGCTTATCAAACTGATGCACGCGAAGCACTCCGCGGGTATCTTTTCCGTAGGAGCCCGCCTCGCGGCGAAACGCGGTGGAAAACCCAATGTAGCGGAGCGGCAACTCCTTCTCTTCCAAAATTTCATCCGCGTGCATGGAGCCGAGCGTATGCTCCGCACTTCCGATCAAATACAAGTCATCCGTCTGCAGATAATACCGCTCCTCTTTTGGCTCAAGCCGTCCCATTTTTTGAAACACCTCGGGGCGAATCATCACAGGCGGCACCACCGGCACAAACGGTTTAGGTGAATATCCCTTCTCCACGGAATCCGCGATCTCTTTCACTTTTTCCGGAGAGGTGAGCGTTTCAAGCGTCAACTGAACGAGCGCAAACTCAAGAAGTGCGGCGCCGCCTTTGAAATAGTTAAAACGGGCGCCCGCAACTTTTGCCGCGGCCGCAATGTCAATAATTTCAAGCGACTCGCCGATATCCACATGGTCTTTTGGTGTAAAATCAAATTTCGTTGAGGTACCCCACTCGCGAAGAACTTTATTTTCGCTCTCATCTTTCCCAAACGGCACATCATCGGCAAGGATATTGGGAGCCGCATACATACACTCAAGATATTCCTCTTCCACTGATTTCAAATCTGTCTCCGCGTCCCGCAAACGACCCTTTACCTCCCGCGACTCTTCCACCTTCTTATCGCGCGCCGCTCCCGCGAGACCCGCAATTTCGTCGGCAAAACTATTTTGCGTTGCGCGAAGTCCATCCACTTCCTGAATTGCGGCACGCCGCTTCTCGTCAATCGCGAGGAGCCCGGCCACATCAAAATCGCTGCCGCGTTTCTTCAGCGACTCTTTCACTTTCTCTGGATTTTCTCGGATAAACCTTATATCTAACATATGACCGCGATGCTAATATACTAATGCATGCCAATGATACGAATCAGTATGATACGAACAATACTAATGATACGAATGGATAGAAGGTATTAGTATGATTAGTATTCATTCGTATATTGGCATCGTATTTATTTCGGTCTCAGCGTCGGAAACAGCACCACCTCTCTGATATTCTTCATATCCGTCAAAAGCATGAGAAGCCGGTCAATGCCAATACCAAGGCCCGCCGCAGGCGGCATGCCATACTCCAACGCCTCCAGAAAATCCTCATCCACGCGATGCGCCTCCTCCTCGCCACCCTGCCGATCCCGCTCCTGCGCTTGAAACCGCGCCCGCTGGTCAATCGGATCATTCAATTCGGCAAAGCCGTTTGCAAGTTCCAACCCTCCTGTGATGAGTTGGAATCGCCGCACCTCGCTTTGTTTCTCCGCGCGGCGCTTAGCAAGCGGCGAGAGTTCAATCGGGTGGTGCACGACAAAAGTCGGTTGGGTGAGGTACGGCCGACAGATTTTTTTATAAATCTCGTCTGCGATTTTCTCTTTTGATTCATGGGGAGCAGCCTCAATCCCGAATTGGCGCGCGCGAACCGCCAGAGAATCCCGCGTTTCCGCGTCATAGTGGGGAATCAGGGCGTAGCGCGCAAGCAGGTCTTTGAACGCAATCCTCGCGAATGGTTTTTTAAATGAAATCTGCTTCTCGCCAACGGCAAGAGCCCCCTTTTTCCCAAACTCCTTTCCGAGCAACATAAAAAGGTCTTCAACCGCCCCCATCATGTCTTCCTCGTCCCAGTACGCGGCATACGCCTCAAGCATGGTGAATTCGGGGTTATGGGTCGCGTCAATTCCTTCATTTCGAAAACAGCGCCCAATCTCAAACACACGATCAAACCCGCCGATGAGCAGACGCTTCAAATAGAGTTCGGGTGCGATCCGAAGATAGAAATCGGTATCAAGGGCATTGTGATGCGTCACGAATGGACGCGCGAGGGCGCCCCCGGGAATTGAGTGGAGGAGCGGCGTTTCCACCTCAAGAAAACCTTGGGTATCAAAAAAACTTCTGATGGCGTGCACGAGTGCGCTCCGTCTCAAAAAACGCTCGCGGACACCTTCGTTTACCAAAAGGTCAAGATAGCGCTTGCGGAACCGCTCCTCCACGTCCTGAAGTCCGTGCCACTTTTCAGGAAGGGGCAAGAGCGACTTTGCAAGCATCCGCCACCCTCTCACTTCAAGCGTCCGCTCGCCGCGCTTTGTCGCAAAGCATGCTCCCTCAACCTCCACGAAATCGCCGATGTCAATCGTCGCGGCTGCGCGCCCGAAATCTTCACCGAGCAGATCCTCCTTTAACAGCAACTGGAATTTCCCCGTGCCATCAGAGAGATCAAAGAACGCCGCACCCCCGTGCTCGCGGCGCGCGACAACCCTTCCCGCAAGCACCACTTTCTTTTTTGATTTCGCGAGCGCGCCAAACTTCTTTGCGAGGTCGGCAATCGCATGGGTGCGGCGGCTCTTTGCAGGATACGGATCGCCCCCCTCGGAACGAAACGCCTCTAATTTCTTCAACCGCTCGGAGCGGATTTCTTCTAATGCCATAAGACCATACTAAATCAAAACACAGGACTTGTGAATCCTGCGAAAGAGCGGTTACAGTCGAGACCGTTGAGGGAACCGCGACATTTCAAAATTTCAAGATTTCAACAGATTTACCGGATCTCAAGGATTTTATACGCCTTCACACCGCTCGGAGTTTTCACCTCAACCGTCTCACCCACCTTCTTCCCCAGAAACGCGGTGCCCATGGGCGATTCATTCGAAATCTTGCCCGTCGCAGGATCGGCCTCATCAGACCCCACAAGGTTAAACGACTGCAAACCCCGATCCGATTCCACGGTAATCGTAGACCCTATGCTCACCTCGTCAACACGATGGGTGTCGTCGGCAAGCACCACCGCGGTGCGTATTTTCTCTTCAAGATCGATGATCTGCCCTTCGATCATAGACTGCTCCTCTTTGGCTTCCTGATATTCCGCATTTTCGGAAAGATCCCCGAGCGTTTTTGCATGCTCAAGACGCATCGCCACATCCTGCCGCTTTTTATTTTTGAGCTCCCACAATCGCTGTTTCAATTTCTCAAACCCCTCACGGGAAAGGTATGACATATATATAGAAAAACAAGGGGGGTCGCACCTCTTGTTGTTTGTAATCTTACACCTCAAGTATAGGTAATCAATGTACGGAGTCAAGACCCCAATGGTGCGGCATACGCGCTGCCCACAGAGGGACGCGAAAAGTACCATTGGAGAATATCCCGCATAATAGGAACCGCCACGGTTGATCCCTCGCCCGCATGCTCCACCATGACCACCGCCGCAATCTCAGGATTCTCGGCAGGGGCAAAAACCGTAACCAAGGCATGCGGAAGGCCTGAACCTGCCTGCGCCGTGCCTGTTTTTGCGGCAACCGCGACCGGTACTGCCTGAAGGCTGCGCGCGGTGCCTGCGGTAACTGTTTGGCGCATCCCCTTTCGCACCTCTTTTAATGCCTCCGGAGACGCGACTCCATCGCGGATCACAAAGGGGCCGCGGGTCTCCCGTATGTCGCCGCGTTCAATCCCCTCAACGATCCACGGCCGGTAGAGACGGCCGCCGTTTGCAATTGCCGCGGTAGCGGCGGCAATCTGCAAGGGAGTTGCCTTCACACCGCCCTGGCCGATGGACACGTTATAGGTATCGCCCACGCGCCACATCGGATTTCCGGGATCAATCAAGGGCTTGGTGTCCGGATCCGGAAAAAACCCATCCTTCTCTCCGGGGAGATCAATGCCCAGTATGGAGCCCATACCAAAGGCATTGGCATACTCCTTTAATTTCCAAATGCCGAGTCCGGGCTGATCTCGGTATCCCCCGCCGATGATGTAGAAATACACGTTTGCGGAGAGTGCGATCGCATCATAGAAATTCACCCAGCCGTGCGGCCGCCAGTCCACAAACCGCGTCTCCTCGCCGGGTTTGTAGGGATTAGGGATTGCAATATATCCGGGATCGTAGATTTTTTTCTCCGGATCAATGATGCGTTCACTCAATGCCGCTGCCGCAAAAAACGGTTTGATCGTAGAGCCGGAAGGGAACTCGCCTGCGATCGCGCGGTTAAAGAGCGGTTTTAAGGGGCTTGCCACAACCTCATTAAATTCCGTATTGGTCAGGGCATATCCGAATTTATTGGAATCAAAACCCGGATAGCTCACGAGCGCGCGGACGGCACCACTCTGCGGGTCAAGTATCACCACCGAGCCGCTCTTCCGATTTCCCGCGTAATGCTCAAACACTTCGTATGCCTTTTTCTGGAGCCCGCCGTCTATCGTTGTTGCCACCGCCGCACCTCCTTTGGGCTCCTCTACGAGTTTAAACCGGCCCTCGCGTCCCGCGGCATCCACCTCGATGATTTTGCGCCCACCCCGTCCCCGGAGCTCGTCATCGTAAAACGCCTCAAGACCGCTTTTCCCTATTGCATCTTCATATCCCAACCCCTCAAGGCGCGCGAGATCCTCCTCCGAGACCTTTCCCACAAATCCGAGCAGATGGGAAAACGCATACGGATCGCCGTACGTCCGCCGGAAGCTTTCAAAAATCCGGACGCCGGGAAGGAGGTCCAAACGCGCCGTAATCCGCACAATCTCATCATCGGAAAGGTCTTTGGCAACGATAAGGTATGGAGGCATGCGTTTTGGATCGCCGCTCACAGGAATACCTGCTTCCTCAAAATAACGCGGGGGTTTGGCGAGCAACTCCCCAAGGAGCGCGGTAACGCGCAGGAGATCGCCCTGTCTTCTCATCAACTCCTCACGTTCTAAAAGCAACCCATAGGAAGGAAGATTATCCACAAGCGGCGCGCGGAACCGATCGTATACAATCCCGCGAGGGGCATTTAACACCCGCGTGAAGAACCGATTCTCTTGAGATGCCGCAAACCATCGGTCGCCTTGATACACTTGCAAAAAAAAGGCGGATGCGAGAAGTGCGGAACACCCGATTCCTACCACGATAAAAAGCCCCACATAGGCGAGCGGACCAATGGGACGCTCAAGTTTTCCCTCGGGACTCGCGCCCGAACCAAACACGCTCACGGAATCAGCGAGAATTTCATCCGGATCAATATCGGCAATCGCCCGTGAATGCGAAGAGAACATGCCAATGAGACTCATCCCGTTAGAGATTTATACTGCGATAGAGTACCCATAGAGAGAGTTCTCCTGTGAGTATAATCATAATAGTGTAATAGATCGACCGTATCTCTAACGGGACTCATGATAAAAACGAGGTAAGAAAAAACGCGACGAACGCCCGAAGCGCAAGGGATGCCAAAAAGAGCGCTGCCACGGATCCTGCCCCGATGAGAGGGGTCCGTGGGTCGCGCACGAGCGACTGCAAAATTTCAACAGATCCCGCGAGTATAAAAAAAAGAATCAGGTACGTGCCTACGGGAAGCACGCTTGCCGCTTCAAAAAGAACACCGAGAATCGCTGCCGAAAGAATTCTTGTACCAAACGAAAGATACCAAAACCACACGAGCGTTACGGCAAGCGCCGGAAGAAATCCGCCCGCCACGCCAAAGCCCGCCACGAACGCCGCGCCCACACTTGCGACAATCCCGATGAGAATGAGAGAAAACCGGATCATTGAGTCAAAAGTACGGTAACAAACGACATACGCGCGGGATCCGCAAGGAGCGCTCCCCGGGCTTCTTGAAATGTCGTCGTATCGCTCTTCCGGATCGTCGCCACTTCTCCCAAAAGGAGCGGTGATCCCGCGACGCGAACGGAAAAAAATGTCCCTTTCTCAAGCGAAACATTTTGCCCGATGTATTCCATGGAGAACGCGCGCGCCCCAAGGCCCTGCGCGACCGCGCGCACGCCAAGAGACGTCAACTCCACCTCCCAGAGCATATCGGGATTGGATGCGATGTCTACCTTCGCAAATCCCGAACCCGCCTCCGTCACCCGCCCGACGAGAAAAAGCGTATCATCGATCACCACCGCATCTCGCTCAATGCCCGCCTCTGTTCCCCGATCAAGCATCAACACTTCGCGGCCCTGCTCGCGGGTAAAGAGTATCACCCGCGCGCGTACCACGCGTCCGGGGCGGGATTCTGAAAAGCCGATCATCCGGCGTAACCCCGCATTCTCTTCGCGAAGAGTTTCTAAAAGAAAGAGCGATGCCGTACGCCGTCTATTCTCTTCTTCAAGCGCGCGGATGCGCTCGTCCCCATCCGAAACGCGAACCGCTTCGCGCACCCGAGATGCGGTCTCAAATACTGGTCGGAGAAAGAGCATGCCCCACGCGCGAACGGGAACGCCCCAGTTGCTGTGCACTCCCACGAGTACCGTTGCAATGAGTACGGCAATCGCGATAAAGCCCGCTATCTTTCGCCCGACCATCATAGAAGTCAGTACGCCGGTGCCCGCTCATAGGTGGTGCCGACAAGCACATCCTGCAGTGCATCAATATCTTCAAGGATGACACCGGTGCCACGCACCACCGCGGTTAACGGATCCTCCGCGACTTTCACCGGTATCCGCGCCTCCTCACTGATGAGGCGATCAAGACCCCGCAGAAGCGACCCGCCGCCCACAAGCACGATCCCGCGATGCATAATGTCGGCAACGAGCTCCGGAGGGGTTTGCTCCACAGTCGCTTTAATCGTATTCACAAGCACCGTGACCGAGTGGCGGAGGGCACGACGGATATCCGCATCATCCACCACGATTTCTTTGGGAAGGCCGGTCACGAGATCCCTCCCGCGCATCGTTGCCTCCATTGGTTCTGAAAGTTCGTATGCCGACCCAATCGCAATTTTAATGTCTTCTGCGGTCCGCTCGCCTAAAAGCAATTTAAACTCATCCCGCGCGAATCGAATGATGTCATCATTGAACTTATCGCCCGCGACTTTGAGGACACGGGATACCACAATTCCTCCAAGCGAGATGACGGCAATGTCTGCCGTGCCGCCGCCGATGTCCACCACCATAGAACCCACCGCTTCCTGCACCGGCAGGCGCACGCCGATGGCCGCGGCCATCGGCTCCTCCACCAAATAGACCTCGCGGGCGCCGGCATTTTTTGCCGCATCCTCCACCGCGCGCTTCTCCACTTCGGTCACACCGGAAGGGATGCCTATGACCACCCGCGGCCGCGGGAGAACGGAATAGGAACCCTCATGCACTTTGCGGATGAAGTATTTGAGCATCTCCTCGGTTACCTCAAAATCCGATACCACGCCCGACACCAAGGGCCGCGTTGCGGTAATGTAGGCAGGAGTACGTCCCACCATGCGTTTGGCATCCTCACCGATCGCGACGATCTGTGAAGTTTTTTGATTCACCGCCACCACCGACGGTTCGTTTATCACAATGCCGCGCCCGCGGACATACACAAGCGTGTTTGCGGTGCCCAAATCAATACCAATATCCTTTGAGAAGTGACCAAAAAGTTTATTCAGCATGTGTGAGTTTTTCTACAATGTTCCCGATCGGCACCAATTCCACTTCCTCCGCGTCTCTGCGCTTGAGTTCAAAGGCCTGCTTTTCGAGCGTCTTCTCGCTCACCACGATCCTCCATGGAATTCCGATCAAATCCGCATCCGCAAACTTCTCGCCCGGAGTGATATCCACGCGGTCGTCGTAGAGCACTTCAATTCCAGCATTCTGCAAATCACGATAGAGGTTCTCCGTTTCGTCCTTGCTTCTTACTTCTTGCTTCTTGCTTCTCAAATCTATAAGATGTGCATCAAAAGGCGCCACCGATGCGGGCCACCGAAGCCCTTTTTCATCGTGGTGGAGTTCGGCAATTGCCCCCATGAGACGCGTGAGGCCAATGCCGTAGCACCCCATCACTACTTTCGTGTCGGTTCCCTTTTGGTCTTTTACGGTAAGCCCGAACGCGTCGGAAAATTTTGTTTTCAGCGGAAAGATGTTCCCGACCTCAATTGATTTCTTAACTATCGCTTCCGTTCCCCCGCACATGGGGCATTCTGGCGTTTCCTTGCGGATTTCGCCGTTTACCGCAACCCTGCAGCGCTCACAGAGATGAATCGTGTCTTCCCCCGACTCGGTGAGCGTCTGGAATTCATGGGAGAAGCGGGAAAATGTTCCACCCGAGGCATGCGTGAGATACGTAGAGTCAGCGATCCCCGCGCGGGAAAACACACGGATATACGCATCAATCACCTTTTGATAATACGTTTCAAAATCATCTTCTGCGAGGTGGAACGAATACATATCTTTCATCAGAAACTCGCGGCCGCGCAAAATCCCAGATTTTGCGCGCAGTTCATTTCGAAATTTCATCTGGATCTGATAGACCGCGCGCGGCAGATCCCTATACGAACGGATGAATTTTTGCACGAGCGGCACCACGACTTCCTCGTGGCTCTGGCCGAGCACCAATTTATTGCCCGTCACCGCCTCGGTGTGGAAAAGGACGTCAATTTTCTCTCTGCCGGTCTTTGTATAGTTTTCCAACGGGTGGAGGGCGGGCATGAGAATTTCTTGCCCTCCCATCGCATTCATTTCCTCACGGATGATGCCCTCAATTTTTTTGAGCACTCGGAGGCCGAGAGGCAAAAACGAATAGACGCCGGCCATCAACTTATCTATGTACCCCGCGCGGATGAGGAGTATCGCGTTTGAGGCAACCTCGTCTTTTGGCGCCTCTCTAAGGGTTTTCGTGAAAAGCTGCGATTGACGCATGGTAATCGGATTATAACGTATCGCACGATGAAGTCAAAATGGGACACGTACCGGCAGATCCTCTTATCTAAACACGCATGGTCCGATCGGCACATACATGTTAAGAAAGGATTTATACGTCCGACAGCAACCGAGAAAGCGTACCGCGCGCATCCAAACCGATGATGTGGACATATGTGCCGAGATTGCGTTGGTCAATCGCTTCAATGAACTCCCGCGGGAGCGAACGGCCGCCTATCCAGACGCTCTTGTGGAGCGGTTTAAAATCGCACGCGAGAAGTTCCCTTCTAAGCCAGGAACGTTTCGCACGTTCTTGCTCCGGAATATCAAATGTTATCAATCTGATTTTTCCATCTTTTTCCGGCAAAATATGTGCGGCTTCCCTCTCTTTCTCTTTTGCCACATAGGCGCGACCGCGTGCCGTAATCCGCCACTGTGCATATTTCCTGCCTCCTTCCCTCGCGACTAATCCTTGTCCGTGCAGACGCGAAAGAGTGCTTGAAAGCGTACTCTTCTGGACCGGCGCGTAATGACGGCATGGAAAAGAACGCTCAAGGCGCGCGAGTCCTCGGGCGAGCGCGGATGTAGAGCGATGGGAGGTCAAAAACACATGCGCCATTGCGACACCGCACTCCACAAGATGTTCAAGTATTATTCGCGTTGTTGATAACGCCGATGTATCCATATTCACGGAATCAAATTCATGAAACCAGCAAAGAACCTTCTTTATCTTAACACCAATGTGCCGATCGGCACACGGGTGTTAAGATAAAAAATAGAAACAGGCGTAAGGCATTCATCGCCGCTCGCGGTCCAATAGGTAGTTATACGCCGCAAGGGCGGCTTTGACGGCGTCCCCCGCCGAGATGTTGTTTTGCTTGTACGGGTCGTCGGTGATGTCGCCCGCGGCGAATATCCCCGGATGCGACGTAGATGCGTGTTTTGAATCAATCTTCACCTGCCCCCATTGATCAACCTCAACTAAGTCCTTCACGATCTCGGAATTCGGAATTGAGCCGATTTCTACAAATACCCCCTCTACTGCAAGTGTTGTCTCCTCGCCGGTTTTAGTATTTTTATACTTCAAACCGGTAACAAATTTCTCTCCGAGCACCTCGAGCGTTTGCGCATTGAAAAGAACTTCTTTGAGTTTTGGGTTCTTTTTTATTTCTTCCTGTGTGACCGGATCGCCCTTAAGCGCCGTTCCGTATTCCAAAAGATACACTTCCTCCGCATACGGAAAAAGGTCCTGCACGGCTTCAAGCCCCGCGTTTCCGCCGCCGACCACCGCAACTTTTTTTCCGGCAAAAAGCGGCGCGTCGCATGTGGAGCAATACGCAACACCCTTTCCGTCAAACTCTTTCTCGCCGGGGATGCCGAGCTTGCGGCGGCGCGCCCCCGCAGAAAGTATTATTGTTTTTCCTTCGTATGTGTTGCCTTTTTCGGTCTCTACGGAAAAATTTTCTCCCGCCTCTTTTACTCTCGCTGCGCGTTCCAGCGTCTTTACCTCGACGATATCCGGGAAAGAACGTACATGCGCCTCAAACTTTTTTGCCAAATCAAAACCCGAGATATGCGGCTCGCCGATCCAATTTTGGATGTCGTCGGACACAATGGATTGCCCGCCAAACGATTCAGTCAAAAGAAGCGTTTTCAAACGCTTTCGCGCGGTGTAAACCGCCGCGGCGGCCCCCGCAGGCCCGCCGCCGATGATGATAACGTCGTACATAAAAAAATCAAAAATTAAAAATCAAAATGCAAAATGACAATTTAAAATCTAAAAATAGTCGCGAAGCGACACCTAAATTTTGATTTTTGATATTTGATATTTGCATTTACCTACGGTACGAATTCCGGTCCCTTATTCCGGAACGCCTTAATAAATTTCTCCACCCGTTCATCGGAGTATTCGACAACTGAAAACGTATCCAGCCGATTCCATGCCGCGAGCGCGATATCCGCATCATTGTTCGCGCGTGGAGTCACAATGATTTTTCTGCCCCACCGGTCATAAAACCCCTCAAGTGTTTTCCTCATGTCTTCGGGGATATCAGGCTTGTAGGAAATCCAGATGCCGCCATGCTCTAAATTGTGGATAAGCGTTCCGTCGGGCAATTCCTCCTTATAGACCCCCCACTCCGCGGGCCGCGCGTAATGCCACCCCGACGTCGGAGGGTTTGAATTATAGTCGGGGTGCGGGGCGTTCACCGCAATATGCTCCTGCCCTTGATTTGCAAACAAGCGTCCCGGAAGATTTTTCAAACGGTTCTGATATATGAGAAATCCCCATGCCGAAAGTGCGGCGACAATAACAACCGCACCCCCCAAGAGCAAAAACCTCCTCATCGTCGCGCGGCGGATTGCCTCAAACTCGCGAGATTTTTTGAATTCAGATTTTGATAACTCATCCATAACCGCTGGTTGATTGAAGCCGGACTTCAATCAGTGTAAATCATCTTTTTAAATTCCTCAACCATTGGCACCTCTTCCGCCTCTACGCCGTAGTGTCCCGCAAGAAAATATGCAGTCCAATCCGCGAGGATGAGAGAGGAGAAGATTTTCTCCCATACATTTTTTCCTTCAAGCGGAATTACTTTAACCGTAAATCCGCGATCGCGAAATAATTTTTCCGTCACCTCCATCCGCTTTTGAACCTTGGGGTGGTCTTCGGAGTCCTTCAAAAACAGAAACGCGAACTTCTCGGAGAGCGGCCGGGTGGAATCTGCGACGTCAAACCCCGTCATCTCATTGTGATTTAATTCCGGAAATACATTAAAAAACGCGGGGATTTTTGCGGTCTCGTTCAATTTAATTTTCCAGGTGTAGGCGATTGCCTGATTGCGGCGCGACGAGTAAATAACGGGTATTTTGCCATTCAGTTTTTCAGCAAGTGCTTTTCCGGATATTTCAATCCGCCGACTGGCGGATTCTGGTTTTAATCCGCCTCCGCCAGTGGCGGATGGCGGATCGGCAAGCGCGTGGAGTTCCTGCACTATCTCCTCCTCTCCCATCATTGCCGCGAGCGCCAATGTATTGAGTCCGAGCGCCATACGGGGCTGGATGCCGGTGTCAGGCATTTGGATATACGGCGCGCCCGCCTCTTTCGCGCGCTCAATCAATTTCCCGCCAATGGAGATTGCAAAAATTGAAAGCCCTTGACGGAGGGCCGTCTCAAACCCATCCAACACCTCCTCAGTATTGCCCGAATACGAATTTGCAATCACTTGTACCGATCTAAGATCGGTACAAGAGGATGGCAGACCGTAATCCCTATGCATCGTAATCGGCAATTCGGCCTTACCAATGAGTAAAAGCGGAGCGGCAAGGCCCGAGCCGCCCATGCCCAAAACCACAACGCGCGCGGGACGCGCGAGCCGGTCTCGATTGACGACGACCGGCTCAAACGCAAATTGCCGAGAAAAATTTCTAATCGCCTCTCGCATATATATTTATGAAAGGAAACTCCTCAACTCTCCGCCAGCTGGCGGATCGCTCGGAGAATATATTGTTCGAGCCTGTCGAGAACCTTCCTACTCAACCATAAATGGACTCCTGCGAAGAATTTCTTTTTCTCTCTCCATCAACGAAGCGCCTGCTCCAAAATTCCACCACTGAAACATCACCGAGTTTACGGTTGCAGGCGAATGAGGAAGGAAATCGCACTTCCCGTTATCTGCGCGGCTGTTATAATAGTTGCCGTTGGCACACATACCCCCGAGTCCGTGCCCTATTTCATGCGCGACACCTCCTTGCGCCTCCCGTATCTCATCTGCAAACGACTCAAACCAATTCGGGTCTATCACTCCGCCCACCAAGCGTCCCATGTGGCCCCCGATATTTGCAGTGCCCGGGAGCACGATCTTGCATCCAAGATTTTCAAGACCAACCATGGCTCCAAGAGTATTATCCATGGTATGCGAAAAATAGTAGAAGCGGTGGTCATCGCATGGGTCAAGGCCGTTTGCGCGAAGCGCCTCTTTCAACCCATCAAACCACATCTGCGTGCTCTGGCCCGGATACTTTGCCTGCAATTGTGTTTTCGTCAAACTGCTCGTGTAGACGAGTGCGGGCAATACCCGAAAGGTCTTGCCGAGCATTGACCGATACCACAAGGAGACCTCGGCAAATGATTTGTCTACCTGCTCGCGATATTTTGCCGTATCTATGGATGTGTCTTTTGGAAGAAAAATGACCGGTCGCACCGCATAGTCGCGCGTGGGAGATGATGCAATGGGTTCTGCGACACTAATCGTCACCGATTTTACCACAGGCCCTGCGCTGTTGGAGCATGTGAGCGTGTAGGTGGTGGTCTGCAGGGGTGCAACGGTATACACGCCCGTGGTTCCGCGAGCTCCTGCCCACCCTTCGGTGCCGTTTGACGCAACGCACGAGGAGGCGGAAGCAGAAAACCAAGAAAGCAACGCTGACTGACCTCGGGTCACGGAAAGGGAACTTGCGTCAAACGTGAGCGTGGGCGCGGAGACCACTACGGATTTTTGAGAAATTGTCGGTTCATCATCAAGATCAATAAAGATCTCGAAATCATCTTCACGTAGCGCTCCGGTACCAACGACATTTACGGTAACCTCTTTTCTCACAGAACCCGCAGTATTCGTACACACCAGCGCATAGCTTGTATCGTCGGAAGGAGTTACGCTCTCGCTCCCGCTCCCTGTTTTTCTCCCTGACCAACCGCCGGATGCAGTGCAGGATTCAACACCAGTGGCAGACCACGAAAGAGTTACAGAATTTATAGGTCTTCCTCCGTTGCCAAGAATCACCAGACCATTTTTCTGGAACGTCAATGTTGGCGGACGAACGAGCGGTGTTTTCACATCAACTGCTACTGACTCCACCGCAGAACCCGCGATGTTGGAGCATACAATCGTATAGACGGTAGATTCTGTGGGGCTTACTTTCTCAGACCCGGAGAGCGGTTTTATTCCGCCCCATCCGTCTTTTGCAACGCAGGACGCCGCGTCCTTTGAAGACCACGAGAGCGTCACAAAACCGCCCTTTGTAATCGCGGGAAGATCCGGGGCAAAAGTAACACTTGGCTTTTTCTGGACATTGACACTCACGGACGCATTGGCAGAACCCCGTGAATTCGTGCAAGTCAATGTGTAGGTGGAGGACTCTGCAGGCACTACCGCTTCCCTGCCCGCAGAGGATTTACTACCGGACCACGCGCCAGAAGCAGTGCAGGAATCGGCATACTTTGCGTCCCATGAAAGGAGCACCTCATCGCCGGCGCCCACCAGATCGGCATCCGCGTCAAACACAAGCACCGGCGGCGGGGTCTTGTCTTTTACCTCTATCGCAACCTGCTGGGTCACCGACCCCGAGATGCTGGAGCAGGAAAGCGTGTAGGTGGTGGAGCGCGTCGGGCTCACTTTCTCTGAACCCGAAAGCGCTCGCGCTCCGCTCCAGCCGTCCTTCGCGACGCAGGAATCCGCGTCGCTTGAAATCCATTTGAGAGTCGCGGATTCTCCCCGAATAATTGAAGTGGCACTTGCCTGAAGAGTCAATGTCGGTTTTGGGGGAAGCACCTCAACAGAAACGCTTTTCGTCACACTGCCCGATGAATTGGAACATACCAATGTGTAGGTGGCGTCGGCTTTCGGAGAGAGCACCGCGCTTCCGTCAGCCGGCTGCTCGCCCGACCACGCCCCAAACGCGCTGCACGACTCCACATCCGTTGCGGACCACGCGAGCGCGATGTCCTCGCCACGCGCAATCAAAGTGGGATATATCTGAAATATGAGTGTGGGCTGCGGCACTATCGGCTCTTTCACATCCACTGAAACAGACCCTGCAATGGACCCCGCGTCATTTGAACAAACAAGCGTATAGGTGCTGGATCTCTCCGGAGTTGCTTTCTCTGTTCCTTCCAATGCCTTTACTCCGCCCCATCCACCTTCGGCAACACAGGAAGTCGCGGCAGTGGAACTCCATGAGAGCGCGACCGATTCTCCTTTTGCAATGGATGAAGGCGTTGCCTGAAGAGTGAGGCGCGGCCGGTCTTTGACCTGGACCGTAACGAATTTTCTCACCACGCCTGCCGCATTGCTGCACCCAAGCGTATAGGTGGTATCTTTTGATGGCGTGACGGTCTCTGTGCCCGAAACCAATTTTGGCGCAGACCATCCGTCGGAGGCAGTGCAGGAGGAAGCGCCTTCCGCCCGCCAGGAGAGCGTTACCGTGCCTTCTCTATCCCACGATGCCGTGTCCGCGCTAAACGAGAGCGCAGGCAACTGGGGAGATGCGGGTATTTCGCCTCCGACCGCAGGGGGAATGGAAGTTACGCTTTTTGTAACCGTAAAACGAAGTGATTTTGTCGCAGAACCCGATGCCCCGGAGCAGATGAGCGTGTAGGTCGCCTCATCCAGTGTCTCTCCATTTCCCACGGGAATTACCGTCTCCGCCCCGGCCGTGGATTTGCTCCCGCTCCACGCGCCCGCGGCACTGCACTGGCTCGTATTTGTGGAAGACCATGCGAGCGTCACGGGTTCGCCCCGCGCGATACTCGTTTTATCGCCGCCAAACGTCAGCGCCGGAGAAGCTTGCGTGATTGCCTGTACCGTAATCAAAAGAGTTTTTGCCGCAGAGCCCGACGCATTGGAGCATGTCAACGTGTATCCCGTATTTGACGCGGGAACTGTTTGCGAGCCAATACTATTTTTATCCCCGCTCCATCCGCCATCTGCCTTGCACGCAGCGCCTCCCGATGCGGACCACGTCAAACCGACTGTGCCGTCAGTATTCGTTACTGCGGTGAAATCAAGCGCCGGAGGATTTGCGCTCACCGCTTTCTCGGCTCCCACCTTCACCGCACGCGTCACATTTCCCGATGGATTAAAACAGGTAAGCGCGTAGACCGAATCTTTCGTGGGAGATACCTTTTCATTTCCCGAAACGCCTCTACTTCCTTGCCAATCGCCCGACGCGGCGCACGAATCCGAATTGGACGCCTTCCATGAAAACGTCACACCGCTCGCGTCGGAGACAGCAGAAAACTCAAGGCCCGGCCCTTGCGCGGCTCCTCCGCCCGTCACCTGCACTTTGATAATTTTACTCAACGTGCCTGCCTTGTTGGAACACGTGAGGATATAGGACGACGACTTTGCGATCTCAAGAAACTCAGAGCCGCTCGCGGCTTTATTGCCAAGCCAATCTCCCGACGCGGTGCAGGAAGTTACATTCGGACTCGCCCATGAGAGCAAAATTCTTTTTGTATGCCCCAGCACTCCGTCATCCTCAAAATACGGCTCTGCGCTAAATGTGAGTTGCGGCGGGAGGCGCGAAAGAATGGCGCTGCCCGCATTTGAAACCAACGCGCCCGATTGCGCAGGAGAAACCGCAGAAATTCCTCCTGCCGCGAGCGTGTTCAATTTTGCGCGCGTGGCAGTGCCGACAAATCCGGTGCCTGCCACAAGCCCCGCGGGCGTTAAAATTTCAGACGCATATTTCTCTTGAAAACGCGTGACCGCGCGGGCGGTTATCGGGCCGTAATATCCGGTGATAAGCCCTTCGGGATACACATCCGCGCCTTCGCTCTGGAGCAATTGCTGGAGTTTTGAGACCTGGCCTGCGGTTGTCGCATCGCGCGATCCGATTTTGAGATTTACGGTAAACATATCGCCCGCGCTTTGCGCAAACGCGACATTGACGGCAACAAAAAAGATGAGAAATGAAAAGAGAAAGACGCGCAAGGTAGCCCTTCGACTTCGCTCAGGGAATATCTCTCTCATTGGAGCCCCTCGACTTCGCTCAGGGAATATTTCCCTAATTCCTAATTCATAATTCATAATTCCGTTTATCGCGGCGTTATCTCCTTAAACTTCGGCACACGACCGACGCTTATCGTAATACTCCTTGACTCGCTTCCGCACGTAAACGTATACGTGGTCTTCTGTTCCGGAAACACGGTGGTGCTCCCGTCCACATCAGTACTCAAGGTTTTTTGACCATCATCTTTAAGGGCACACGACACATACCCCTCCGTATCCCACGTGAGCGTGGCACCAGTCGCGTCTCCCGGGCTTACCGTGGTGCGATCCGCGGTGAAGAGAATACCCGGAGAACGCTCGCTCTCACCAAGAGGATTTCCAGCGCATCCCGGATCATCAAGGTCAATCAATGTATCCTGATCCGGATCGTTATTAATCGTATCCGAACACTCGGGTGCAGACACGATCACGATCACGCTCTCCTCCAATGTCTGGCCGCCCTGATCAACGCATTGAAGCGTATAGGTATAATTCCCAACCGGCGGACTTATCTTCTCCGGTCCGGATGTGTCTTTTGTTCCCGCCCAAGTGCCATATCCGCCGATCCCCTTACAGCTGCTCGTTTTTGGCGCTGACCAGTCAAGCGTAATGCTCTCGCCTTTTGTAATTGAGACCTGCAACTGGCCCTTGTCGTTAATCGTGAGGTATTTTGCGGTTACGTCAATCGTCTCTCCGGTAACCGGATCTTTTGTGACTATTGTCAGCTCCCCTGTGACCGGGTCTTCTTTTACAGTGAGCGTCTGCCCCGTCACATCGGTGATGCTTGTGGCCTCCATCTGTACGGACGCACGGCACGCGTCTGCCTTGCCCGTAACGCCATAATTGCTGCCTTTGAAATTAATCCAGCCCGTAATATCAGACCCCCATGCGTACCCGCTCCAATCGCAGCCGTTCACCGAAACGCCGTAACTGGAACCAGTCGCAGGGGAAAGATGAATCCATCCGTCCCAGCCGTCTTTTGCGCTAAGCGCGCGCGCCCAGCCCGTAACTTTCCCTGTTTTGCTGTCAAAATTCGGTTTGCAGGGTTTGGAGGGGCATCCCTTATCTTCATTGAAACTTATCCACCCGATGGTTTCCGCCCACGCATACCCCAACATATCGCCGCTTGGCGCCACATTCACGCCGTAGTTGCCGATCGTAGTTCCGGCAGGAGGACATCCGGCAGGCGGACTTTGCTTCGCGCAATTCGTGCTGTTAAAACTGATCCACCCGATGGTTTCGCTCCATGCCCATCCGGAAAGATTGTCGCCCGCGCCCGCCTCCACGCCAGGGACCACATAAAACAAAAGTGCTACGAGTATCGCTCCTCCTAAGAGGAGAGGCGAAACTTCTATAGTTTGACTATAGAAGTTTCGCCTCGATGATACAGAACTTTTGAACACATTTACCATATCGTCTTTGAATAGCATTGCCTAATCATTCTATCCCTGGATACAAGTGGTGCATCAAAAAGCTTTGCGGTTGCGACAATCACTCTATCATGAAGATCAACGAATCCCTTGAGCCTATTGGTTTCTAACAAAAGCCCCAGATTCACCTCCGAAATAAGAAAGTTCTCTGCATGGGTTATTTTTGCGAGAACCTCATCAAACCGCAACGACACTTTTTTCTTATCAAATATATCAATACACTCCAAGAGAACAATCGCGGGAATTACCAGGATTGCCTTTCCTTGATCACCAAGTTCAAAAATTTTTCTTGCCTTTTGGGAGAGTCGTGAGCTGTCAGTCAGATACCATATGAATGCATGTGTATCCACGACATAGTACATACGATTTCTTATCTATGTGTTCCTCGGAATAACGATCTTTTTGCTCTCTGAATATCAATATTGGTGATCTTTATTCCCTTCATAGCACCCTTGAGAGAAAGGGTCGGTTTAGAAGAAAAAAAGTCCCTCCCTTTTTTAAACTTGAGAAGTTGTTGTTCTATTTTAGCAAGTTTCTGTATTTGCTTTGTTGGATAGAGGATTGCCGATTTCATAGCTCAATGGTATGGCTTATTCCGTAAACAATCAACGCTATTGAATTTTCACCGGGTCCATTGCCGCACGCGACTCAATTGTTACTTTTTTGGCTGGCACTGCCCGCAAAAATAATTACTGGCCGATGACGAGAACATGAACCGTCATATCTTCAGTACGATCGGACACTCCAACCCGTAAATCTCCGTTACCGACAATATTTGCTCTACAGGAGGCCGTTCGTGGACCAGCAATTACCGTGCATTGAATGCTAAACATCTTAGTAAAAGTTCCGGGAATAGATACTACTTTACCATCCTCACTACCGGGCCAAATCTTTATCCGCCTCCAACCCATCTTGAGATTTCCCATCGTGATATACCCAGAACCTTCGGAACTCGTCATAACACCCGCATCGGAGTCCACGGAAGAGTCCGCCCACTTTTCAATAAAGGTCGCACCATATATTGATATCTTGCCGGCATTCCCACCGATTGACGTACCGCTATTACCGAGACGTAGTGTAGCCTCAGCATTATTCCCATTTCCATAGAGACCAAGTGTGTTTGCCGCATCCACATCAGTGAAGAAGGTATCATCGCCCACTTGAAGATTTTTGCTTCCTTTAATACCGAAGTCCTGCGCATGAATAGTTCCACCGAAAGACCAATTTCCGCCCAAAACTCCTCCCGTATTCAAATCGGCATAATAAGTAGAATCATCATCAACAAACTTAGTCGCACGCACGCTACCATTCACGTCGAGTTTCGCGCCGGGATTCGCCGTCCCGATGCCGACGTTGCCCGTATACGAGATGCCGCCGGTCACATTCGTCCACTGGCTTGCAGGAATATCCTGCCATGACGCAAGACCGCTCGTATCGTCAGAAGTGAGCACTTTGCCCGGACCCGGGACGCCGCCGGTAATCTTTACCTGCCCCCCAACCTCAAGTTTCGCGCCGGGATTTGTGGCGCCGATACCGACGTTGCCCGTGTTAATGTATGAATTGCCGGAATTCGCAAAAAAGGTATTTGAACCGATCTTGGTGCCGCCGGTGAAATCACCCGCATAATTGACGGACAACGTTGCACCGCCCTCCTTCACTAAGGCACGAGACAGACCAGAATTTCCTCGCGTCGTTTGATCACCATTGCCAAAGACAAAATCAAATGAGCCATTCGCGATCGTGCCGGTCACATTGACATTCCCCGTATACGAGATGCCGCCGGTCACATTCGTCCATTGGCTGTCAGCAGACCAACCATCGCGACAACCGCTGCTTCCGAGACAAAGACTCGGTATATTCACTTGGGTACTAATCCCTAGAGCTCCGTTATCATTGAAGAGAAGTGTGGCCTGCTTGCCTGCAGTTGACGCATCAATCTGGAGATCGCCGCCTCCTCCAATTCGCACCACAGTTCCGCCACCGCCATTATCAATGTTAAGATGAGGTACTGCGATGCTGCCTGTAACATCCAAATTATTTCCCGCACCGGCTATCTTAAGTCCATTGCCAGCGTGCGTTCCCTCAAATGTGACCCACCCGTCGTTATGGTCTACAAACGCGCCATCATCCGATATTTTCACACGGCAATCCTTAACATTGCCGCCGCAACCATTAAGATTCCCTTTCACCGTAACAGTGCCGTCATTACCTAAACTCATAAGGGCTTCGCCCGGCGTTCCTCCGGCTGAAAACCGAAGCGTGCCGTCTGGATTATCAATCCAATAGACGCTTCTCCCATTCACACCGGGATTTATTCCGAGCATACCATTTTTACCGCCAACAGCTCCTAACTGTACGGCGCCTGAATTTGCATTTTGAATATCAACGCCGCTGGTGGTCCAGAGAGAAGCGGAGGCGGCCGGCCACGTCGCACTACACACACCTGAAAGACAAAGCTTATTTCGAATCACCACTTCATCGCCCCCAATAGTGGTCTTCGGCCAATCGCCAAATACGGCGCTGCCCGTCGTACCGTCTCCATAGTTCAGTGCAAGGGAGCCGTCAGGCGAATCCACGAGTGCGCGGCCCGGACTTCCCCTTCTCGCGCCCAACGCAAAATCATTTGAATGGCTAATTATCGCATGGGTAATTATACCTCCCCCCACATTCAAATCTGGATTTGGGTTAGTACCATATCCGTTACCCGCGGCCTCCAAAAATAAAGTGCCGTTATTATAACGCAACTGGTGGGCAACTACACCCTGATGATGCAAATATACAGTGGCTTGCCCGCTATTTGCTGTGGGATTTGAACCACCTACTTCCATTGAGGATGCATTCACTCCACCAGCGCCCGTGTTGTAATTCGCACGAATAGCACCTGCCACATCAAGCTTTGCGCCGGGATTTGCGGTACCAATGCCGACGTTGCCCGTCGGATTAATGCGCATAGCTTCTGAAAATGTACCAACCGCAAAAGAGAGATAACGTCCGGGTGCATCCGTGGCGAGCTGTACACCGCCTGCACCTAGTAATCGAAATGCAAGTGTGGAATCAACACCGTTTGTAAGGGTAATACCTCCATATGATGTTGCGGTGCCACTCGTGTCTGTTGATTTGTTGATTCCTACTACCGTCAATGAATTGCCTCCTGCGTCCATTGTGCCAATAGCTACTTTGCCATTGGGTACCACAAGTGCATTGCCCTGGGCAGTTACTCCGATGGCATTTGCCGCAAGGTTGCCGGTAATACTCACACTGGTGCCGTCGTCAGAAATCTGTGAGTTGCCCAATGTGCCGGCACCGGTAAATTTGCTAAGCGTATTTGCAGTTCCGCTTCCG
>CAZCSJ010000012.1:0-6902 GCA_964501445.1 uncultured Candidatus Saccharibacteria bacterium
TGAGCAAAATAAAACCGCTTATTCAAGCGATTTTATTTTGAAATTATGGAGCTCCCCGGGCAGGATTCGAACCTGCGACCATCGCGTTACACGTAATCCAATACTTTCGTATCGGCGTGGACTATATCTTTGCCGTATGGTTTAACCATGCTCACCACTTAGGCACTTCGGTATCTAGTCTCTACGGTGCTCCCGACAACTATATAATTTTTATAGAAGTCGGGATTCCCACGGTGTTACCATCGCGTTCGGCGGAAGGCTTCACCGTTATCCCGAAGTGTTCATCCCAGAGTTTCCTCTGGGAGCTGCGTTATACCGGCCTCAACCTCTCTATGGCAATTCGCACATACGAGGATACACTTATCGGCTTCTTGCTTCACTTTCTTCCATGAACGAGTATATCCCTTTTGTCCGATTCCAAATTCTTTGGTCTTCGGATCAAGATGGTGGAGATCGAGTGCACCGATATAACGGTTATAACCGCAAACAGCGCATTTACCACCTTTATATTCGACGGCCATTTCCTTGATCTTACGTCTCCTTTTAGCGACTGCCTGAATAAAATATTCTGCTCGATCTCGATATGTGCGTTTATCGACCATAGATGAGTTGTTAAAGTCGGTGAGCCACAGCGCGCCGCTCTACCGCTGAGCTACCGGGGAATAAAATTGTTAATAAACTTCTCCCGGCTTCGCTCAGGGCATCGGATGGGCGGGCCGGGGGATATGTGAGTATAGTACTATATGATTTTCAGATAATCAATTATGATAGATTTATATAAAAGAAAGGAGGAATAGATGAAAATTCAGGTAGCCGGAGTTCTTCCCCGACTTCAGCAATTCCGCTTTGAAGAAGCGGGACATGAGTTGGAGGCAGTGCCGACGGAGTACGCGTCGGCACTGCCGATATTTCGTATCGGGGGTCGTTCAACGTGCGACTGGTATATCGCACTCATGTGGGCAAACCAGGAGGAAGAGAGGCAGAAACAAAAAACAGTACCTTAAAAATTCAGCAATGTTCGCAGCAGGGCATCAAAGAAGATGACCTGCTTTTTCAATCCGCGATGGCCTTTGCGTTTTTATTTCTTTTTCTTTAGAGTAGGTGCAGTACAAAGAAAGGAGGGCATCATCATGTTTGTGAGTACTTGGCATGAAGGTGCCGAGATATATTCTTTTTTTAGATTAAATAAAAAGCATCAACGGAGATACCTGCACGAAGTACGCTATACGCATCCTTTTGCGCTTGAACAGACATTGGAGCTTTTGCTCAATCGTCCATTGAAGGGGTACGAAAGGAATTCCAACATAGTGGAGTTCCAGACGTTGCTGGATGAAATCCAGGAACGCCAACGTGAACTACTGCAGACGCTGCAGGTGTTCTATGTTCTTTCTGTCCTGTGCGTTCGCAGCCCACAAAAACCAAGAGGGCGGGGGGTGTTAGTTTCCGACGTCCCGCGACTTCTTGCAGAGTACTCCCTAAGGAATCCTCTGCCTCCCGATAGAGTGATGGCAGGCACGCATACGAAACTCTTGTGGGAATGTCCGGTCTGCGGCCACGAATGGCAGAAATCCGGCCATGATCGCATGTGTGGTCGCGACTGTGCCGGATGTTCCAGCCGTGCCATCACCGCGTGGAATAATCTTACGGTAACCCATCCGGAGATTGCTAAAGAGTATTTAGTCAAGAAAAATACTCTTCCTCCCGAAAAACTGTTCGGGAGTTCTCACGTCAAGGTCTGGTGGAAGTGCCGCGCGTGCGGTCACGAGTGGCAGAACACTGTGAAGCACCGTGCAAGAGACAGAAGGGGATGTCCTTCCTGTGCTCACCAGGTGATTACTGCCACAAATAATTTGGCAGTTACCCACCCGGAGCTCACCGCAGAGTATTCGGAACGGAATATTCTTCCCGCCACATCTGTTGTTGCGGGCACCGGAAGAAATCTTTGGTGGAAGTGCCGCGCGTGCGGCCACGAATGGCAAACCCGAGGTCGCCATCGTATAGAGGGTAACGGGTGTCCGAGGTGCGCACGTGAGCGCCTCAAACTGCCGCGGAGAAAGCGGCAATTAATCACAGTATAATGGTCGAGCTCCTTTGGGCTCGATCATTTTTTATCTTAACAATTTCTACGATCGTAGAATTTGTTAAGATAAAGTATTGACATAAGCAGTATGTAAAAATAGTATTAAAGGGTCGGATTTGTTTGTAGGAAGGAGTATGGTGTGATCAGAGATCCGTTTCTCGGGGTTGAACCCCCCGAACTCTCACTTCATGAGCACCTTCAGGCGCTCATGAACCTGAAGCCCGAGGAGAAAAAAAATCTCCCAAGGGTTGAGGAGATCGAAAAAGACTGGTCGGCGTTCGCCGACTAAGCACAAGCCGAAGCGTCAATGGCGACGCTCTCGGCTTTTTTATTTTGCCATCATCAATGTCAACAATTTTTGACGATCGTCCGATATTGTTGACATCTCAATATCCTTCCAATTTTTTCACATGCCTGTGCGCGCGGATGCGCTCAAGCGCCTTTGCTTCAATCTGGCGGATGCGCTCGCGCGTGATGCCAAATTCCCTGCCTACTTCCTCAAGGGTATGCGTGATGCCATCCTCAAGCCCAAAGCGCATGGCAAGGATTTTTTGCTCGCGCGGGGTGAGTTCGCGGATGATATTGTTTAACTGGTCTCTTAAAAGGCGGCGCGCGGCAAGGACAGAGGGCGAAATCGTCTTTTCATCCATAATGAATTCTCCGAGCACCGAGTCCTCGTCGTCCTCCCCCACCGGTGCTTCCAACGAAACCGTTTCCTGCGCGATTTTTTCAATCAATCGGATTTTTCCAATATCCATTTGCATTTCTGCGGAAATTTCTTCCGGAAGCGGGTCGCGGCCGAGCTCCTGCAGGAGGCGCCGTCGCACCTGCTGATACTTGGAAATGGTCTCCACCATGTGGACGGGAATGCGAATGGTGCGCGCTTGGTCCGCGAGCGCGCGGGTAATCGCTTGGCGGATCCACCAGGTCGCGTATGTGGAAAACTTATACCCCTTGTGGTAATCAAACTTTTCAACCGCGCGGAAAAGGCCAATATTTCCCTCCTGAATCAAATCAAGAAGGGTTAAATGCGGCGAGCGGCCGATGTAGCGCTTGGCGATAGAAACCACAAGCCGAAGATTTGCCTGAAGCAGTTTCTTTTTGGCATCTTCGTCCCCTTTTTCAATCCGTTTTGCGAGCGTCTTTTCATCGTCTGCGGTAAGGAGTGAAATACGCCCGATTTCGCGAAGATACATCTGCACCGAATCCTGCGAGAGGTGCTCCAAATCAATCCCGCTCTCGCGCTCCATTTTTTTTAACGCCTTTTTGTCCTTTCCATCGTCCAAAAGCTCCTTTGTTTCAAGTATCTGGACGTTTTCCTTTTCCAACTGGCCATACAGATCCTCAAGAAGGAAAATGTTTTCTTCAATATTCGGAAAGTAGGAAAGGATCTCAGCGTATGTCACAAAGCCGCGCGCCCGGCCGCGCTTCAAAATCTCGGCGATGTTTTGCTCAACCTCCTCCTTTTTTAACTTCAGAGAATCGCGCGTATGCGCCGGCTGTTGCTTTTTTTGTTTTGGTGCAGGCATTTATGGAGATAATAGGGTAAGCCGTTCCGAGAGGGTACGAAAATCAGTAAGGAGTGCGGCGACGAGCGCAGGATTTCCCTCGCGCTCCAGCCGTTCTATCTCTTTCCCGAGCGATGCGAGTTTTTCTTTCAGACACTCTTTTTCAAGTTCACGTTTGCAGAGGAGAAATTCCCGATGGACATCCGGAAGCATGTCGCGCGCCACCTCCCCTTTGAAGCGGAGCGTGTCTATATGCGTTTGAAGATCCTGCGGGAGATCCGTCTCTTCTGCGGAAGCGGTCAGCGCGGAAAAAATATCTTGATGGAGCGCGTGGTGAAAAGAAATATGGTGTTCGCGGAAGGCATCGCGGCGCGCCTCTTTTGAAACAAGCGTTAAAAGAGAGAGGAGCCGCTCTTCAAGGAGCTCGCGGCGGGAAGAGACGGGAGGCGCGGGGGGCTCTGTTCCGACAACACGCGCCATTGGCGCTCCCGCTCCCCGTTTCTTTGTTTTCTCAAGTTCAAGCCAAATCGCCTGTTCTGTCGTGCCAAAGCGCCCTGCGAGTTCCTTTATCCAATACGCTCTTTCTATCTCGTTGTCAATTTCTGCAAGGAGCGGCAAAAGCACCGCGGCGATTATTTTCTGGCCGTCAACGGTATTCGGATTCTTTTCACGGAGTATTTTTTCAAAATAAAATTGGACGACAGGCTGCGCTCCTGCTACTGCATCGCGCCACCCCGCAGGATCTTCCTTCACCGCATCTGCCGGATCTTTACCAGAGCGGATCGGTACGATCCTCCGCTCAAACCGAAACTCCGATGCGAGCGCCAAGGAGCGGCGCGTTGCCGATTCTCCCGCTGCGTCGGTGTCAAAAGAGCTCACCATGGTATCGCAGAGGCGCCGCAGAGTTTGGAGATGCTGGGGGGTGAGTGCGGTTCCCGACACCGCGATCGTGTGCGTCACGCCCGCTTGATGCGACATCACGCAGTCCATATACCCTTCCACCACGACGACCGCGTTTTTTTGGCGAATCTCCTGTTTTGCGCGGTCAAATCCGTAGAGCACGCGCGATTTGTCGTAAATTAGTGTCTGGGGAGTGTTGATGTATTTCGCTTGTCCGTCCGTAGCTTCAGCGGAGGAGGGCTTCCCCTCCTTCGCCAAGGCTTCGGAAGGGCTCTGAAATATCCGTCCCCCAAATCCGATCACGCGGCCATTGCCATCGGTAATCGGAAACATGATGCGGCTGCGGAAGCGGTCGTACCACGACGACCTATCTTCCGAACGTATGGCGAGCCCTGCTTTTTCAATCTCTTCGCGCGTAAATCTTTTTGCCGTAAGGGCTTTTAAAAGAAAATCCCAACTTTGGGGCGCAAAGCCAATACGAAATTTTTGTATTGTCTCATCCGCGAGTCCCCGCTGTTTCACATAGGCCGCTACTGCGGGGGTGAGGGAAAGTGTATGCGAAAAAATCTCGGCTGCGGCTTCGCATATATCATACAGGCGGTTTCGCTCGGAGCGTACGAGCGGGTCTTCCCGTGTGAGCACGACCCCTGCGCGTCCTGCCAAAAGCCGCAAGGCCTCGGGGAATTCATACCCCTCAATTTCCATGACAAATTTAAAGATATCGCCGCCCTTCGCGCACCCAAAGCAATGCCACATCTGTCGTGTGGGGGACACAAAAAACGAGGCGGTTTTCTCGGAATGGAACGGGCAGGTTGCTTTCAAATTAATTCCCGCTTTCTGGAGGCGGACATAGGAGCCCACCACCTCCGCAATATCAAGCCGCGATTTGATTTCTTCAATGGGAGAATGCATAGATGTTCTCTTTACTCTATTACAGATACTCAAGGGTGTTCAAATAACCGTTTATGCCGGAACTCGGGTCATTACCGACAACAGGGAGAGTCATCGCGCGGCCGCAGATGCGCGAGGTGATGATTTTAATTTCAGTTGCCTGGGAAATCATTGCGCCAAAATGGAGATGCGGGCCGGTGGCATAGCCCGATTGCCCGGAGAGGCCGATGAGCTGCCCCCGGCGCACGCTCTGCCCGGGAGATACGCTAATTGAGGAAAGATGGGAATAAAGAGTAGAGAGACCGTTTGAATGTTTGAGTAAAATCCATTTGCCATAGGATGCGCCGCGGCATCCGAGATCCGTGTCCCCCGTGCCCGCGACCTCTCCCGATTCCGCGCCGTAGACCCGTGTTCCGACAGACGCCCGAAAATCCATACCGTTATGTCCTTGCCGCCCGCCGTAGCCCCCCGCGCGCGCAAAGGCCGTATAGCCAAAATATTGCGTGATGCAATTGGTGGCATCGTTTTTCAAACTGCCGCAGGTGCGGAGCGCCACTTCTTCAAGCGGCCAACCCAAGACCCCGCTCCCCTTTCCGGGAAGCCGCGATATGTCAATACTCACCTGGAATTGCCGCTCAATCTCTCGCAATTCCGCTTCAAGCGCATCAATTTTAGCTTCGCGGTCGCGCAAGAGCTCCTGGTATTTCTTCTCCTCATTTTTGGTGACGGTAAGAAGGGTGCTCCGCGCGCCTTTTTCGGTATTGAGCGTCGTTTTCCTTGCACCTAATTCTTGTTTTAAATCCTCCGCTTCTTCCTTTTTTTCTTTCGCTTCGGCATTCTTTACTTCCAGTTCCCGTTTGAGCTGCCGGAGCGTATCAAGGGAACTCAAGATTTTTTTATTTAACTCCTCGGAGTAATCAATCTGTTGGAAAAAAACGGAGAGGGTTTTATACTGGACGAGCGTTTCCAAAAGAGAATGCCCCTCTTTTTCGTTGAGGGTTTTTACGAGCGCCGCGAGGCCGTGGGTAAGGGTTTTCATGGAGCTCTCTTTGCCGTCAATTTCAAGATTCAGATGTTGAATTTCCAGCTGCGCGCGCCCGATCTTTTTTTGCGTGAGCGAGAGATCGCGCTGTACCTGGCCGATGGTGCGGTCAAGACGCGTGATCTCCCCTTTGAGCGTCTTCCCCTTTTCCTGCTTTTGCGCGATTTCCTGCCGGAACTTTTTTGCTTCTTCTTCAAGACGCTTTATCTCCTGCGTGCGCTGGTCAATCTGCGCGCGGAGCTCGGAGAGCGAGGCGGCGGAAGCAAAAAAAGGGAGAAAAACAAAAAAAGAGATGCAAATATAAAGAAAAATAGTCCTCTGTCTTGACATTTAATCTATAGTGAGTTATTATTCCTCACTAGTACGCATTCTCATTGTAGCAAAGAAAGGAGCACAGAGAAATGCTGAAACGGCTGTTGCAGCGAGCGGGAGTTTAAAAAAACTCCCGAATTTCGGGAGAGATATCTTTTCTTGCAAGAGA
>CAZCSJ010000012.1:7002-19093 GCA_964501445.1 uncultured Candidatus Saccharibacteria bacterium
TAGGAAGAGATATGACGTGCTCGAGACCTCGGGGTTTCTTGGATATCTCGGGCACATCTGCGGTCTCATGACCGCAAAGAAACTCTTGACAGTCTTTCCTGGTGAGCGGTGGCGCGCAATCGTAATCCGCCACGACACACGGATTAAGGTGGAGTTGGTTTTGAAACGAATCGCTCCACATTGGAGAGATTCAAGGGCCCCGCGGCTTTTGATGATTTCCCAGAAAAATTAACCCAACGACCAGGCGGTTCATCCGTCTGGTCGTTTTGCATTGATGCTAACCGTAGAGATTTATTCTAACATTCGCTGACGATCGTCAGGATTTGTTAAAATAAATCTCACATGAGTTTCTTTGCGGTATTGTGAATTCGCCGTAACGATTTCTCAACACCCAGCACCTCCATTATCTCAAACGGCCCCGGAGAAGCTTTTTTGCCGGAGAGCGCCACGCGAAGCGGCCAGAGGAGGCGGCCCTTGTCGCCGTCCCCTATTGCCGCGAGAAACGCTGATTCAAGTTTTTCTTTTGTGAGCGCTCCATCATACTTCTTTAAAATTGCGATAGATTCATGGAGAGATTTTGATATTTCAATGTCAGTCATATCTTTCCATCGCAACAATTCTTTGTCATACTCCGGCTCGCGGAAAAAATAATCCACACGCTCCCCTATTTCGGAAAGTTTTTTCAAGCGCGGTTGTTCGAGGGCGATTATCTTCTCTAAATAGTCATCCCTCTTTTTGGTTGTCCCTCGACTTCGCTCGGGAGATATCGCCTGAGCTTGTCGAAGGCCTACCTTCTCCAAAAACGGCACGCACAATGTAGTGAGTTCTTTTACAGATTTCTGCCTGATATACTCTCCGTTCATCCAATCCAATTTTTTCACATCAAACACCGCGCCGGATTTTTGCACTTTTTCAATGGAAAACTCGCGGATGAGTTCCTCTTTTGAAAAAATTTCTCGGTCATCTCCCGGGTTCCACCCCAAAAGCGCCATGAAGTTTAAAAACGCTTCGGGGAGATACCCTGCTTCGCGGTATTCACTTACCGATGTCGCCCCGTGGCGTTTAGACATTTTTGAACGGTCTTGCCCCAAAATGAGCGGGAGATGCGCAAATTGCGGCAAGGGAAATCCGAGCGCTTCGGCAAGAAGAATCTGTTTTGGGGTATTGGAGATGTGGTCTTCTCCCCGGATCACATGAGAAATTTTCATCTCATGGTCATCCACCACCACGGCGAAGTTGTAGAGCGGCACGTCTACGCGCTTGGCAATAGAAAAATCGCCGATGAGGTCGGATTCAAAAGAGAGATCGCCACGGATGAGGTCGTGGAATTCAATTTTCCTTCCGGCAGGAGTTTTGAAACGGATGATATAGTCGGATTTTGCTTCAGTGAGCATCCCTGCCTCCTCCGGATTCATTTCGCGGTATTCGCAGAGGTGCACAGGCGGACGCTTCATTCCCATCAATCCTTCGCGTTCTTTCTCAAGTTCCTCTTCCGAGTGGAAGCAGTAAAATGCTTTGCCGTCCGCGAGCAACTGTCCAATATATTTTTTATAGGTCGCAATTCTTTCTGATTGTCTGTACGGTCCATAATCACCATTATATTTTTGATTTTTGATTTTTGATTTTTGATTTTGAGCGAAAGCGATTGGTCCTTCGTCCCATTCAATTCCTAACCATTCGAGTCCCTGAAAAATATTTTCCTCATATTTTTTGTCCGATCGTTCAAGGTCGGTGTCCTCAATCCGCAAGATAAATTTCCCGTCATAGCGCTTGGCATAGAGATAGTTAAATAGGGCGGCACGCGCAGTGCCGATATGGAGATTACCTGTAGGCGATGGTGCGATGCGGACGCGGATTGACATTAATAGGTGCTCTAAGCGAGGCGGGTTTTGTCTTAAACGAGCTATATCGCCAGAGAAAAGCATTGCGGAGGTCGCGCGATCAATGGAGATCAAACGGAAGCGACCGGAGAATGAGCGAGGCGGAGATAAATAGTTATTTTGAGTATTGGTTACCTTGCCGAGCGTCTTTTCGAGGCGATATAGCGACTGATTAATGAACGCCGAGATTCAAAATCTCCCTCGCGATAACCTCTGCCGAGTCAATGCGCGCAAAACGTTGGGCCGCCTCGCTCATTTTTTTCCTCAAATCCGGATTGCCCAGAATCTTTCTGATTTCCGCAAGGAGAATATGCGGAGTGAGGTTGTCTTCCTCAATCACTGTCGCTCCCCCTCCTGCGGCATACTCATACGCGTTTTTCCGCTGATGGTCTTGAGCGGCAATACGGAGCGGCAGGAGAACCGAGGGCTTGCCCCACGCGGCAATTTCAAAAATGGAAGATGCGCCCGCGCGCGATACCACAAGATCAGATGCCATATAGAAATCGCGCATCTGGACTTCGCTCATAAATCCGATCGGGTGGTAGCGATCTTTGTGAGCAAACTCAACGATTGCTTTTGCTTCGGCAACGACATTATCGTAGTGTTTTGCACCTGTTTGGTGCACCACCTCATATTCGTCCGTGAGGTCTTTTAATATCTCCAAAATCGCTTCGTTGATTTTTTGCGCACCCTGCGACGCGCCAATGATGCCCACTACCGGCTGCGGGGAAAATATATTGAGACTCTCTTTTGCCTCCTCCCGATTGCCGCCCAAAATCCGCTTTCGGATCGGAATGCCGACCTGTGCGATTTTCCCTTTAGGAAAGTGTCCGGCGACATTTGTGAATGCAATCCCGATGCGGGCTGCAAACCGCGCGGCAAATCTATTCACCTTTCCGGGCACCGCATCGGATTCGTGGAGGATCAATGGAATCCGAAAAAGAATCGCGGCAAGCACCGTCGGGAGCGCGCCGTACCCTCCTTTGGAAAACACGACATCGGGCATTATCAAAAACATATTCCAGAGCGCCCGGAGCGAGCCGACGGCGAGTGTGAATATATCAAATACATTTGCTGCTGAGGCATACGTGCGCATCTTTCCGCTTGGGATCACGAGGGATGCTACTTGCTCTTCTTTTAAAAGATCAACGCCGAAATCGTCCGGACCGATATAAAAAAGTTCAAGGTCCAAAATATGCTCCTCCTCGGCAATACGTTTGAGTTCGCGGATGGTCGCAAGGATAGGAAAGAAATGCCCTCCTGTCCCGCCGCCGGTGAAAACGATTCTCATAAATATGATGCTAATCTACCAATCATATGCGAATAATGCGAATTGCCAATACGCTCTATTCCGTTCCGTATTCGCAATTGGTAGATTCGCATGAAATTCGTTGATTGGCATTACTTTATGTGTGTTTTGATATATTCAACAGCACTCCGACGCTCAACATATTGATGACAAGGGCAGTGCCGCCGTAACTCACAAACGGCAACGGAATCCCGGTGAGCGGCAAAAGGCCCGAAATTGTCGCCATATTCACAAATGCTTGAACGGTAATGAGCACTGCAATGCCCGCGGCAAGAAGTTTTCCGAAAACATCCGGCGCGCGCTTTGCCACCGTGAGCCCCCGAAGCAAAAAGAAGGCAAAAAGCGCGATCAAAACCAATGCTCCCAAAAATCCCATTTCTTCAGCAAAGACCGCAAATATGGAATCGCCCATGGGCTCCGGAAGGTAATGGTATTTCTGTGCGCTTTTCCCCAAGCCCTGACCGAAAAACCCGCCGGAACCGATGCCGATGAGCGCTTGCGTGATCTGATATCCCGTTCCTTGGGGATCAAGGGCGGGGTTCAAAAACGTACGGATCCTATCCAAACGGTACGGTGCGGCCTGTATTAGAAAATATAAGATGATAAGACCAAACACCGCAAGCCCCGCGATCTGTGCGACCCTCCCGCCGCCGATAAAGTAAAGCAGGCCCGCGGTTGCCGCAATCACGCCCAATGTTCCAATGTCGGGCTGCATCACTAAAAACATGCCCACCACTGCCATCATCACCGCAAACGGAATCAACCCCTGGGAAATGCTTCTTATTTTTTCCCGTTTTGAGTCAAGCCAACTCGCGAGGTACACCACAAACGAGAATTTCAAAAGCTCGGAGGGTTGGAACGAGAAGGGGCCGAGGTCAAGCCAGCGTTTCGCGCCTCCCGACATCACCCCAATTCCCGGAAAAAAGAGAAGTGATGCAAGGACGAGCGAGAAGAGCATTAGCGGGAGTGCCGCGCGCCGCCACCAGCGGTACGGGATGGAAACCCCCGCAAGGAATCCGATGGCTCCAAGTATACCCGCATAGAATACCTGATGCAAAATATAGTATGTGCTTGTGCCGTAATGCTTTTGGGAAAGCACCATGGATGCGGATGCCAAAATTAAAAATCCGCCGATAACCAAAACGGCAATGACGGAGAGGAGCGGTTTGTCAACTTTTGAAAACATTGTCTCTTTGTGTTCAAGACTACGTCTAGGACATAGTTAAAGGGAACGGACGTGCGTTACGAAATCTTCTCCGCGGTGAAATTCGTTGAGGTATTGGCTAAAGCTCGCCGCACCCGGCGAGAGCACCACATAGTCGCCGCGCTTTGCATTTTTGTATGCGACTCGCACCGATTCTCTCATTGATTTCGCCGTATTCATTTCCCTTAATTCATAATTCATAATTCCCTGCCCGCCATGCTTCGCAAGGCGATGCAGGCGGGTTAATTCTCGCTTAAGTTTCTCCGTTCCCGTGCCGGGCAGCAATACGAGTATATCAACATTTTGAGCTATCATCCGCGCCATCTCGCGAAAATCAAGCTTTTTATCTTCTCCGCCCGCAATGAGAACGAGGCAGCGCGCGAGCGGGCGGAAGCGCTGGATCGCGGCAATGGCTGCTTCGGGAGTGGTGGAGGTGGTATCGTTTATGAAGTGCGCCCCGCGCTTCACTGCAATTTCCTCTTGGCGCGCGGGAAGCCCTTTGAAATGGCGCACGACAAATTGGATACCATTTTTTGATACGCCAAGCTTTCTTGCGACCCCGACCGCAAGCCCGACAGAGGAGCGATAGTGCGCCCCGAGTGTTGCGTCAACGATTTTTTTAAATTCTTGCGGCAGTGTGGTTTTTATCACATGCGACTTTGCGGATTCTACAGTACGAAGCAGCAATTTGTCGCCTTTTGGTATAAAAAGAAAATCGCCGCGTTTCTGGAACCGGAACACATTTGATTTTGCGCGGATGTACTCCGCCATTGTACGATGCCAATTTAAATGGTCACGATAGATATTGGTCATCACCGCGATATGCGGACTCCGTTTTTCTGTAGTCAAATCTTCAAGTTGGAAACTGGAAAGCTCAAGCACCACCACGTCCTCCTTTTTCAATTGAGGCAAGAGTTCAAGCATGGATTTTCGGATGTTTCCCGCGAGAAACACCCGTTTGTATCTCTTTTTTAAAAACGCCTCAATGAGTGCCGCGGTCGTGGATTTCCCGCGCGTGCCGGTAATGCCGATAATGCGCGCCGGACACTCGCGGAAAAATACCGCGGTATCGCTCGTGATGGGAATGTGCCGCTTTCGCGCGAGTGCGAGAAACGGAGAATACGGCCGGACGCTCTGATTTTTGAAAATGACGTCGGAGGCGAGAATATCTTTTTTGCGATGCCTGCCGAGGACATACCGGATATTTTTGTATCGGGAAAGGGCGTTTAGCGAGGGTCGCAGATCCTGTACCGATCTTAGATCGGTACAGGTGACGCGGGCTCCTCGGCGTATCAAAAACTTCACCGTACCCACCCCGCCGCCGTGGAGACCAAGACCCATGACCAACACTTTTTTTCCCAGAAAAGTCATTCCGTAATTCATAATTCATAATTCTCGTTTAAGTGCTCTCCCCGCTCTTTCTCCGATCGGCCTCCCTTCGCGTACCGCAATTTTTCCATTCACAATCACCCATTCAATCCCGCTCGGATATCGGAAGGGGTTGCGATAGGTCGCGCGGTCACGAAAGAGTTTTGGGTCAAACACGATCAAATCCGCAAAATAATTTTCTTTTGCCATCCCCCGCTCGCGGATGCCAAGGGCTTCGGCGGGGAGCGCGGTCATTTTCCTGATCGCTTCTTGTGGCGCAATCCGTCCTGTATCCGTAACAAACTTATGCCAAAAGTGCGGGAAGGCGCCAAAGGAACGCGGATGGAGCAAATTGCCCTCGCGATACGCCTCTTGTGCGGAGCCAGCGCCATCGGACGCGATGAAGGAGTGCGGATGCACGAGTGCCGCGGCGGTGTTTTTTCCCGAGACCGTACGGCCGATAATTGACACGCGCCCCTCATTTACGCGAACCGTCTGCAGGAGTGCGTCTTCGGGCGAAAGTCCTGTGTCGGCGGAAATTTCTTGAATGGTGCGCCCCACCATTGATTTCACTTGGGCGGAAAAAATAAGAATTGTATCATAATGCAATGTGGAGCCGCGCATTGCTTCCACGATTTTCTTTCGTTCATCCGGAGCGTCAATGCGTTTGAAAAGCTCGGTAAATCCACCTTGGCGCGCCCATGCGGGAATCAAAAGATAGAGGAGTGATCCGGTGGTGCGATACGGAGAGACGTCAAATGTGATATCAAGACCGGATTCGCGCGCGCGATCAATTATGTGAATTGCTTTTGGAAAAAGCGGCCATGCCTTTCTGCCGATTGCTTTGAAGTGGCTCACGCGAATTGGCACGCCCGCTTCGCGTCCGATCTGCACCGCTTCGTTGACGCTCGCAAGGATTTCCGCGCCCTCGGAACGGAGATGGAGTTTTACTACACCTCTGCCCGCGGGCGCGTCCGCAAGTACCTTCGCAATTTCAATAACCTCCTCGGTCGTGGAAACTTTCTCGTGTCCATAGGCAAGACCAAGCGAGAGGCCGAACGCGCCCTCGGCAAGGGCTTGACGCAGTAAATACTTCACCTGTTCCCGTTCTTCAAGCGTGAGCAGCCGGATGTCATTTCCGATAACCCCCCTCCTTAACGTGCCGTACCCCACGAATGTGCCCACATTCACTCCCGGACGAAATGCGTCAAGCGCCTCAAGGTAGGAAGCCATCGTATCCCAGTTGACATTGATATCCGCAGGGTTTGCCCATTTTGAAATCGCGCCAATCGCATATTTTGAGCCGAGCGGAGCGAGGGACGCCCCGCAATTGCCGCCAATGATGGTCGTCACTCCCTGCATGAGGAGCGAGTCAAGCGTTGGATATTTAAAAAGAGTCAGATGCGTGTCGGAGTGGTTGGTCAAGTCAATAAAGCCGGGGGTCACATATTTATTACCCGCATCAATAATCGTTCGCGAACCCGATTCGCGGATGCTGCCGATTGTTGCAATGCGCTCGCCCTTCACCCCCACGTCCGCCACTTGCGGCGCCTCACCGCTTCCGTCAAAGACGAGCCCGGATTTTATTACGATATCGTAGGACATAATACAAATAGTATAACACAAATAACGTAAAAGACCTCGGTAGGTTTCCCCATCGAGGTCTTATTTTATCATTTTTATTTTTTCTCTTTTTCCTCCTTCTTCAGATGCATCACCATGCTGAAAAGCCTCGCCACTTCGGCTCTATCGCGGTCAGTGGCAAGATAGGCCTCCAATACTTGAACTCGTGTCTCAAGCGACCTCACTTTATTTTTGAGATCGCAGTTTTTATTCTTATATCTCTTCCTTTCCTTATCTATCAAAAACTTCTCCTCCTCGAGTTGTCGGATTTTTTCCTCCAACTCGCGAATGCGGTCAGTTTCCGGAACCATCGGAGAGACCCTCGGGATAGGTTGAGGAATTTCTGTATGGGTCGATCCCAACTCAATCAACCCAAGGGTTGCTTCTTCCTCCGGGGGTTCTCCATCTTGCTCCGACATGATTTCCGCTAAAACCTCCAGAGGCGGCGTTGATCTTTCAACTGCCAAATCGAAAGCTGAAAGATCTAATAAATTTTCTTCTATACCGTTCGCGTCTCCCCCATCGTCCTCTTGCCGTATAATCTCATCAGAAGACTCTACGGCGGGTGTGAATCTGTATACTTTCACGCCCACCCATTTAAGGACTCCCCGATCGATAAGGCGTCCCATAATGTCAGAAGCGACAACCCCATCCTCTAGCTTCATGCCGATTTTAATGACACGGGCGGGATTGTAAATCAACCCGCCATGTGCTTCTGCGTGCTTCCGCAGCACGCCGCATGCTTTTCTATCCCTCTGACTCAACGTAGTATTCATCACCTCTCCTCCCTCAAGACATGCTATACGTATTCATTTGTTAACGTTCAAGCCAATTTTAATATCTAAGAAATATATCTCACTGTACCGATGATTTCTCGCCTCTGCAAGCCAAACAAAAAAAGGGGGGCCGAAGCCCCGCTATATTATATATTGAATAATTCAGTACTGATTATACCGCGTATCGCCGCGGCGATAGACGCTATGAATACAAAGCGCCTCTTGCCCGACCGTGAAGGTAAAGCGCAGTACGCCGCTCGCCCTCGCAATCCAACAGCCCTCGGGAGATCCCGGAAAACCCGCCTTTGCCTTCTTCACGTAAAGCGACCTATGGTCCGCCCCATAGTCGCAGAGAAGCTCTATGCCTTTTGCGAGCAATTCCTGTTCCTGATCCGCGTACTTTTCTTCAAGAAGAAAGGAAAATTGCGGGTCATACCATGCGGGCTTATTGTAAAAATCGCTCCTCAAGGGGAACAATTTCCTGATTTCTCCAAGCGCTCTTCGGCGCTCTCGCTTCGCACTTTCCAAACGTATTTTTTCGGCCATCGCAAAGAGCGCGGGAAAATCGGGGAATTGAACGGCGAGTTCCTCAAGGCGGATCACTTTAATTTCTTCCCTCTCTCGCTCCAAAAGAATAAGTCGCCTGTGGAGATCCCTATTTTCTTCCTCCAATGATGTGCAGCGTCTCCGCAACTCCTCGCTTGCGATTTGCGCACTCTGATACCCTTGGGCTATCACCCGCACGTTATCCTGGAGTATCGCGTATTTCATTTGGCACCCCGCGGTACACGTACAAACCGTGGGACCTAACGATCTCGCCATTGTGTTTCCTCCTTTTCTTTTTTAACAAATACCTAGTGGATTCCTACCACACCGAGGGATGAAAATCAACAAAACCGAATGTCAACACTATAAAACGATCGTTTTGAAGTGTTGACATTCGGTTTCACTCCCCTTCGCTCGGTTTTTCAAGAAGCACCGGCTCCACACCTATCCGCTCGCCCGTGATGCGAAGCACGTCTTTATCAATTTTTCCAAGCTCCTTATATGCGCTGTTATACATATTTACCGTGGTTCCCAAATTTTTGCCGAGCCGTTGCATATGATCATCGAAGCTTCCGAGATGCCGCCCCAGATTCTCAACCTGCTTTATTATTGTCCGGGCTTCTTCGGAAATCTTCTGATTTCTCAAGCCCTGAAGAACGGTTTGGAGGTATGCCAAAAACGAGGTCGGCGATACGATAATTACCTTCTTCTGTCCGGCATAGTGAATCAAATTTCTGGTGTCATCCGTTACAGCACCCACTTTATTGATCAAGAGATCATAATATACTGCTTCGGAGGGTATGAACATGAAGGCAAAATCCATAGTCCCCTCTTCCGGTTTAACGTATTTCGAGGTCTCATCAATGCGCGCCTTCAAATCGCTTACAAAGGCACTCTCATACCGCTTTTTTTCCGTGGGATCCTGCGTCCCAAGAATCCTATTATAATTTTCCAGAGAAAACTTGGAATCAATAGGGATGATTCTTTTGTCCACAAACACTACCGCATCCACAATAACTTTATCGGAAAAAGAATACTGCATCTCGTAGGAACCCGGAGGCAAGACGTTTTTCAGCACGGTTTCAAGAAAATATTCGCCAAGCACCCCGCGCTGTTTGGGATTTTGCAGAATATCCTGCAGTCTCTTAATTTCTTCAAAAGAACTGGCGGACTGTCGGGATATTTCCTCAACCCGCGCCACCCGCTCCCTGACATCTCCAATGATTTTTATATTCTCCCCAAATTGCCTCTGAATCAGTTGATTGGATTCGCCGAGCTTCTGATCCAGGGTGCGGGTAATTTCGTTAATCTGATTATGGAGCATGAGTAGGGTTCCCTCATCTTTTCTATCTTCGGGTTTCCGCCCGCGCGCCAAAAACCAAAAAATTCCGGCAAATCCGGCAATGACGATTGCGATAAGAATAATAAACTCCGTGCTCACTTTTTTGTTTTACTAAGAATTGTGTGAATAATTCGCTTGGTTTCTTCGGGTCCTTTCACGGGAATATAATCCACGCCTGTACGCACCACCGCGTAATCATTGCCGCCGGGGAAAATTGCGTCACCAATAAAAAGCATGTCTCGTATCTTTGTCCCGATGTGCTTCGTGATTTGATGCAGGCCATACCCCTTATCAATGCCTTTTCGGGTAACATCAATGGAGGTATACCCGGCGGCGCGCACTTCAAATTGCGGGAGGCGGTGTGAAAGGATGCGGGCAATTTTCATTTTTGTTTTTCCGTGCTCGCGCGCCCACTTCTCTTTTAACGCCACGCCGCGCTTTTTCCCAACGATTTTCACCACATCCTGGCCGAGCCCGGAAAATGTGATCTGCGTGCCGCGGTCTTCAATCATGACACCATATACTTTTTTCGGCGGCCGGTATCGTATTTCTTTAAGCACCCCGTGAATCGTCTTTTTTATTTTTTCCCTCTCCTTTTTTGAAAGTGCTAACGCGTATATGTTTTTCCAGCCGGAACGATAACGATAGAAAGAGGTTGCCGTGGTGGGAAATAAAAAGAGGCGTCCCGAGAGGGACCGCGGCGCTTTCAGGGGACGGAGAAGCTGCTCGCGGAAAAGTGCGTATTTGCCGCCGCCAATGACTGCCACCCGTTTTGCAAGAAGGAGCTTGGACAGGAGAGCAGCCATTTCCTTATCCATTGGCGCTTTAGTGGAAGTCAGCGTGCCGTCGAGATCAAACACGATCAACTTTTTATCCGGTATTTTTTTGCGGCTGGCAATTTTCATACATGTACTATAGCATCATAAGGTATGTCGCTCAAAATCGGTATTGTCGGGCTGCCCAACGTGGGGAAATCCACACTTTTCAAGGCCCTCACAAAAAAACAAATTGATATTGCGAATTACCCGTTTTGTACCATAGAACCCAATATAGGGGTGGTTCCCGTACCGGACGCGCGGCTTGCCGCGCTCGCGGCACTCTCGCGCTCCACAAAAGTGATTCCCGCGATTGTTGAATTTGTTGATATTGCCGGGCTTGTGAAGGGGGCGGCCGAAGGCGAGGGGCTTGGCAATAAGTTCCTGGCGGCTATTTGCGAATGCGATGCGATCGCAGAGGTGGTGCGGGTTTTTGAAGATGCCGATGTCATACACGTTGCCCACAAAATAGACCCTGCCTCTGACATCACGGTTATTGAATATGAGTTGATGCTAAAAGACCTTGAGACCGTACATCGCCGACTCCAAGGTATTGAAAAAGAGATAAAAGCCGGAAAAAAAGAAACGGTCGCGGAAAAAGCGGCGCTTGAAACGGTGAAAAAACATCTTGAAGCGGGAGAACCTGCCGCAATGTCGGGTGCGGCGACCTCGCTCCAGCTCCTCACCGAAAAACCAATTATCTATGTATTGAACGCCTCCGAGGAGCAGATCGCGAGCGGCTTTGAGCCCACCGGCGCGCTCAAAGAAAAAATCGGTTCCGCGTCCTCTATTGTTATTTCATCAAAAATAGAAGCGGAACTTTCCGAACTACCCGATGAGGAGCAAAATGAATTTTTTGAAACACTCGGACAGAAAGAACGCGGGCTCAACCGCCTGATACAAACCGGCTACCGCGCGCTCGGGCTTATCACTTTCTTCACTACCGGCGAGGATGAAACGCGCGCGTGGACCATCCCCGCACACTCCGCTGCACCCCGCGCGGGACGCGCGATCCACTCCGATTTTGAAGAAAAATTCATCCGCGCAGAGGTGATTTCGTATGAAAAATTAGTGGAAGCCGGTTCGTATGCCCGCGCCCGGGAACTGGGCTGGCTCCGAACCGAGGGGAAAGAATATGTGGTGCAAGACGGAGATGTCGTTGAATTTAAGATTTAAGAAATTGAAGCGTTGTTGACACTTTTCCCCATCGCGGTTCCCTCGGCACATG
>CAZCSJ010000013.1:0-18328 GCA_964501445.1 uncultured Candidatus Saccharibacteria bacterium
TCTGCTCTCCCCAATTATTGCCGATTTTCACGTCCACGAGAAGCGGAACATTAAGCGTAGCAACACCCTCCATAATAGATTTAATTTTGGGCATTGCCCTGTCAGCAGCATCTTTTTTAATTTCAAACACCAATTCATCATGCACCTGCAAAAGCATCCGCACGTCCCCCTCGAGTTTCTCGCGCCCTGTCCACTCGTCTACCGCAATCATTGCCATCTTCACGATGTCGCCGGTGGCAGTGCCCTGAATCGGCATGTTCACTGCCATACGATCTGCTTCACGACGCAGCTGCCAGTTTGAAGATTGCGCTTCGGGAATATACCGCCTGCGGCCAAAAAGCGTCTCCACGTACCCGTGTTCAAGCACAAACTCTTTGGTGCGCTCTATAAAATCGCGGATGCCGGAAAACTCACGAAAATATTCGTCAATGAATTTTTTTGCATCGCTCCGCGACATTCCGGTGGACTCGGCAAACGCCACTGGCCCCATGCCGTAGAGTACCCCGAAATTCAAGGTCTTTGCCGCGCGTCGGAGTTCGGGCGTCACCTCTGCAAGCGGCACATTATACACCTCTGCCGCAGTGAGAGTGTGAATGTCTGCCCCATTCCGAAACGCGTCTATCATTTTTTTATCATCTGCCATGTGCGCCGCAACCCGAAGTTCAATTTGGGAATAGTCAAATGACACGAGGAAAAATCCGTTTTCGGCAACAAAGGCCTTTCGTATTTCTTTCCCATATTCCGAAAGAACCGGGATATTCTGGAGATTCGGGTCTGAGGAGGAGAGGCGGCCGGTGGCAGTGCCCGCTTGGTTATAGGTCGTATGCAAACGCCCGGTTTTCTCATTCACGAGTTTTGGCAAGGCATCAATATACGTTGACTTCAATTTCATGAGCTCGCGGTATCGGAGGAGCGTTTCTACGATCGGATGCCGGCCCTTTAATTTTTCAAGCTCTGCGGCACCGGTGGACACCACGCCCCGTTTTCCGGTTTTCCTGAGGCCGTCGGTCGCAATGCCGAGTTTCTCAAAAAGGATCCGTGAGAGCTGCTGGGTGGAATTGATATTGAAGGTCTCGCCCGCCATGGCAAAAATCCCGAGCGTCAATTCCCTCAATTCCTTATCCACTTTTTTTGCGAGAGCCGCGAGAAAATCGGAATCAATTTTTATCCCCCGCGTCTCCATTCCGAAAAGCACTGGTATGAGGGGCATCTCTATCTTTTCAAATACGTCTCTGAGTTTTCCTCCGCCATATCCGCCTCCGCCAGCTGGCGGATGTGGCGGAGGCGGAGAAAGTTTTTCGGAAAGCGCTTCTACCACTTCAAAAAAATGCATCGCTTCCTCCGCAATGTCTTTGGAACCGAGCCGCCCAAGGGCGCGACTTGCGACCGCGGGAAATGAAAAATCGCGGCTAAACGCATCGGCGACATACGAGGCAAGCATCGTGTCAAAAAGAATATGTGGTATCGGAATATCAAAATCTCGAAAAAAGTGTAAGAGCAACTTCCAGTCGTGGGCATAGAGCTCTTCCAATGATTCTATCCATTTTCCAAACGCGGGATGTGAAAGAAACGCGCGAGAAATCTTCCACACGCGCTCATCGCCTCTTTTTGTAATGAGCAGCTCCTCTCCGGAAAGGAGAAGTGCGGTCGCGTCCCTTGTGAACGCCTTTGCCTCTTTCCTCCACTGCCCTTCTGTCGCAATCGGAATGATGCGTAAAGACGCACGGGGAGCGACCTCCGCAGCCGCCCCATTCCTGCTCCCGCTATTTTCAATCCGTTGTATCAAACTTGAAAACCCGAACTCGGAAAAGACAGCACGCAGTTCCGCTCGCCCGAGCGCGGAGGAATCAAATGCGAAATCTTTGAGCGACCACTCAATCGGCACGTCGGTGCGGATTGTTGCCAGATCCTTGGAAAACCGCGCATCCTCCTCGCCTGCGCGAAGTTTTTCCGCGACCGCGGGAGAGATTTTTTTATCCCCCTTCTTCAAGGCCTTATACACTCCCTCAATTGAGCCGAATGTTTTTACAAGGTCGGTTGCGGTTTTCTCGCCGATTCCCTTCACTCCCGGAATGTTGTCGGACGGGTCGCCCTTAAGCCCTTTGAAATCAGTGACCCGTGATGGCGCGAATCCGAATTTTTTTTCCACTTGGGCGTCATCGTATGTCACGGTTTCCGAAATCCCCTTTTTCATGGAAAAAACCTCAACACCCGGCCGCACGAGCTGGAGCGTATCCATATCGCCCGTCACAATCACCACCTCAACATTCTTTTTTTTGCGAAAACCCTCTGCGATCGTGCCGATAATATCGTCCGCCTCGTACCCTTCTTTCTGGAGCACGGGAATCCCGCACGCCTCAAGGACCCTTCGCACTTTTTCAAATTGGCTCGCGAGGTCAGACGGCGTTTCCGGCCGCTGGGCTTTGTAGCGTTCGTATGCGGTGTGGCGAAATGTCGGACCCGGCAGATCAAATGCCGCCACAATATAGTCGGGCGTGAATTCCCGCAAAATCCGCAAAAGAATTGAGGTAAATCCATACACCGCGCCCACCGGCTCGCCCGCGGGAGACGTCAAGGGTGGCAACGCGTGGTAGGCGCGATGAATGATGGCGTGGGAATCGATGAGGATTAACTTCTTCATAAAACTAATTTCAAAGCTCAAATGTCAAATCAAATCCAAAGTCCTAATGTCAAAAACTCGTTTTTGGATTTTGAGCTTGGGGCTTGATTTGAACTTTGGATTTTGGTATTTGTAATTGTATAATTCGCTCATTCCGCCCTTTCCCATGTAAAAACGTAAGTCGTATCGCATCACTCGGAATCAGGCGTTTCACCCGCTCCGCCCATTCAATCAACACAATCGTATGCGGGTCGCGAAGTATGGCATGGATGCCGAGCGCCTCAAGGTCTTTGCCTGATTTCAAACGGTATGCATCAATGTGGACGAACATACGAGGTTTTACGTTTGAGGTTTTAGGGGTTAGGGAATACGCCTTCATTATTACAAATGTGGGGCTCGCGATTTTTTCTTTAATGCCGAGCGCTCCGGCAAATCCTTGCACAAAAGTAGTTTTCCCTGCGCCAAGATTCCCGGTGAGCGCGAGAACAACCGCATGCCTGCCCTTCAAAGCCGCCACTTCCCGCGCGAGGAGTACGGCAATTTTTTGCGTCTCTGTGGCACTTTTTGAAACAATCTCCATGATACAACAAGCGTAGCAAGAGGCCTATAAAAATTGAAGCGCCGCACTATCTAGCTAGTACGGCGCGACGGATGGAAATTATTCGGCGGGGCAGCCGGTTTCCACGAAGTGGTCCGGGATCAAGACCAACGTGTGACCTCCTATCCTACGAAAATTATCCCGCTGGGATGTCACTCTAAAAGTCAAAATCCCAGAAGAACAACCAAGGACAACCGGCTTTCCGGTCTCTTGGTTGATACTCACTTCCGCCCCCGGGTCCGAGAGGTAGTACCACACGAAGTATCCATATTCTCCCCTCCGGAAGTTAGGAATAGGTATCTTGCATTCGTTTTCCTGGAGGAAAACGGTGTGGTATTGGCCGACCCAAACGATCTTCCGCTTCTTAGTTTTTTTATCTTCTCTCACAACGGGAAAATCGTCGCGGGCAATCACCACCTTCGCGACAGAGTAGTGATCGCTTCTGTCGTAGAAAAAACGGCCGAGGAAACCGCGGCGCGATTCCCGACAGACCTCAACTTCCCAGCGATCGTCTTGACCCGGCCGAGGTCCCGGATACGAATCCTGCACAATCGTCCGACCATCAAACACGACGGTCGTTTCGGTCCTGACGCCAAGATACCGACACCCCAAAGAAAAATCTATTGTCATGAAAAGAGCAGCCGCCTTCGCCCATACGTTCATCTTCAATCCCCTTCTCAATTTTCTGATATTTATATTTATACCATAATTCCAAAAAAATGCAATTTTTCATTATGACTTTCCTATGGGTACTCCGCACTACGGATTTTACATCCATTTTTCTACTATCGCTTAAAAATGGATGTAACGGAAGTTATCCACACAAACACCATTTGACGCCCCCGACACCTTGCGCTACGAATGGGGCATGGATTTCTCAAAAGCGCAGGGACTCATTGAGCAGAGCGAGCGGGTTGCGGTCATTACCCCGGATTCTCCGAGTATTGATTGCCTTGCCTCTGCCGAGGCGCTCATCACCGCGCTCACGGAGCGCGGAAAAATCGCGGGCGTGGTGAAAACCCCGGCAACAACCGATCCCTCGCTCACGGATTCCTTCCCGCGCGTCCTCACCTCGCAGCCCCTCCCGAAAGAATTTATTGTCTCGGTCAATACCGCCGAGACCCCGATTGCACAACTTCGATATGAGAAGTTGGACGACCGCGTGGAAGTAGTGCTCACCCCAAAGTCCCTGCCCGTCTCGCGCGAACACGTGAGCTTCCGCGAGGGATCAATCCGTGTGGATGCCGCCGTTCTCGTCGGGGTATCCAACCCCGAGGCCCTTACACTCCCGGATGTAGAACCAGGATTTTTCAAAGACACGCCGCTCGTGAATATTGATGTATCGCCTGAAAACACACGCTTTGCCGAAGCGAATGTGGTGAATGACACGCACGCATCACTCTCAGAACTCACCTACCGGCTCCTCACCCAGAACGCTCATACCACGCTCTCATCCGAAATCCAGACGCTTCTCCTTGCGGGAATCGTCTCTGCAACCGATACCTTCCGCGCGCCCGCCACCACTCCGGAAACTCTTCGTGCCGCGTCCGAACTCATGCAGGGAGGTGCGAATCGCGACCGCGCGCACCTGCTCGCGCGCGCGGCGCGCCCGCTCTCGCTCGTGCAGCTCGTTGCCCGCGCATCCGTTCGCTCAAAAATTGACTCAGGAAATGGCGTCCTGTGGTCATTTGTCACCGCAGAGGACTTTGAAAAAACCGGACGCTCAAAAGAGGACCTCCCCTTGGTCTTGGAACACCTCACGCACGAGGTGCCGGCACACCGCGGGCTCTTTCTCTTGTGGCAGGAGCGTCTCGGCGCGCCAATACACGCGGCATTCCGCGGCAATGGCACGCTTGCCGAGGCCGTGCAGGCGCGCACAGACGGCGCGTGGCAGAACCCCAATTTCATACTGGAACGCTCATTTGGGAATTTCATTGAAGCAGAAGAGTATCTCGCCGGCGTGGTGCGGGAAGCCGTCTAAGGGGCGAGATTTTAGGTTGCAGGTTTTAGGGGCGAGAAAACGGGCAATCCCTAATCCCTAACACCTAATCCCTAACACCCAGTAATGGCCGAACTTTCATCCGATGACAACGCAGGACGTAAGCTTGGCATCCTTCGCGCAAAAGAAGAGGAGGAATCCACCAAGCTCCTTGCCGAGAAGCATCAACTCCCCTACGTTGACCTCTCGATTTTTCCGATTGAAGTGGATGCGATAAAAACCGTACGTGAAGAGGAAGCGCGGAAGGGTGAACTCGCGGTGTTCCAGATGACCGGGCGGCGGTTGAAGATCGCGGTGCGCAATCCCGAGAAACCCGAAACCAAAGGGGTGCTCGCATCCTTGCGGGACGCAAACTACACGTATGAACTGTTCCTCGCATCGCGCCGCAGCGTCACGCATGCCTGGGAGTTCTATAAAAAAGTTCCGGAGAAGCACGAGGTAACCGCCGGAATGATCACGGTTTCAGCCGAGCACGTTGAAAATCTGCAAAAAGAAATACGGGGCCTTGAAGACATCAAGAGCAGAATTGAGGCAACGTTCAAAGCGCGCACCACAGAAGCGCTTGAAATCATCCTCGCGGGTTCCTTGGCGCTTGACGCATCGGACATCCATGTGGAGCCGCAGGAAGCCGACGTGCGCCTCCGCTTTAGAATTGATGGTATCCTCTACGACGTGGTCACGCTCCCGACTCCTCTTTTTTTACTGCTCCTGTCGCGGATCAAACTCGTCGCGGAGATGAAGTTAAACATCCACGATAAAGCGCAGGATGGGCGCTTCACCATTCGTACCGGCGGGGCAGATGTGGAAATTCGCGTCTCAATCCTCCCGGGGCCGTATGGCGAAAATATCGTACTCCGGGTGTTGGATCCCAAAGCCATCAAGATCACATTTGAGGAGCTCGGCATGCAGCCGTGGGTCATCACCACCATAGATGCGGAGCTGAAAAAACCAAACGGCATGGTGATCACCACGGGTCCTACGGGTTCTGGAAAAACTACGACACTCTATGCGTTTTTGAAAAAAATCCACACGCCCGATATCAAAATCATCACCATTGAGGACCCGATTGAATACCACCTCGTGGGAGTGGAACAAACGCAGGTAAACCACGAACGCGGCTACGACTTTGCCAACGGCCTTCGCGCGATCGTGCGCCAGGACCCGGATGTGATACTCGTCGGTGAAATACGCGATAAGGAAACTGCGGAGACCGCGATCCACGCATCGCTCACCGGACACCTCGTGTTCTCAACGCTCCACACCAATAACGCTGCGGGGACGGTTCCCCGCCTGATTGACCTTGGTATTAAAGCAAACCTCATTGCGCCCGCGGTAAACGTGACAATGGCGCAGCGCCTCATACGGAAACTCTGCCCCGACTGCAAAACGAAAACCCCGTTTAACGGAGCGCTCAAAGAAAAAATCGCAAAAGAACTCAAAGAGTTTCCCAAAGGCACGCCAGTGCCTGACGAAAAGAATTGGGCGGTGTTCTCCGCGCGCACGGGCGAGTGTTCCCGCTGCGGAGGCACGGGATACAAGGGCCGCGTGGGAATTTACGAAATTATCCTTATGGATGACGCGATGGAGCGGCTGATCGCCAAAGAACCCTCGGAGTCGGAAGTGAAAGAAGCCACGCGCGCGCAAGGGCAGATTACGATGCGACAAGACGGGGTATTGAAAGTGCTTGCCGGTCTCACTGATTTTACAGAGCTTGACCGGATGATGGGAGAGTAGGCTGATAATTGATTATTAATAATTAATTATTGATTATTGATTCCGATTGATTATTAATAATTAAAAAAGTGCTGTTCCAAGCTGTGGGCAATTACTCTGGCCTACGGCCAAAGTTTAGGATCTCTCCCAGGCACGGACCAGTAATTAGTAACCAATACTCAGTTACTAATTACCAGCCCGCCCTGGTGTAAAAATCCCCAATAAGGTGTAGATGGAAAAACCTTCATTGCCCACGGCTTGGAACAGCACTACGATACCCCAAAGAGGAGGTACGTGTGGAACACGCAATAAAAAAGAGCCAGGGAGCTGTCGCCACCCTGAAAGTCGTATCTTCTTTGCAACACGCGTACTATAGCAAACTCTCTCACCTATGTCAACCCCACACTCTCTCCACCCGATTCCCCCAACTAATCCACACCAAGGGGAGAAACCGAGGGACGACTCCACGCTCGACGTCTTGCTCCGTCCCCGCTCGTGGGAAGAGTATGTCGGGCAGGACCAGCTCAAACAGAATCTACGCATTCTCATTGATGCGGCGCGAAAACGCGGCGAGACACCCGAACACATTCTCCTCTCAGGCCCCGCAGGCCTTGGAAAAACCAGTATGGCGCACGTGATCGCGCGCGAGATGCAAGCAGAAATCCGCATCACGTCCGGTCCCGCGATCGAGCGCGTGGGCGATCTTGCCTCAATTCTCACCAATCTCATTCCGGGCGACATTCTCTTCATTGACGAAGTTCACCGAATCAACAAAACCGTGGAGGAGACGCTCTACCCCGCAATGGAGTCGCGAAAACTTGATATCATCATCGGCAAGGGGCCCTCGGCGCGCACCATCCAGCTCGATCTCCCCCCATTCACGTTGATCGCCGCTACCACGAGAGTTGGCCTTCTCTCCTCCCCGCTCCGTTCGCGTTTCGGCGGAGGCGCGTTCCGGCTTGATTTCTACTCGCTCCCTGATATACGGCGCATTATCCGGCGCTCTGCATCAATCCTTGGCGTTACCCTGGAGCCCGCGGCACTGGAACGGATCGCGCGCGTTTCGCGCTTTACCCCGCGGGTGGCAAACCGGCTCCTCAAACGAACTCGCGACTACGCTGAGGTCCACGGCGAAGGTGTGATTACCGACGCCATGGCGCGCCGCGCGTTTGACCTCCTCTCCATTGACGACATGGGGCTTGATCTCATGGATCGCAGGATCCTTGAAACAATTATTAAAAAATTCGGCGGGGGGCCAGTGGGCCTCCACGCGATTGCGGCCGCATCCTCCGAAGAAGAAGATACGATAGAAGAGGTCTACGAACCCTACCTCATGCAGTTGGGGTTCCTGGAACGGACGCCGCGAGGACGGGTGGCGACGGAACACGCATATCAGCACTTAGGTATCGGCACCTCAAAACAAAAGCCGCTTCTGGGTTAAAAGAATTATGAAGTATGAATTAGGAATTATGGTTACGTCGTTGCGTAATTCATAATTCTTAATTCGTAATCCTCGTAATGTCCGGCCACTCCAAATGGTCCCAAATAAAACATAAGAAAGCCGCAACCGACGCAAAGAAGGGGAAACTTTTCTCAAAGCTTATCCGCGAAATTACGGTTGCTGCCCGCACCGGCGGCGCGTCTCCCGATACGAATTCGGCGCTCCGAAGCGCCGTTGAGCGAGCGCGCGGCCTCGGACTTCCGAAAGACAATATTGAGCGCGCGATAGCGCGTGCTTCAGGTACGGGTGAAGACGGGAGCCTCCAGGAATTTTTGTATGAGGCAACCGCGCCCGCGGGCGTTATGATCTTGATTGAAGGCATTACCGATAACACCAATCGCAGCCGCGCCGAGATCAGAAAAATTCTTGAAAGCCGCGGCGCGCGCATGGCCGACCCGGGAAGTATCGCGTGGAATTTTGAGAACATGGGTGTCATAGAAATTGAAGAGGCCGCAGCGCCCGACGATTGTGAACTTTTATGTATAGAGGCGGGTGCCCGCGATATTGAAAAAGGTCAGGGCGTGTGGTATGTGGAAACCGAATTCTCGGCGATGGATGCGGTACGCCGCGAGCTTGAAGCGCGCGGCATTGCGGTCAAGAGCGCGGATCGCGACTACAAACCAAAAAACACGGTGGCGCTTGATAACGAAACGCGCGAACGCACGGAGGCGCTTCTGGAAACGCTCTCAGACCATGATGATGTACAGGACGTGTACAGTAATCTTGAGGGGCAATGAAGATCCTCGGTATTGATCCCGGCACCACGGCAATAGGGTATGCAATTCTTGAAGGAGACCGCCGGGACCTCCGCCTCCATGCCGCACACCTGATCTCCATTACCGGTTCCGCCCCGGAAGAACGGCTCCGCGCATTAGAAACAGGGATCGCGGCATTGATCCGCGAGTGGAAACCTGAAGTCCTGGCAATAGAACGGCTCTTTTTTAACAAAAATCAGAAGACCGCACTCGCGGTGGCAGAGGCGCGCGGCGTAATCCTATTGACAGCCACTACCCACGGTCTTAAAGTGTATGAGTATACTCCGCTTCAAGTGAAAAAAACAGTAACGGGCGATGGCAAAGCGGACAAACGGCAAGTGCAGAAAATGGTGCGTGTAACCCTTGGCGCATCGGCGCCGGCGCGCGCGCGGGACGACGTCTTTGACGCAATCGCGATCGCGCTCACCTGCGTCTACCTCGCACCTCGCGAGACGATATTCCACTCATAAGAGTAAAAGGTCGAACTACACGCTGATGTTCTAATACACCACTGATCTCGTATGGTATATCTTGGCGACGACTTCACGGTGTTCAATCAGGACGACTCCGAGGACGGCGAGGAGGGAGAAAGCGCGGAAGGAGGTTCCTCGGAGAACGACACAAGCGACATTGATGACGACGAATACGAAGTCGAGGACGAATAATTGAAACAATGACCACCGAAAATCCCCCCAGATGTTCATCGGGGGGGATTTTTGATTTTGAAGAGTTTCTTTGGCCCGATGCGAAGGATTGATCCCTCACGGAGCGCGACCATTTCCTTTCGGTCTGTTTTTCGGACGCCATCGATCGTAACCGCTCCCTGCAAAATCAACCGGAGCGCCTGGGCTTTTGATACGCCGGTATCGGCCGCACACACGAGATCCAAAAGATCTGAAGGTTTTTTTGTGTTTACAAAGAGTGTTTCAATATTCCTGGGGATTTCTTTTTTTGAAAACACCTGCAAAAAGTACTCCCGCTCCTTCCCCGCTGCGGCCTCTCCGTGATATCGGCGCACAAGCGCTTGTGCAAGCACGAGTTTCGCGTCCCGCGGGTTCATCCCGTTAGAAGTCCGATCCGCATGCGAATCGGCAGACAACAACGTTGTCTGACTTCTAACGGGATTCATGCCGCCCGCAAGTTTCTTTTGAATTTCGCGCACCTCGCCCGTGGGAACATCGGTGTAGGCCTCAAGATATGAAACGATAAGTTCATCCGCGACGCGCATCGCCTTCCCGAACTTATCGCGCGGCGAGTCGGAGAGTGCGATATGGTTCCCGAGCGATTTTGACATTTTTTCTCCCCCGCCAAGTCCGGGGAGAAGGGAGAGCGCCACAATGACTTGGGGGTTTTGCCCGAAACGCTCTTGGAAAAACCTCCCCATGTGTTCATTAAAGAGTTGGTCGGAGCCGATGACGGTCATGTCGGAGCGGAGCTCCACCGAATCATACCCCTGCAAAATGGGATAGACGAGTTCATGCATGAAAATCTCGCTCCCTTTTTTTATCCGTTCGCGGAACATGTCGCGTTCAATCAAACGCGCGTGGGTCACCTGCGACAAGAGGTGAAGGAACTCGGCCATCCTCATCTTCCCGTACCACTCCGAGCTTTTGCGAAGTTCAAACACCTTTGGGCTCGTGAGGAGAATCGCGCGGATTTGCTTTTCAATCGCGCGGATGTTTTTCTCAATATCCTTTTTTGAGAGTTGGGGGCGCGTTTTTGACTTTCCGGTGGGATCGCCGATACGCGTGGTAACGTCTCCGAGGAGTATGACGGCCTTATGCCCCGCCTCCTGCAATGCGCGCAGTTTCCAAAGATTCGCGGCATGGCCCAGATGGAGATCGGGGGAGGTCGCATCAATCCCGTGCTTCACACGGAGCTGTTTTTTTAACCCGAGAAGCGTTGTCAGCCCCTCCCTCGTCACGATATCCGCAACGCCCCGAGTGAAGCATTCGGAATCCATAGTGAGTGTTGCTCGTTTTTTCATAGCGCTCTTTTTACAAGAGTACCACAGAAACGGGGTCTTGGCATATTGCGGGGAAAAGAAAAATATGGCACACTCATCACATCATGCGCGTCTATTCCCCGAGGCGAAGCGCCGGGAAAAAACGATTCGCTTTTTTTATTACTCTCGGGCTCGCGGCCGTCATACTCGGGGGAGTCGCATTTGGCTACACGCTTCTCCGCGATCTGCCAAACCCCCAGCGCATCAGCGAGCGGACGGTAATTGAGTCCACAAAAATTTATGACCGAACCGGAAAAATTCTCCTCTACGAGGTCCACGGCGAGGAGAAGCGGACGGTAGTGGCACTCTCCGAAATTCCGCTCACCATACAGCAGGCCACGCTCGCGGCAGAAGACATTAATTTCTATTCGCATCGCGGCATTGACGCGAAAGGGATCCTCCGCGCGGCATATACCAACCTCATACGAGGCGATATACGGCAGGGCGGCTCCACCATCACCCAGCAATTGATTAAAAATTCTATCCTTGGTTCGGAGCGCACGTTCCGCCGCAAAATCCGCGAGCAGATTTTAGCGCTCCTCCTTGAACAGAAATACTCCAAAGATGAAATTTTGGAACTCTACTTAAACCAAATCCCATACGGCTCAAACGCGTACGGGGTCGCGGCTGCCGCGCAGACGTTCTTTGGGAAAGAACCAAAAGACGTCGCGGTTGGGGAAGCCGCACTCCTTGCCGCCCTCCCCAAAGCCCCTACCTACTACTCCCCATACGGCGCGCACAGGGACGAACTCCTCACGCGCCGCGACCGGATTTTGGACCGCATGGCAGACGCGGGGTTTGTGTCAAAAGAGGAAGTGGCGCGCGTCAAAAACGCTCCGCTCTCCTTTGTCCCTCCCCGCCAGTCGCTCCGCGCGCCGCACTTTGTGATGTTTATCCAAGATTACCTCCGCGAGAAATACGGCGAAGAGTATGTGGAGCAGGGGGGGCTGCGCGTGACCACCACACTTGATTGGGAGCTTCAAGAAAAAGCGGAACAGATCGTACGGGAGGGTGCGGAGCAAAATGAAAAACTTGTGGGTGCGGGGAACGCGGCACTCGTGGCGCTTGACCCTGCCACCGGAGAAATTCTCGCAATGGTCGGCTCGCGAGATTTTTTCGCAGACCCGAAGCCCGCGGGGTGCCGGCCGGGTATCAATTGCCGGCTTGACCCGCAAGTGAATGTGGCGCTCCGAGCCCGCCAACCGGGTTCTGCGTTTAAACCCTTTGTATACGCCACGGCATTTGCGAAAGGGTACACGCCCGAGACCGTGCTCTTTGACGTGCCTACGGAATTCAATGTCTCATGCGGCCCGGATGCGCTCGCAAATCCTTCCGACGGCCGCTGCTACCACCCGCGAAACTATGATGGCACGTTCCGAGGGCCGGTGACGCTCCGTCAAGCTCTCGGCCAATCCCTCAATGTGCCTTCGGTAAAACTCCTGTATCTCGCGGGGGTCGGAGATTCCATTACCACTGCAAAAAATATGGGTATCACGACACTCACCGATCCCGACCGCTACGGCTTGGCATTGGTGCTTGGCGGAGGTGAGGTAACACTTTTTGAAATGACGTCGGCATTCGGCGTATTTGCAAAAGAGGGCATCCGGCATCCTGCCACCGGTATTTTGAAAGTGCAGTCCGCGAGAGGCGAGGTGCTGGAAGAAAAAAAAGACGCCGCGATCCCGGTGCTTGATACCGAAGTCGCGCGGACGATAAATATCCTCCTCTCGGATAATGACGCGCGGGTACCGGTGTTTAGCCCCCGAAGCTCGCTCTACTTCCCGAACCGCGACGTTGCGGCAAAAACAGGTACCACCCAGGATTATCGCGACGCGTGGGTGATTGGCTACACACCCTCCGTCGTTGCAGGGGTGTGGGTGGGAAATAACGACAATAGCGCAATGTCGCAAAACTCAGTATCCATCATGGTGGCCGGTCCCGTGTGGCATCGCTTCATGGAGGCGGCGATGAGCCGTGTACCGCCCGAATCATTCACCCCGCCATCAGGGGTGAATGCGCCGCCTGAATCCCGGCCCCTTCCTTCCAATTGGGGGGCTGCCGTAGAAACCTGGCTTGCCGCGCATCCCGGAAAAAATCCACAAGGCCTCACAGAACTTTCCGCTCCCATAGAAACGAATGGCAACACACCCGCGATCACCTTCACCTCTCCTTTGGAATCGGAAAAAGAAGTTGCAGCCCCTCTTGCCGCGATCACCGCGCGAATTTCAAGCCCCGCGCCTGTGCGGGAAGCAATCCTTTTCATAAACGATGAGATGCGGGGATCGCGCGTAGCGCCCGGAGATATTGTGTCGTTTCCGCTCTCCCCGCCGCTCGGCCCGGGAACGTATCGGGTGAAGATCACGGTCTACGGCGCCGAGCGCACGCAGGGTGAAGCGACACATGAAATTACCGTCCGGCCGTCAGGAGAATAGGGCATATCCGGACATGCGCGCGCTACGCGGTACGGATGGGCATGAGGATATAGAGGAATGACGAATCGGATTTGCCGCGCAGCATCGCGGGGCGCGCATCGGTATTCACGCCGATAAAAATTTCTTTTTCTCCAAGAACGCCAAGTCCGTCCAGAAGATACCTATGGTTAAACCGGACGGATGCCTCTGGTCCCGTCGTTGCCGCGGGAACAGTGGTGCGATACTCTCCCACTTCGGGGTTTCCCGAGTGCACTTCAATGCTTGTTGGTGAAAACGTGAGCGTCACGTCTTGAAGTTTTGAAATAAAAATGCCGGAAGATCGTACTGCCTCAAGGAGCGGCGCGCGCTCTACAAACACCGATGTGTGGAATTCTTTTGGCACGATCGCCCCATACTCCGGGAAACCGCCTTCAATCGTGCGTGACACCACGCGCACCCCTTCCATTCCGAATTCCACTTGGTTATCGCCAAGCGCCACTGCCACGGCGTTGTTCCTGCGCGAGAGAATTCGCGAAACCTCCTGGCACACGCGGTGAGGAACAATGAACGGGGGCGGCGTCTCCTGCCCTTTTCGCTCGCAGGAAATAGTTTTTTCCGCAAGCCGGAATGTGTCGGTGGATGCGAGCCGGAGATCCGTCATGCCCGGCTTAAAAAATACCCCTTGGAGTTCTGGTTTGAATTCCGAGAGCGAGACCGCGGGAAGCACCGATTCCAACGCCTCCCCGAGCGCTGCGCCGTCTATGGTGAAAATAAAATTCTGCTTCACCTGCGGAATCAAGGGAAATTCATCAGGAGCCATTCCGTGCACTTTCACCTGCTGGCTGTCGGTGTGGATATGGAGCGTGCCTTTTGATTCCTCAAGATTCACTTTTTCATCCTTCAATGACTGAATGAGGGCTGACATTATTTTTGCCGGAACCGTAACGCGCCCCTCGCCCGACCCCTTTCCCGGAATCACCACCTCTACCGCATGTTCAAGATTGGTCGCGCTGATTTTCAAACTGTTTTCTGCAATCTCCATAAGGACATTTCCCAAAATCGGGAGTGTCATGTGTTTGCCGGTGAAACGCTCCGCGGTGGTATACGCGTGCTCAAAATGTTCTTTAAGTCCGAAAAATTTCATACGCAATAATAATAGTTAGTTACTAATACGTTTACTATTGTTGTTATTACTTCGCACATCTTTGGGATAACGACGTTTTGTGCCGTATCTATGATACTCTTTCTTTCTTTCTTTACACATGAAAATATGTGGAGATCCGGGGGAGTGCGTGTGTCATGCGGAATAAATTTTTTCTTTTATCACGCGGATTTCTTCTTCTAATTCCGATGATGTCTTCAGTGAATTCCCAACTTTTTCACAGGAGTGGATCGCGGTGGTGTGGTCTCTGCCGCCGAATTTTTCTCCGATTGACGGATAGGAAGTGTGCAACTCCTCCCGCAAGAGGTACATCGCGATCTGCCGGGGCTTCACGATATCGCGCCTCCGCGAGTGGTTCATAATTTCTTTCTCGTCAATGTCGTAGAACTCCGACACCGCTTTGATAATTTTTTTAAACGACACGAATTTCTTCGCGTTCGCTTGGTGGCTTAAAATGATCTTTTGTACCGTGTCCGTATCAATAGGGGCATTGGACAGCTTTGCCGTCATAATGACTTTATTTAACGCCCCCTCAAGTTCGCGGATGTTGCTCCGCACGAGATCCGCGATCGTTTCCAGAATTTTGTCGGGAAACGACACCTGCTTTGACCCCATCTTTGTTTTCAAAATAAGGAGGCGGGTCTCAAAATCCGGCTGGCCGATATCCGCGAGCATTCCGCCTTCCAGCCGCGAGCCGAGGCGTTTCTCAAGCGTGGGGATGGCTTGAGGCGGGCGGTCGGATGAGATAATGAGCTGTTTGTTTTTTTCAAAAAGCGCGTTGAAGGTATGGAAAAACTCCTCCTGCATTTTTTCGGTACGGGCGATGAATTGGAGGTCGTCCATGATCAGGAGGTCAATCGTGCGATACTTTTCTTTTAACTGGTTGATCTCCTGATTTCGGAGCGCATCCACGATCTCTCCCATGTATTTTTCCGAAGGGACATACCGCACTTTTATCTGGGGGTTTTCGCGGAGCATCTCGTTTCCGATCGCTTGGATCAAATGGGTTTTTCCAAGACCTACCCCGCCGTAGACAAAGAGTGGGTTATACGTCACGCCCGGATTCTTGATGACCGATTGCGCGGCGGCATACGCAAGTTCGTTAAACGAGCCCACCACAAAATTTTTAAACGTGTACCGGGGGTTTAAATTGGTTTCTGGGTTTACCGTCAATTCCCGGATGGAGGAGTCGTCGGTATCTAGCGCCTGTGAGGACCCGTCGTGGGTTTTTTGCTTGGCGTTCGTCACGACCGCGGGATGCGGTGGCTTCCCGATGATGTAGTGCACATCTTTTACTTCGTGGTTTAACTCCCGAAGCGCGTGGAGAATATCTCGGTGATATTTATTCTGGAGCCACTCCTTCGCAAATCCATTGGGCACGCAAATCGTTACAAGGCCGCTCTCAAGCGCCGTAATTCCGGTTTCTTGAAACCAGGTGATGAAGTTGGGCCGGGATATCGCGAGTTCAAGTTTTGCGAGCGTCGCCCGCCAGAGTTCGTCTCTATTCATCCCATTAGAAGTGTGAGGGTTTATCTTTCGCCCTTGTTATTTCCATAGCCATAGTCTACGAGATAGAAACGATTTAAGTATGTGCCCAAGACTTCTAACGGGACTCATCATAAGTAGGTAGAATAGGGAGAAGAATTGCGATGTTCTCTATTATATCTGCTTCTCGCGTGTGTGGGAAATCAATGAAATGGGTAAAGGATGTGTATATCCTGTGATAGTTGACAGAGAAAGAGAAATTCGTCAAAGTACCTAATACATCAGTATATGTCAGTCACCTACCATCCATCAAAACGAAAGCGCGCGCGCACACATGGATTTCGAAAGCGGATGCAAAGCCCCACGGGACGCCGCGTACTTTCTCGCCGTCGGGCAAAGGGAAGAAAGAAACTTACGGTGTAGCGGGAACACCATGAAGAAAATTCATCACCTGCGGCGAAAAAAAGATTTTGAAACATTGTTTAAGACCGGACGGCGCATCTCCACTCCCCTTTTCCGAATTGTCGTCGGGCACAATCGCGTGGGGGGCTTGCGCGCGGCGTTTGTCACACCGCGTGCGATTGAGAAGCGCGCGGTGCTCAGAAATCGCATCAGGCGCCGTGCGCGCGAATGGGTGCGCCGCCACCCAGCACTTCTCGCCTCTCCCCTTGACGTTGCCTTTATCTTTAGTCGAGAAGCAGTGCGGGCAAAAAGAAGTATATTCTATGAGACATTGGCGCAGAGTATTGAAAAAATTATTCGGACATCCCGCAAGACACGCAATTAGATGGTATCAGCGCGTCCTTTCTCCGGACCACGGCATCTTCCGTTTCTCGTTTGGAATGAACCGATGCAGGTTTTTTCCCACCTGTTCAGAATATACCCTGCATTCCCTCCGTCAATATGGACTTTTACGGGGAACCGTGGCGTCACTCAAACGGATATTTCGATGTAATCCGTTTTTTCCCGGCGGCTACGATCCTATTATCTAAATGGCGTTTCTCTCCTCGCTCTACCATGAACTCCTTTGGCGTCCGCTTTTCAACGGTCTCATTTTCTTTTATACCACCCTCCCAATTCATGATTTGGGGCTTGCGATTGTGGCGCTCACCCTCGCGATCCGCCTCCTTTTAACCCCGCTCCTTTGGAAGGCGCAGCGCGCACAAAAAGAATTGGCAGGACTTCAGTCCGAGGTTCAAAAAATCCAGACGCAATTCAAAAATGACCGCGAGGGGCAGGGAAAGGCGCTGATGGAGCTCTACGCGGCGCGCGGGGTAAACCCCTTTTCCGGGTGTCTCGTGATCTTGATCCAACTCCCGATTTTAATCGCGCTCTTCCAGGTATTTCAAAATGGTTTTGCCGCGGAGAAACTCGTGTATCTCTATTCATTTCTCGCGCGGCCGGAAGCGTTAAACCCCGTGAGTTTTGGTTTCCTTGATCTCTCCACACCAAATATGGTGTTGGGGGCGCTTGCCGCATTCACCCAGTTTCTCCAGACCAAATACATGCTTCCCGCGATGTCTTCCGCGATCCCCAAGGAGCCGGATATGGCGCGTATGCTCCAGTGGCAGTCGCTCTACGTGCTCCCGGTGATCGTCTTTTTTTCCTCGTATCAATTTCCTTCCGCCCTGCTCCTCTACTGGACAGTTTTGAGCACCCTTGGTATTCTCCAGGAGATACTCATGAAGCGATTTTCGCATTCCGAAAATGGACCAAGAACTGGTAAAAAATGAAATACACGCATTTCTTGAACGAATGGGTTTTGGCGATCACCTTGAGACGGTGGAGGCAAAGCAGGGGTATATGAGCTACTTTAATGTGCGCCTGCGACACGCGGTTGAGCGCACAGACCCTGAATCCGGAGAGCGGACCGGAGGCGTTGAGATGCTGATCGGCGAGCGAGGCGCAAACCTCGCTGCCTTTGAGCACATGCTAAAAAAACTCGTGAAGCGAAAATACGGGGAGGAGTATAAATTTACGGTGGATATCAACGACTACCGGCTCCGCCGCCTTGAGTATATGAAACAGGATATTAAGACCGCGGCAAAAGAAGTGCGGATGTACCATCGCGCAGTGCCG
>CAZCSJ010000014.1:0-2466 GCA_964501445.1 uncultured Candidatus Saccharibacteria bacterium
CTTCAGCTTTTAATGGCGTATGCGATTATGGCAGTAGCTTTTTTCTTCCATCCGTGACGGGGACGAGAAGTAAGAATTAAGAAGTAAGAAGCAAGGCAAAACGTCCCGCCACGGCGGGACGTTTTGAATACCTCGTCCTTGACCCTTATTCCTGCTTCTTGATTCTATTTGAGTTTCAGTCCCCAGAGCGTCCCGTCGGTGCGGTCTACGAAGAAAAGCATACTTCCGTCTTTTGCCACCACAATGTCCGCGATATCAAAATCGCTTTGTTCAAAGAGTGTTTCGCCAGTGTGTGTCTCAATATTGACTCGGATAATTGAGTCGCTCGTGTGAAGTTCTCCACGCAGGTAGTCGTCGGGAAGGACACTCCGCGGCGGAATGACCTGCGGCACTGCGCAATAGAGTTCTTTTGCGCTCGCCCATACGCATTTTTCAGGAATCGTTTGAAATGCGAGCTCGTCGGTTTTTGCGCCAGTGTTTGTCCGTACCTCAAGCGCGGTATTTTCTCCCCTGCTATCGGTAGTCATAGTAAGTGCGTGTATCCCGTCGGGCGCCCAAAGCGAGGCGAGGCCAAAGAGGGCGCCCGCGATTTTTGAGAGTGTGCCGGCGCTGCGGGAATAGCCAAAAAGATATCCGGGTGCCATGCCTGAGGGTGCGGTCTCCAACATGATTTTATCTTGCGTGATCCATTGGAGTGAAACATCGCGAAGGGGTGTTGAAAAGAGCACCCGCGCGTTTTTTCCCGCAGCATCCGCAGTCGTCACTTCAAGGAACCCATTTTTTACGACTCCGTACGTAAGTGATTTTCCGTCAGGAGACCAGGAAAAGGTTTTGATGTCCTGCGGAAGCACAGAGACCGACGACGTACCGATATGCAGAAACCCTTTTACGGTTTCGCGGTCAAGGTAAAAGACCGCGGCGCGATCGCGTGCGGGCGACCACTCTGCTTGTGTGAGACCTACGACAGTGATATTGGAGAGTTTCTCCTGTTTCGTGCCGTCAAAGCTGGATTGATAGAGATCGCCGCCATCTTTTTTATAAAACAAAAGCATATCTCCGTTTTTTGAAAGCGTAGGAGATACAACGGCAAAATCAGTAATGCGGACGAGTTTTTCCTCTGATGGAGTTTCAAATGTTTCTCCGGGCTTGAGGTCAGAGGTAGTTTTTGTTTCTCCCGGGAGCCCGCCCGAGGTCCCCCCCGGTTCTTGTGTACCAGAAAAACGGCCGAGGACGGTTTGCGGTTTTGCAGGAGTTTTTGATTCTTGGGAGGCGAAATAGAAATAGGCGGAAATACCCATTACAAATAATGGTATCAGCGCAATACTTCCTATAACTATCAATTTCTTATTTTTTAGATCACCCATCAGCTTTATATTTATTTTCTCTGGCACTGATAATTTTTTTGTTTCTGCGGGATTACACATTGACCGGCTACTTTCTTGTCCGCAAACGGCCAGCCAGTACGAATAACAACTGTTTGACAAGTGATGGTATCGGTTGCTCCCCCGCACGGATATCCAATGGAAGTACCCTCAACCACACCCTTGTCTGTCCCAGTTTGGGATTGCTCAGCGGCCTCTGTCGTTTTTTCCGTCTGGATTTTTTTGAGGAGTTTCCTATCCACACACACTTTCTTATCACCATTGATTCGTGTACAGGTCGCAGAGGAGAAGCTGTTCTCGTAGCATATCTGATCATTAGCAGAACAATCCACTCCTGTTTTGGCATAGATTTTGGTGTAGGCAGTGTTTATCAGAGCACTTTCACACTCACTTTTGTCGTTGCCCTGATAAAACTGATCGCAGACCTTTCTAAGCGTGTCCTTTCTCTCATTAAAACTCCTCTGGTATTCGGGCACGTACTCAAGCTCATTCAAATCAATCGCCAATTTCTTCACCAAGTCGGGATTGATAGTGTTTAATAAAAGCCACGAGACGAGTGCCAGCACAAGGCCGAGGACCGCGTTCCAGAGATAGTTCTTTGCGGTGCCGACCTGCGAGGCGTTGTCCCGCGCGGTCATATACATAATCCCGCCGATGATAAACATAATGAGCGCGGCAATCCCCACAAGCCCTAAGAGGTAGATATAGATTTTTTCAATGTAGTCGCCGATCGGTATGGGGGCTTCTGCTGCGGAGTTGCCCACCGCAAACGCAGATGCCGCAAGATTTGCGCAATACCCAGTGCGGCCCTCGCAGGCAGGGCTAGGGGCGGCGTATGCAGGAGACACAAGTGTGAGGCCTGCATATACCATGACTGTGACTATAACTATGATACTAAAGACACCCCTCATAGTTTATTTACTGAGCTTGTCGAAGTAATACATTGCTTGTTGAAGACGCGCCTTGTGGGCATAGTCATACTTCTTGAATGTATCCCTCGACAAGCTCGGGAAATATATTCTGTTCATGGTTTATTTACTGAGCTTGTCGAAGTAATACATTGCTTGTTGAAGACGCGCCTTGT
>CAZCSJ010000014.1:2566-14970 GCA_964501445.1 uncultured Candidatus Saccharibacteria bacterium
GTGGGCATAGTCATACTTCTTGAATGTATCCCTCGACAAGCTCGGGAAATATATTTTATATCGGGAAATATATTCTGTGAATGTTTTAGACGAGCTCATTGAAGTATCAATCTTAGCGCATCGCTTGCTGACGACAAAAATTCATTCCTCGGGTCGCTAACTGTTACGTTTATCTCCGCTTCCCCAGCTGATTTCGGGTCTACATCAATCGTCAGGAGATCGGGATTTTTCGGATTTCCCTCCGACGGTTCGTTTGCCACGCTCCACCCGTAGGAGAGCGCATTTTTTGCCGCGATGCTGAAGAAAAATGGCTCCACGATAAAGTCAAAGAGCCCGCGCCGGCTGCTCACAAGCGTTGAGAGCGCATTGCGATACTCAATCCCCCCAAGCGGTGTATGCGCGTAAAGCACCGCGCGGGGCGTGGTGGGCCGTATGAAAACCATCCCCTCTTTTTTGATTGTTCTTGCCACATCTTCTACGCGTACGCGCACGCGGTACTCTTTCCGGCCCGTTGCCGCAAGCGCGAGCCGCAGGGTTTGCGCGCCCACACCCTTTTGCACTTCTTCGCGATTATCCACGCTCCATGAGTAAAACAAATTTTCCGGTTTCGCGAGCCGCCCGCCTATCTCAATTTCCGGCATCGCGACGATGGTAACGGTTGATCCGGGAATCGGAAGCGCGCGGCCCTTGTACCATTTGGGCACGTAGGTTTCGGCAAATTGGACGAGTGAGAGGTCGGCTATCGGCACGTTGATTGCAAGCGTTCCCACCGTGCTCCCGCCGTCGCTCACGCGTGCGCGGACATTAATATCTTCGCCGACTGCACCCGCGTTGACTGTGACGGAGTACTTGCCCACGCCCGAGAGCTCGGGTAGTACTTTTCCGTTGATGGTCCAATCAAAACGCAAGGTCTCGCGGTCAAAAGAAAAACCGGTTGCCGTGATCGTCACTTGCGTTCCCGGAGACGGAGTCGGCGGCACTGCATAGAGCGACGCGCCGGGAAGCACGCTTTGCGCATGCGCAACGCCTGTGACAGAGAGGATTAGAGTGAGTGCGGCAAGTTGTAGGACTACCCTTTGCACCATAGTAATTATACCGTTTGAATTATGAATTACGAATTAAGAATTATGGTCTTCGTCCGGTATCCTTAATTCATAATTCATATCCCATAATTCATTTTTGTTGTTCCTTCCCATACTCCTCCTTTGCTTTTTTTATCAACAAAAGCTGGGAAGGGTCGGAGGTGATAATCTGGTCTTCGGTGTAGGAGGCAATGACTTTAATCGCAACGTGCTTTAACCCGGCAAAAAAGATTCCTTCTCCCTTGTCGGACTCCAAGAGTAAAAATTTCTCCTCTTCCGTGAGATTGAACGTTTCTTTTACGGAATTAATGGTGGCAGACGACTGTTTGAAAAGCATCTGCATAGAGGCGTTGGTCACGATCGGCCGGCCGTAGGGCGAGCCCAAGAAATCCGCGACATCTTGGGTGATGGTCGTGAGACCGAGGTAGTATTTCCTGCAGCGCTTGGCAATGCCAAAAAGGAATGAGGCGCCGTCTTCGTTTTTCATCATCCACCATGCCTCATCCACCAAGAGCAGGCGCTTTTTCAAATTCGCGCGGACCGTGTTCCAGATGTAGCGCAGAACCAGAAACATCCCGACCGGCCGCAGTTCATCCTCCATGTCGCGGATGGAGAAGACCACGAGGCGGTTATTCATTTCAATATTGGTCGCCTGGTTCAAAAACCCTGCCCATGTGCCGGTGGTATATTTTTGAAGCCGTATGGCAAGTTCCTCGCCGCCCGCGGTTGACGCGAGCACCAATTGCAGATCAGAGAGCGTGGGTACCGTCACCTTTGAGAAATCGGATTCGGGCGTGATGTCGCGTGAGGCGTATGTTTCCGTAATCGCCTGGTCTAAGATCGCGTCCTCTTCGGGCGAGAGTCCGCCGAGCATCAGGCGAAAGAGGCCGACGAGGTTCACCGTGTTTGAACGGAGCACGTCTGCTGCTGACTCGTCTTCGCGCGGAATTGGCAGGTCAAAGGGGTTGATATGGTGTTTGGAGGTAAGGGAGATATTTATGAACGAACCCCCAACGGTCTGCGCGAGGTACTCATACTCTTTCTCCGGGTCAATCACGATAATGTCAATGCCCCACATGAGGGAGCGCAAAATCTCAAGTTTTGTGAAGTAGCTCTTGCCGCTCCCCGAGGTTCCGAAAATAACGGAGTTTGCATTCGGGAGCGAGTAGCGGTCAAAAAGAATCAGGGAGTTATTGTGCCTATTGATGCCGTAAAGCGCCCCCTTGTTTGACGTGAGGTCAAAAGAGACAAAGGGGAAAGTGGTGGAAATGGGTGCTGAGTTTAAGTAGTTGTTGATCTGAAGGCGGTCAATGTTTAAAGGCAGCACGGATTGGAACGCTTCCCCCTGCTGGAAGAGCGCGGGTTTGGTGTAGACAAGCCGCGCCTCCAAAATGGATTTAATCGCCGCCTCGTTTTTATTGAGCGTTTCTTCGTTGTCGGCATAGATCGTCAAGTAGAGCCCGAAGTTGAAGAGCCGCTCCTGCGCTTGCTGGAGTTTGTCGCGGAGTTCCTCAAGGTCGCGATACGCCGTATCCAGCACCGGGTCGCGCACAAGCCCCTTTTCCTCGCGGAGCGCGATTTGCGACTGCACCTGCGTTACTTTTCTCCGAAGAGTCCGCAAAATCGCCGCGGTCTCAATCGGGTGGATATACATTGAAATGTCAAAAATCTGGTCAAGATTAATTACAGGGCTGAACCATCCGGTGTGGAGGTAGCGCGGGTAGGAGAAGATAAAGAATGTTCGCGCGATTTTGGAGCCCAAGCGCAGGAAGTTCGGGGTTACCTGAATTGCCGAGGGGGTCAGGACGTCTTTTAGCGCGAGCTCTCCAGTGCGGTAGATATCCTCGGGGAACACCGAGAGAATTTCTTCGTCTTTTTTGTCTTGTTTTTTTGAGAATAGAGCCATTGCGTATGAATTATGAAGTATGAAGTAGGAATTACGGCCGTCCGTTTCCTTAATTCATAATTCCTTATTCTTAATTCCCCGTTGTTGGCACCGATGTTTTTTCAAACTCGCTCGGATTGTAGAGCCCGTAAAAGAGCTCCACCAATTCTTCGGTGTTCAGAGGGGCCGCGCGTACCCCCACATGCTGGAGTCCGGAGAGTACGGCATTCACCCTCTGCCAGAGCTGGTTTTTGTATTCGCGAAACGCGTCATCCGGCGAGAGCGTTTTTTTCTCCCCGCCGCCGAAACTCAAAAGCGAGGTGAGGGTGTGGAAGACCCCCGACTGTTCAGCAAGGGACGGCGTGAAGGGCACCACCACGAAGAATTTTTTTGACATGATGTTTGTCATATCCACGAATGTTTTTATGAACTCCATGTATTCGTGTATCTGGATTTTCAAAAGTTCGTTTGCTTCCTCCTTTTGCCGCTCCGCGAGCGATTCCAAATAGGGCGCGATGTTGATGCGGCGCGAGTGGATTACCGTCTGCAAGGGGAAATCAAGGGAGTTTAAGAAACTTTGATATTGGAAGATGATCGCGTCCTGCTCGTCGGAGGACTTCAACGCGAAATTCAAAGAGGAGCACATGAGCACCACCCGAAGGCCGCCGTCCTTCAAGACGACCACGTCTTCTTTTACGGTATCTATGTCCAGAAATTGTTGAGCCGAAGCGCCTGTTGCCATAACGATGCTAATATACGAATTAATACTAATTATACGAATTTACTTTTTGCATCCGTGTCAATCCGAATAATACGCTTTGGCTTGATGTACCTATTTCTGAAGTTGACCAAGAGACCCAATTTTTTGTTCAGTGTCTGCAGATATCGTTGTATCTGATAGTAGTCATCTTTTGAGACGGTCGATCGCGCTTTTATCTCCATGACGATCTGGTCATCAATGAGGAAATCTATTCTATTTCCTGAATCATTGACTGTATATTCTCGTTTATGTGGTACGTGTAATGATTTTAGCTTCTCTTCTAACATATCACAGTATTGTTTTTCTCTGGAAAATCTCCCAAGTTGATTGTGAACCTCGAAACAGACCCCCGTGAGTAAGTACGACAGTTCAGGATAAATCAGTTTCTCGTTTGTATTCGTATAATTAGTATGCATTCGTATATTGGCATCGCGATTATTCATCTTTTATCCTGGTCTTTACGTCCAAACTCCATGCGAGATCCGATAACTTTGACTCGGTGAGTTTCGGGAGCGAAGATACAAGCGTTTCTTTCTTTGCCGGGATTTCTGGTGTTGCGGCCGTGCGCCTCGCCTCCTCTTTCTTCCAGATGTAGAAGCGCGGCTTTAGGAAAAAGAAGATAGCGTTTTTTACGATGATCGGGAATGGCTGCATGTTGATCTTGAGAAACGCGAGTGCGAGCGCAAATCCCCCGATAAAAATCGCAAACGGCCAGAAGATGAGCGCGGGGAAAAATATCTTTGCGAGGATTATCAACCCTCCGCCCGCGCCCACCCAGAGCGCTTGCTTGATCGTAAAGGGCCCGATGATTTTGTCCTGTACGTTAATGAATTGTGGGACTTGGTACTGTTGCATGTTGCTTGAATTATGAATTACGAATTATGGTTTTACAATAATTCATACTTCCTAATTCACTCAATCGGTTCTTTATACGGGTCAATTCCGCTATAGGGCGACTTTTTCTCTGGCGGCTTGGATGGCTCGACTAATCCGCCAGCTGGCGGAGGCGGAAGGGGCGGCTGGGGCGAGGGCGGGGTCAGCGGGGGCTGTTCTGTGTTTCGTAAGTCAATCGGCGGCTTCACCTCGCGGCGCGGTGCTTCGGGTTCTTGGGGTGGCGGGGTTTTCCCCTGAGCTTGTCGAAGGGTCGCCTCCTCCTTCTCGTCCGCCGGTCCCGCAAAAAAGATTCCGCCCATAATCTCCGGAAGTTCCGGCGCTTTCGGTTCTACAGCGGATTTCGGCGTGGGCGATGCCGTAGTCGTTATCGTTTCGTCTCCCTGACTCCTATCCGCCAGCTGGCGGACTAATTCCTGATTCTCGTTTTTTAACGCACTCATCGGCATCACGTCTTTTGGCAACGGCATCTTGGGTGCGGGAGCAGCAGGTGGAGCAGCGGGCTTTATTTCTCGTGTCTCGTCCCTAATTCCTGTCCGCCAGCTGGCGGACTGATTCCTGATTCCTGATTCCTGCTTCTCCAGTTTCTCGTACGTAATCTCCACCTGATGCGCGGATTTCAACATCTCGCGAATGGGAAAGAAAATCTGATGATTCACCTCGGCCGCGATTTTTTTTGCTTTGTCCCCATCAATCTCAAGGCGTTTGGCGATTTCCCCTACAAATTCCGAGGGTTTCAGGAGGCCGAGCATGACATATCCTGTTTCTTCGGCGAGAAAGCCGGTTTTTTCAATAGTAAGCCCGTACTTCTTTCCGAGTTCAAACATTTTATCGGCAACCTCAACACTGACAATCGCTTCTTTTAGTGCCTGAGGGAGTTTTTGGTATTGAGTTTTGAGGGTTTCTTTTCCGTAGTGCGTCATACCGTGTTACCTCTTTAGAGATCTTATCTTATTGAGTTCCTCCATCCGTTTTTGCATCTCATCAACTTCTTTGGTTATCTGCGTGATGACGGCGGTAAGAGCGCTCCGTTCGGTGTTGAGTTTTTGGAGTTCCGCGTCGCGTTCCGCCGTGAGTTTTTTGATTCCCGCCTCAAGCGTTTCTATTGCTTCGTTGAGTTTTGGATACGGCATGCTCAGCGGCGGACCCTTGAATTTTATCTCGGTGAGACGCTTCAGTTCCGCTTCCTGTTCCTTTATGCGGCCGCCAAAATCATCTCCCCGTTCTGTAATGGTGCGGTCAAGCGTATTCGCCTCGTTTTGTCGCGTCGCGAGGACCTGCTGTTTCTCCGGGATGCGCTCTCGTGATAATTGATTCAATTCCGTCCGAGGCGGGGGGTGGTCGGTAGGGAGATCGCCGATCGCCCACTTGGCGGTAGTGGTGTTAAGCCACTTGTAGGTATCATCTCTCATTGTGGCCGTAAGCTCCGGCTTCTTTTGCACCTCGGCCGCTATCCGTTGCATCATGTCCATATTTTCTTGAGCGATTTTTGCCATATGCTTTGGCCCCAGTGTCGCGAGCATGTCTTTTATAAGCCCCTGCAGCCGCGGATCATCCGTCTTCTCCAGTTCGTCAAAATCCACAATCATCTTAGAAACATCTTCTACTTTTGCTCGGTCCAGCGTCACGCGCCGCGCCGCCTGTTCGTTGGTAATGTCTCCTTCACCGCGGTCTCGCGCACGGTTTTTTATCTGGTCGAGTTCCTGTGTGGAGAAATGTTCCGCGCGCGCGAGCAGAGGATTATATTTCAAAATACCCATCTTTGTCTGTTCGCCAAAGCCGGATGCCATCTGTACGACATTCTCAAGATTGACGCCTGTCTTTTGCAGTTCGCTCAGTTTTCCTCGTTCAGCTAAAACCTGCGCGATAGCCACTTTATCTTTTGCGAGCATACTGCTGTGGTATTCGTTCACGAGGTTATCGGTATTGTACTCGGTATACTTCTTTTTGAGTTCTTCCACCTTTTTTTCCTGTCCTTCAAGGTATCGCGTTGTTCCCCGTGTGATGGGTGCGGCGAGTACTCCGAGTATAGGGGTACGGCTGATTGCCTGTATGGCGGGTTTGATCAATCCGGGAGCGAGGCCTCGTGCGGCAGCAGCCACCCCCGTACCGGCAACTCCGAGTCCCCACCCGAGGAGTGCGCCGCCGGCAACCTTCCCGGCGGTTATCGTCGCCTCTCCTGCTGCCCCCGCGCTGTCCTTTGCGAATTTGACTGCAATGACCATGATGACGATCACAAGAATGACCATGAGGATGCGGTCGGTATTGAGGATAATCGGTATGTCAGGGTTTGCAATGGATGTATCAAATTGCTGGACCATAAAGAGCGTCATATAAATCATAAAGTAAAATATCGGCGCAAAGAAGGCATATTTGAAGAGCGCTTCAAGCCACTTGTCAAAAAGCCCTTTTGCCTTTCCCCAAGGCATGAGGTATGCGATAAAGGCAAGGGGTGCCGTGATGGAAAGAAAAATCTCTGCAATAAATCGGACGAGGAGCGCTACTGTTGCCATTAAAAATCCGTACACCGCAAGACCCAAAAGGAGCGCCCCGCCGCCGCTATAGATCGCATACTGCGATGCTTGTGTGAGTGCGGCTTTTCCAAGCGCGTCCCATGCTAACATGACAGCTCCTCCCGCTGCGGCGTAGATCACACATCCTTTGAGGGAGAGTCCGCCTGCGCCCGCAATCAGCGGATTAGCAGTGAGAATACCGGCGCCCGTGACGAGCGCCGCAAGTCCGCATCCCCCAACAGCCCCAACTCCGATCCCCGCAAGAGTCGCTTGCGCGTACGGCACGCCCGAGGCGGCAAGGAGTGTTTCGCTAAATGCCGGGCGGTCTGAAGACGTGCGGCTTGCAGTACCCGGAGCGGATGCTTGACCGTTTGACCCCGTATTCCCTGTCTGGTTTGCCTGTTTTTTCAGTTCCTCTATTTTTTGTAGCGCCTTTTGGATTTCCCCCTCTTTTGCTAATTGCGTGATGGTATGGAGCCGCGTTTTTTCTATGAAGAATTGTGCAACACCCTGTTTTTTCGGATCCATTTTTTCATAGAATGTCCATGCGAGGGCGTTGGTAAATCCAAACACCGTGGTCACAATTACTAAACTAAAATTGATGAGGAGCGCTACGATAAATATCCTGATGAGGAGTTTTTTGCCTCCCCACTCCTCAAGATTGAAAATAATGGTGAGTGCAATCCAGAGGAGCAGGAGGATAAAAAACGCATTTGCCATGTCGCGGAGCGTGGTCCATCCTACCTGCACGACCGTAAGGACTGCGGGGTCAAGCGCGGCGGTTCCCCAAAATACGGCGTCCATCCAAGAAGCGACATACCCAAGAAGAACGCTAAATGCCTGCATGGCAAAATACGCGAGAATCGCGACTACGCCAAGGACGTTCGCGGCGCTCACGCCGCCGGCCATAGTGAGTACTTCTCCAACTCCTGTCGTGACTGTTTTCAGAAAGCCGCTTCCCTGTTCCTTGGGGACTCTCTGCGCCCACGCACTCTCCATCGGCACGAGCAAAACCCCTGTCATAATAATGACGACAAGAAGGGCTTGGATTTTGTATCTTGTTGTTCTATCCACCTTCTTTGTCATTCTGAGCTGAAGGCGAAGAATCTTGAGGTCCTTCACTTTGCCCAGGACGACGGTCTGAGATATTTTATCGGTTAATAATCACAACAGCGCTCGTGATGTCTTTTTCGGTTTTCAAAATGAGGTCAATGAGTTTGGGGACATCTTGGTCGGCCTGCGCGCGCGCGGCGTTTACATCTTTCAATGTTTCAATGTCGCGAATGCGGCTCGTTTGGAAAGAGGTCTCATAAAACTGCATGGTGCCCTCGTCGGTCTTGAGCGTGTCAAGCAGTTGGTCCGCCGCGAGTTTTTCCGCGCCGCTCAAGCCAGAGATTTTTTCCGGCAGTCGGTTTCTAAACATTGCGATGAGTCCCGCGTAACTCGCGCTAAGGTCCTGGGCGCTTGAGAGGTGTTCGGAGATGGTTCCAAGCGCATCAGTGGGACTGCTTTTTAGCGCGCTTTGCAGGTCAGAACTTTGCGAGAAAAGGAGGGATTGCGTGACATCGTTATTGAGCGTATCAAGCTGGCGCGTGAGCGAGCCGATGGCGTTCGGGCTTATGCCAGCACCTGTGTTGGTGTTGGCGCTAAGTCCCCTCACGGTCGGCGCGATTGATTTCATCTTGTCAATGAACGAGCGCTTCTCGCCTTCCATCTGCGTGATTTGCGTTTGAATTCTCGCGATTTCTCCGTTGGTGATGTCAATCTGCCCTTTGGTAATGTCAGAGGGCAGGGTTTCATCCGTCGCTTTCAGGCGTGCGAGTTGAATTTTTTGTCCGGCAAGCGACGAGTAGAGCGGTTCAATTTGGCGGTTTGCAGAGGCAATCAAGCGATTGATGCGCGAGAGCAGCGTTTGCCCCTGCCCCAAAAATTCGGATGCAAGCACGCGGTCAAACGCGTCCGGTTCTGTAGGCGAGAAGTTCGGCCCGCCAAAAAGCCCGCCGATGTTGGTAAGGCCCGCGAGCCGGCTTACCGACGCATTGATAATGTCCCCCATTGCCGCGTCAATGACCACTTTCAAAAAGTTTTGGTCATCCGCATTTGCCATGAAGAAATCCGCATCGTTCTGGCTCAAATTCTTTGAGAGCATGTCCACAAAAAGCCCGCCCGGGGTTTTTGTGAAATAGTTTTTGGGCGTAGTACCCGCGGGGCACCCGTCAGCTGCTGGACGAATTTCAGTAATCGGGGCGGATCCCTCAATTGAGGAGTTGTCGAATTCGCACTCAACCTCTTCATACCCAAGCGTCCCGCGGTTTGCGAGAAATGTTTGTTGGGTGGTTTCTTTTTCAAGGAGTTGTGCCTGGCCGATTGTATCCCACGCGAGCCAGTATGCGCCAATCGGATTATTTTGCGGCTCAAGCGACACTTTCAAAAATGTCTCCCACCCGCCCTTTTCAAAGTCCGCATAAAATGACCCGATGTTGTCCACAATGTCGGTCACGCTGCAGTCAAACTGCTCTTCCGGGTAGGGCGTGGTGCGGAGCGCAATGTTGAGAAACCCGCCGATGTTTCCGCAAAGGTCTCTGCCGCTTATTTTATTCAAAAGATTCCCGCCTACAAAATCCATCCTCTTGTGGAGCTCATTTCCGATGTTGTCAAAAAAGCCGATTTTTTTCGGGTTGCCTTTGATTTCGTTCACAATTCCCGCGGTAATTCCTTTGACAAGCCCGCGCGCCATTTGCCGCACCGCGGGCTTTATCGCGTGCTCCACCCAGAATTGGTAGGTGAAGATGGAAACTTCGGCTACTTTAGTAGTGGGGACCGTAATGGCAAGTGAGGCAGCGCCCGGGAGTGTGCCGCCGGCAATGGGCGCAATTTGTTGGGCTACACCTATGAGAGCGTCACTGGCTCCTTTTACCGCACCACCGCCTTTATCTGCTGCTGTTTGCGCGTATACGTTTCGCGGCACTGTAAATAGTCCCGCGAATGTAACGGTTGCGATGAGGACGATGAATAGAGCTGTCAGTCGCTTTCTCATAGTTTTTGGAAACGCAATGCCATATCTTCACGCAGTTTCTGGTCTTCGTTAATCACATCTTGATAGTGGGGTGCGGCAACCATTGCCTTCATCATGTCGCGGTCGGCGTTTCGGAAAATTTCAAGAATTGTTTTCACTTTGAGCGTGAGATTGAGAATGCGCTCATGCTCCTCTTTCCATAAGGAGGGGACCGGAGTTGCGCGGTAGTTCTCGTACGCCATTTCGTAGTTTTTGATGAGCGGGTCAAAACGGGAGAGCTGCGACGCATAGGTGTCGCGCTGGACAATGCTCGCAAAAAGCAACCGCGGGTCTTGGGTGTCGGCAATGTACTTCTGTCCCACGGCAGATATGGCCGCGAGGTAGCGCGTAATCGCTTCTTTGGAGTTGTCGTTTGTCACGCGGATGTCCGAAGGATTCACACGCGGGAACTCAATGCTTTGCGGATTATATGTCTCAAAAAAATTCGCAACGGTCCGCTCTGCCGCTTGTTTCGTGTCAATCTGCGCATTGGGGTCTGCGAGCTTCAGCCGGACATAGTCCTCGTAGAACTGCCGGCCAAGGGACTCGGTGAAGTTGTTTTCGTCCAATTCCTCTTCCGGCGGATGTGCGCGCTCGGGTTTTGCAGGCAGGTCGTCCGGTCCCGGCTTCAACGGGTCGCGGCCCTTTACGATTTCTTCTCCATCGTTTGTTCCGTCTTTGTCGGTATCCGGATTGTCAGGGTCGGTTTTATAAATCGGCTCTTCCCAATCCTTCAGGCCGTCGCCATCTGTATCTTTTGCGGAGTCGTATGCAATTGGTGCAGCTGCCAGTACCTGTGTAGGGATTTTTGCGCTGCCTTTTTCCCGGCCGCCGAGAAACCAAAACAATCCCCCTGTTGCCAATAGGAGAACAGCCGCCAATAGCGCTACTTTAATTTTAGCGTTCACCTCTTACATTATACCCCAAAATATCCCAAAGAACTCCTCAAGTAATCCACAGAATAATAAGTAGCGGAACTTCCCATGGGAAGTTCCGCTACTTATGAGGTCGCGCTTATAGCGGCTTCGGAATAAGCGAAGTGCCTATCATTTTTACCTTTAGTGCGGGAATCGTTGCAAAGGGGTACACGCAGTAGGTGGGGATTGTCCCATGGGTTCCCATGACCACATTTCCCGGGAGAAATGAGCCGAACATATAGATTCTCGTGCCCGGCGGCTCTACGACGAGAGGAAGCGGGCCCTTGAGGGTCAATACCACGAGCAGGAGTGCGACCCGTGGGGGGCAGGGCACGGCTCCGAGTATTCTCCCCCCGAAGGGTATGGGGATAATGTCAGCCGCTCCAGCAGCGTCACCCTTGGCAGCGCCGCCGCCTTTGAGCACATCCCCTTTTCCTGCTATGTCGCCGCCTTTAGGCACATCTAACTGTCCCAGGGTTATGAGAGGGAGAAAAATAGACAATACAATTACGGCAAAGGTGAGAGTGCGCATGTGGTGCTATCCTACCATTTTTGAACGAGATTCGCCCATTGGGCGAGTGACAGCTCTTCTGCGCGGGTATTTTTTGGGAGTCCGAGCTCTTGGAGCATGCGGAGCGCTTTTCCTTTTGGGATGGGGAGCGTATTGGTGAGCACTTTCCGTTTCTGCGAGAAGGCGCTTTTGAGTACTTTGAAGAATTCATCATCGCTTATACCGTGCGTTTTGAAATATCGGTCAGAAATGTCCGATAGTTTTATAATTGCAGAATCCACTTTTGGTCTTGGAGAAAAACAGGATGCAGGCACGGTTTTTATAATCTCCGGCTTGCCGTATGCTTGCACGCTAAGTGCAAGCAGATTCATTCGCGGCGGTCTTGCGACAATCCGCTCTGCCACTTCTTTTTGAATGGTGAGCGCCATGAGCCCGGGTTTTCGCTCGCCCTCAAGAAGCAGGCGCAAGAGCCGCGAGGTGAGGTAGTACGGGATGTTCGCAATCACCTTGTACCCTTGTCCTAGACTAAGTCTAGGACAGAGCGTGAGTATGTCGCCCGGGATAATTTCAACATTTTTTATATTTCGGGATTGCAGGTCTTTTTCCAGCGCCGCTGCGAGCCGTTCATCCTTTTCAACCGCAATCACACGGGCTGCACGGCTTGCAAGGAGTCGTGTTAACGCCCCCTTTCCAGGCCCAATCTCAAGGATAGTATCGCTCCGAGAGATATCAGCGGTATGCACGAGCGTTTCCCCCACCCATGCGCATGTGAGGAAGTGTTGGCCGAGTG
>CAZCSJ010000015.1:0-14910 GCA_964501445.1 uncultured Candidatus Saccharibacteria bacterium
CGTTCCCTTGCGGGAGCGGCCTTTTTATTTTAGAGTAGGGATTACATGAAATACGACCTCTGTATTATCGGCGGGGCAGGGCATGTGGGGTTGCCGCTGGGCGTCGCATTTGCGCAAAAACGGGTCAAAACCGTGCTTTTTGATATTCGTCCCGAAGTGCTTCAAACCATCCAAAAAGGCAAGTTTCCGTTCAAGGAAGATGGTGGGCAAAAAGCACTCAAAGATGCGCTTTCAAAAAAATCTCTTTTTGTGTCAACCGATCCCAAAGCCATTTCCGAAAGCACGCATGCGCTGCTTGTGATCGGAACACCGGTGGATGAGTATTTAAACCCTGATTTTAACGGACTCATGCGGGTGCTTGAAAAATACTCTTCGTATTTTAGAAACGGCCAGACCTTGATTTTGCGAAGCACCATATACCCGGGCACCACCGAGCGTGTACAGCGCTACTTCAATAAAAAAGGGAAAAAAGTGCGCGTGGTATTTTGCCCGGAGCGGATTGCGCAAGGAAGAGCGATCAGGGAGTTGAAAAAGCTCCCGCAGGTGGTATCCGGCTTTGACGTGAGGGCGGTAAAGGAGGGGAGCATGCTTTTTAAAAAAATCGTCCCGCAGATCATCACAACTTCGCATCCGGTAGAAGCCGAACTTACCAAGCTTTTCTCAAACGCATGGCGCTATATCAAGTTTGCCGTAGCAAACCAATTTTATATGATGGCGACTGAACACGGGCTTGATTACCATAAGATCCATGATGCGATGGTAAAAGATTATGAGCGAAACCGCGAACTTCCGCGCCCGGGTTTTACCGCAGGCCCTTGCCTTTTCAAAGACACCATGCAACTCGCGGCATTTCACAATAACTCATTTTTCCTTGGCCACTCGGCGATGTTGGTGAATGAAGGCCTTCCGAATTTTTTAGTGCGGCGTCTCAAGGCAATGCATACCAACCCGGGTTTGAAAGAGAAAACCGTAGGGATTCTTGGGATGGCGTTTAAGGCAGATTCAGATGACCATCGCGATTCGCTCTCCTACAAACTTTGGAAAATTCTCCGCGCCGAGGCGCGTGAGGTGCTCTGCCACGACGTGTATATCAAAGATGCGGCATTTCATCCGGTTGAGAAGGTGCTCAAAGAATCCGATATCGTGATTTTGGCGGCGCCCCACTCGGAATACAAAGCGATCAACCCTAAAAAGTACCCCAGAGCTCACTTTGTTGATATTTGGAATTTTTGGGCTTGACGCAAACTGCTTTGCGTCAAGCGGGCATTTTCGGCCGAGCCTGTTTTGAAGGAACGTGCGAGGCCGCAAAAAATGCCCGGGGGAGTGCCGAAGGGGCACGACATGGCGAAGCCCTAACGGAGAAGTTGATTATTTATGGCACTTTCCGTACAATAGGAGCACGCGTATACAAATGCTATGTTGGGCATACACGAAATTCAAAAAAAAGTTTCCCCTATACTTAGGAAATACGGCATTACACGTGCCGCCGTCTTCGGTTCTGTTGCACGAGGTGAAGATACTTCGCAAAGCGATGTTGATATACTTGTTTCTCTGGGAAGACCCATGGGCCTTTTTACATTTATGAAAATGGAACGGGAACTCGGAGAAGCGCTTGGAAGGAAAGTAGACGTAGTAACGGAAAACAGCGTGAATAAATTTATTGAACCGTATATTCTAAAGGAACTGCGCCCTATCTATGGTTAAAGAAGACCGCGTGTATATCAATCAAATTCTTGATGCGGTTTCTAAGATAGAAACATTCGTTTCCGGTATCAGCCGGGACGATTTTGATAATGATCTGAAAACCCAGAGTGCCGTTATCTTGCAGCTGATACTCATAGGGGAGCTAGCTAAAAAGATTTCGGAGGAGACAAAACAGAGGATTAATCTTCCCTGGAGAGATATTGCCGGCTTCAGAGATGAGGCCGTTCATAATTACTTTGAAATAGATCTTGCCGTTGTTTGGGATACTATTAAGGAAGATATCCCCCAACTCAAGCAACAATTGAAAGATGTCGGCTTGGAATAAGGCCTCACATTTCTAACGGGATGAAAAAAATACTTATTACCGGCGGGGCGGGGTTTATTGGCTACTTCCTCGCAGAGCATATATTGGAAGCTGATTCGTCGGCAGAACTGACGCTTGTCGATAACCTCCAACGCGGGAAGATGGACGAGGATTTCTCCGAGCTTTTAAAGAGCCCGCGCGTGAACCCCGCCCTTACGGGTAAGAGCGGGGTAAAGTTTTTGAATCTTGACCTCACCGACCCCGAATCATACAAGCAGTTGGGGAATGGGTATGAGCATGTGTATCACTTGGCCGCCATCAACGGTACCAAGATTTTTTATGAAATGCCGCATGAGGTGCTTCGGATCAACATGCTCTCGCTGATTTACATGCTTGAATGGTTCCGCAAGGAAAATCCCGAGGGCAAATTTTGTTTTACTTCTTCCAATGAGGCGTATGCGGGCGGACTCAATGCATTCGGCGTGCTCCCGATCCCGACTCCGGAGAAGGTACCGCTTGTGATTGATGACCCGTACAATGCGCGGTGGTCCTACGCATCAACCAAACTCGTGGGGGAGCTTTTCGTGATTCACTATGCGGCGAAATACAATTTCCGTGCGGTAATCGTGCGGCCGCACAATTTCTACGGCCCGCGCGCGGGATATGGGGGACACGTGATTCCTGATTTTTGCGAACGCATTGCCGCGCACACCGATCCGTTTCCGGTGTACGGCGCGGACGATACCCGCACCTTTTGCTATATTACCGATGCCGTGCGCGCCATGCGGATGCTGATGGATTCCTCCAAAACCGACAGCCAACCAATTGAGACCGTGCACATCGGAGATACGGGAGAAATATTGATGAAAGATCTTTTGGAAAAGATGTTTCAGGTCGTGGGCTGGCACCCAAAAGCGCTTGATATAAAAAATTCTCCGCCGGGAAGCGTGAAGCGCCGCCTCGCAGATATTTCCAAAATCAAGAAACTCATCGGCTGGAAGCCAGAAATTTCATTAGAGGACGGACTCAAGCGTACCTACGATTGGTATTTGGCGCATCCGAGAAATAAATGATCCCGTTAGAAATCTTGGGTACGTCTTTACACCATCTTCATCTCGTAGATTATGACCATAGATGTTATTTATATGAGGAATCAACCCTTACATTTCTAACGGGATGAAATCTATACTCGTAACTGGAGGTGGCGGATTTGTGGGGCAGAATCTCGTGCCCCTGCTTTTGAAAAACGGGTATAAAGTTACGGTCGCGGGACGCGAAGCAAAATCTCCGTTTGGGAAAAACGTCCGCTATCTCAAAGCCGATTTGACAGTCTCTCCGCCAGTTGGCGGATCTCCCGCGCTCACAAAAGAAGTCGCGCGGGTTGATGCCATAGTGCACCTTGCGGGCATGATCCACATAAATTATTCTCTTTCCCACCCCGCGGAGGTGATCCGCAACAACGTGGATTCCACTTTAAATCTTTTGGAGGCGGCCCGCGTAAGCAAGCGCCGTCCGCTCGTGGTCTTTTCATCAACCGATCGGGTGTATGGAAGAACGAAGAAGCGAAAAGTGGATGAGAGTGAGCCGCCGTTTCCCATTGAGCCGTATGTCGCCTCCAAGATCGCGTGCGAAACGTTTATTGAAGCGTATCATGGGCTCTATGGTATGCCTTACGTCATTCTTCGTATGGACAGCATCTACGGTCCGCACCAGACGCCCATGTTTATCTCCGATGTAATAAAGAAGATGGCACTCCAGGATGAAATTTCAACAGGGAAACTCGACGTCCGTAAAAATTTCGTCTATGTTGGGGATGTGGCCGACGCCTTTCTCCGCGCGCTTCGCGCAAACAAAAGCGCGCACAGTACGATATATAATATAGGCGGGGCGCACGTGTCGTTGAAAGACGTTTTGAAAGAAATTCAGAATGCGTTTGAGCGCCGCGGCAAAAAAGTACGCGTGCAATTTGACCCCTCGCTTGTAAGAAAAGGAGGGACCGAAGTCGCATCATTTACTCTTTCTACAAAAAAAGCCGAGAAACATCTTGGCTGGAAGGCGCGCACCGCACTTCCGGAAGGCGTTGAAAAAACGGTTGCCTGGTTTCTCGCAAATGATTTGTACATAATATGATACATCCCCAAAAGCAAATTTTCTCTCTAGTTAAAAAGTACATGAAGGCGCGTAATGCCGCGCTCCGTCCCAAGCGCGTGACGGTGTCATGGCCCGTGTATGACCATAGAGAAATCCAGCATGCGCTGGCAACGCTCCTTGAGCTTCGTATCTCGCAGGGCGCGAAAGTAAGGGAATTTGAAAAGGAATTTGCCCGATACATCGGAGTAACATACGCGGTTGCGGTAAATTCCGGCTCTTCGGCAAATTTGATCGCGCTTGCCGCACTCGTGGAATCAGGCGATGTGCCGCGGGGTTCGGAGGTAATCTGCCCTGCGGCAACCTTCGCTACTGTTGCGTCTCCCATCATTCAGCTGGGACTCATACCCGTCTATGCGGATGTGGATCCGGTATCTTGGAATATTGATCCGAAAGAAGTGGAAAAGGCAGTTACTAAAAAGACCCGCGTCATTATGCCCGTGCACCACTTGGGAAATCCTGCGGATATGCCCGCAATTCTCAAAATCGCGAAGAAGCACAAATTGAAAGTGCTTGAAGATTGCTGTGAAGCGCATGGCGCCGCGATCGGAAGGGAAAAAGTGGGCTCGTTCGGCGATATGGGGACGCTTAGTTTCTTTGTGGCGCATAATATCACGACAGGCGAGGGAGGAATGGTGTTTACGAATAGCAAGAAATATTACGAGATTCTCCTTTCGCTCCGTGAGTTCGGCCGCATTCCGCCCCATATGCTCTCGCGTTTTCGCTTCAAGGACCCTATTCTCGGAGAATACGATACGCGGTATGTGTTTAGCCGTCTGGGATACAATGTGCGCATGACGGATATTGCGGCATCGCTTGGGATTGAACAACTAAAGAAACTTGATGCGCTCAATAGAAAGCGGCTTGCGATCGTGCATCGCTACCAGAAAGGACTTGCAAAATACCGTACGTGGCTCCGTCTTCCGGAAATTCGGAAAAATACTTTCCACAGCTTCTACGGGTACGGATTGATTATTGAAAAAGGTGCACCCTTCACGCGTCGTGAGTTTACGCAATTTCTCGAAGCGCGGGGTGTAGAGACGCGCGCGTTTTTTGCGGGGTGCCTTCCTGATCAGCCCGGATTTCGCGATCAGCCGAAAAAAATAATCGGGAAACTGCCGGTTTCCCGCTGGATCCGTGATAACGCGATTTTTATCGGCTGCCATCCTGCGTTGACAAAGCAGCACGTGGCGCAGGTGCTTCATGCGTTCGGAGATTTTTTCAAAACAAAATAACATACTTACAAACTTGAGTTTGTAAGTATGTATGATGTATGAAATTAGGATTTAGAGATTCCGTTGAACCAGTAATTTTTTATCCCATACCAATACCAGCGGAGGTAGGCGGGAAGCCATTTCCGGAAATTGAATCGCGAGGGGCGGATATTATCTTCAAACCAATGCACAGGCACTTCCGCGACTGTTTCTCCCATGAGATACGCTTTTATTGTGATTTCAAGCGCGATTTCAAATCCCTTGTCCGATTCCAAGGGAATTTTTTGTATAAATGATTTGCGGTAGAGGCGCGTGTTGTAGGTTGCGTCGTGGATAGGAATGCGGATGAGCCAATTCAGGGAAAGCCCTGCCATGCGCGAGAGAAATCCTTTGAGAAAAGGTCCGCCTTTGTGCGAGCCGCCGGGCATATAGCGAGACGCCGCAACCACCGCGGCATTTTTTTCATAAAATACCCGCACCATCTCGTCTATTTTTTCAATGACGCTCGGCGGATCGTCCACCATCATCTCTAAAATCGCTTCCGATTCGGCCGCTTCAAATCCCGTGAGAATCGCATTGAGCACCCCGCGGCCTCTGTTTTGCACGAGGACGACCCGCGGGTCTTTCTCGGCGATCGGGCGCGCGGCTTCAAGCGTCGTATCCTCCGGAAAGTCATAGATTATCATGAGCCGCCAGTCAGATGCCGCATATTTCAAAAGCGCATGGTAGAATGCGAGAAAGTTTTCCTTTTCGTTATAGACAGGCACGAGAAGATCTATGCGGTAAGAAGAATGTGGTTTGTGTTCTTGGTCCATGTTTCTTATACTTGATGCACTGGATTTTATCACGTCATGAAAAAAGTTTCCATTATCATTCCCGTATTCAACGAGAAAAATTATATTCTTGAGACGTTGCGGCAAATTGAAGCACTTGTGTTGCCCGGTCTTGAAAAAGAAATTATTTTTGTAGACGACGGGTCCACCGACGGCAGCCGCGAGATTCTGTCGGGTCTTAAAGACCGCGCGAAAATCGTGCTCCAACCAAAAAACAGGGGAGTGGGAGCTGCGATGCGTGCGGGCATCGGGGCCGCCACGGGCGATTATATTCTCCGCCAGGATGTGGATTTGGAATATGCGGTTTCAAATATCCCGGGGCTTTTGCGTCCGTTAATTGAGGGAAAGGCGGACGCGGTCTATGGCTCGCGGGTGCTCGGCGGGCACGAGTCACACAGCAAGTTCTATCACGCCTGCACTATCGCCGTGAATTTCCTTTTTTTTAATCTGCTCTATTGGAATCGGATTTACAATTTTACCACCGCCGCAAAAGCGTTCCGCCGCGAAGTATTCGGGCGCATCACGTTAGTAGAGGACGGCTTTGAAACTGAATCGGAGATTTCGGCGAAATTACTCCGATCGGGATTTCGCGTGGTGAATGTGCCGATTCTCTACAAACCCCGCACGTATGCCGAAGGTAAAAAAATGCGGTGGTACTATACCTTCCGCATTTTATGGACGCTTGTGAAATATCGCTTTGTTCCTGTGCATAACTATTTTGAGGCACGAGAGGAGCATGGGGTAAAATACACGCATGAGGAGTAGATTTCTTCATTTTTTTCTCCTTTCTGCTTTCTTGGCGCTTCCGCTTTTTTCTTTTGCGCAAACTTCCGATTCATCTTCATCGGATTTCATTCGTGAATTGCAAAAGCAAATTGAAGAGCTGAAAAAACAAGTTCAGGTGCTCCAGCAGCAACTGGTGGAAACGCGATCAGAATTGGGGGTGCAACCGCAGGTCCAAACTCAACTGCAACCTCAAACGCAGGAACCCCAGGTGTCTCAAAATATTCAAGAGTCCGCCGTCGCGGCAGAAGAGGCGCCGGTTCTGCCGGAATTTACGCGCACGCTTGCGTCGGGTTCCTCGGGGGACGACGTGAGGAAACTTCAGGAGTTTCTCGCCAAGGATAAAGATATATACCCCGAAGGTCTCACCACCGGTTTCTTTGGGCCTCTCACGGTGCGGGCGCTCAAAAAATGGCAGCAACGACACGATATTGAAGCAGTGGGGATTTTAGGTCCCCAGACAAGAGCGCGATTTCGTGAGTTGGGCAGAGGAGTGATTCAGGGGCTTTTAGCGCAAGGAGCAGGGGCTTCGGGAGTCGTGCCACCCGGGCTTCTCCGCGCTCCCGGGATCCGCCAACTGGCGGAGAAGAAGTTGGACAGTCCGGTCACGAGTGTTTCCGTTTCGGCAACATCCGCGATTCCGTCAATTTCCGCAATCACCACATCAACCCCTGCGGCGCCTGTTGCCACTACGTCGGCGATCGCCACCACCACGCCGAGTGATGCGATACCCGCCGCGCCCGCAACACCCGCCTCTCCCGCGCAACCCACATCTTCCACGGGAGTGACGACCGTTTCTGCGGCTTCTGCAACTCCGGCAACGCCAGCGGTGACTACGGCCACTTCAACAACTCCCGACACCACCGCTCCGGTAGTTTCCAGCATACAAGCGTCCAATTGGACCTCAACGTCATTTGTCATTACCTGGGTGACAAACGACTCTTCCGACTCACAAGTGGAATACGGACCAACTTGGAGTTATGGTAGTTCAACGGTCGTCAATACTGCGATGGTGACATCCCACTCAGTTACGGTTTCCGGCTTACATCCAAGCACCAGTTATCAAATCAATGTAAAATCCAGAGACGCGGCCGGGAATCTTGGAACAGGTACGTTTGCGACGGTGACGGCGTCCGTAGCCACAACAACCGCAACGACAACAACGACAACCACCACGACTTCAGGGCAAATGACCGTTGATGTGAAAGTAAATGATCAGGATACGATTTCAAATCTTCCTTACAATTCAGTTATGACCGCGAGCTGGACCACAAGCGGCGCGAGCAGTTGTGTGCGCGATGGTTCTGTGATTCCTCTCGTGGGGGGCGGTAATTGGGAGTATTCCTCTGTGCCGTTTTCGGGAAACGTTCAGCTCTACGCGAGACACGCGAATTTCGGCTATGCACAGATCAATAGATTGCAGCTCGGCGTCCGCTGCTACGGCCCCCAAGGCCCTTCCGGGTCATCGGTGTATGACAGCGTATCAGTGCCGCTCGTGCTATCGGAAGATACCACTGCTCCCACGACGCCGACAAATCTTACTGCCACAGGTTTTTCAAATAAAATTTCTCTTGTGTGGTCGGCATCTACTGACAACGTCGGGGTTGCCGGATACCGGGTGTATCGAGACGGTATTCCTGCGGTTTTTGCTACTGCCACCTCCACCGCCTATGTTGATATCAACATCGCTCCGGTTGAAGTTCATACCTACACCGTTGCCGCCTATGATGCGGCAGGAAATGCATCGCCGCAATCCAACTCCGCGTCCGCGGTTACGCTTGCGGCGACTGTTGCGGCCGCTCCATCAGATACCTTAGGCCCTTGGATTACCAGTCTTTCAGTTTCGCCAACCAGCGGATCACCCGGAACGATAATAGGGTTCACCACGACCGCGGAAGATCCTTCGGGTCTCGCATACGTTATTTTTAGTGTCAAATACCCCGATGGGTATACGGTGCAGCCAAAATGCAATTTCAATGGTGCTACCAGCGGCACCTGCACCGTGAGTCAAGCAGTAGACATACAGAAGGAACCTCAGCAACTGGGGCAGTATGTCATCGCATCAATCCAAGCCGCTGATAGCAGCGGTAAAATAGCTACGTATTATCCCAATGGAACGGTGAGCAACAGCAATCAAAGTACGCATAGCTTGACTATTCCTTCCATAACTATTTCGAGCCCCAGCACGCCCCCAGACCTCACCATTTCGGGATTTAGCACTCCGTTGAGCGCCCGGGTGGGACAGGCAGTGACTCTTGTCGTGGCGGTGAGGAACGCGGCATCCGGGACGGCCCCGGCCTCAACCCTGTTGGTCGCATTTTCAAAAACGTCTGACTTTGACGTCACCACCCAATTTTATAAAGATGTGATTCCTGAAACGAGGACGACGTTGAGTGTCCCTTCAATTGGCCTCTCCGGCTCCGCATCGGTCAACTGGTCAACCACGATTCCTCAGACCACGCAGTCGTCTCTCTATTTTGTGGTGAAATCCGACCCCGATAACCAAATTGTGGAGACGTCGGAAACCGACAACAGCAGCGGTACGCAAATAAATATTACCCAGTCGTCAGGGCGTGCGCCTGCTCATACGATAACCCTCAGTCAATTAGCAGAGACGCTTCGAGCGTTGCAGCTCCTGCTTGATACTCTCAAAAATTCACCGCCCCGTTAGTATACGGGTGGAATCAAAACCACTTCCCTTGCGATTGGCGCTCGAGGTGGTCTTGGTACTCTTTCTTTTTTTTGATCGCGCTCCACCACTCGGGGTTCGCGGTGTACCACTGGACGGTTTCTTTGAGCGCCTCTTCAAATTTCTGCGTCGGCTTCCAGCCGGTATCTTTTTGGATTTTTTCGTAGGTGAGGGCGTAGCGCACATCTTGTCCCGGCCGGTCGTTCACGTGTACCACATGGGCGTTTGCATCTTTTCCCATGAGGCGGGCAATGCGCTCCACAATATCGAGATTCGTGTGCTCCTCGCCGCCAACGTTATAAATTTCACGGAGCGGGGCATTGGTTACGAGCGCTTCAATCGCGCGGCAAAAATCGCGTGTGTGGATCCAGCTTCGGACATGCAGGCCGCTTCCGTGGATGGGAATCTTTTTGCCTTCAAGGATGTTTGTGATGGTGAGCGGCATCAATTTCTCCGGGTATTGGTACGGTCCGAAATTGTTTGATCCGCGGACGATGATAATAGGCAGGTTATAGGTGCGGATGTAGGATTGCGCGAGGAAATCGGCACCGGCTTTTGACGCCGAGTAGGGGTTGGAGGGTTTTAAAAGTGTGGCCTCGTCCGCCGCGCCATTATCGCGGTCGCCGTAGATCTCATCCGTTGAGATGTGCACAAAGCGCGGGGTTTTGAACATCCGTGCGGCGTCAAGCAACGCATGCGTGCCCTGGATATTGGTGCGGATAAAGTGGACGGAATTAATAATGGAGCGGTCCACATGGCTTTCTGCGGCAAAATGCACGACGCAATCAAATCGATGCTCGTCGCATAGGTGTTCCACAAGCGCGCGATCCGCGATGTCGCCGTGGATGAAGGTGTAGCGCCGGGATTCTATGGGCTTTTGCGATTGGGCGGCCTCAATATCCGAAAGATTTTCAGGATTTCCGGCATACGTCAAGAGATCAAGATTCCAGACGCGGACATCGGGTATGGCGTCAAGGATATGGCGGATGAAATTTGAGCCGATGAACCCCGCCCCTCCTGTAACAAGAACTTTCTTTATAGATGATACTACCATATTATTTCCTAGTTATTCTTGGAGTGAGAATCAGACCCAAAGGAGGGGCGGGGTAAATCCGGAACCACCGGTAACGAGAAGTTTCATCCCGTTAGAGATTTGGACTATGGATAGTACACATGCGACCTCTAAAATTTATGGGGCTCTTTTTCATAATTATCATATCAAGTATGACATCTCTAACGGGATTCATCATACGCGTACGTATTTTTTTAGAAAATCCTCGACTGTTTCGGAGAGGTAGGTGATCATGGGTTCCGTGATCCCGTGGTGGAGGCCGAGGAGCAGGGAGTTTTGGAGGATCAGATCCGAATAGGCAAGCGTGCCTGAAATCCGGTGCGGGATTCCGCGGTATGCGGGGTGTTTCAAGATGTTGCCGGAAAAAAGCGGCCGTGTCTGGATTTTTTCCCCTTCAAGATAAGTTACAAACGCATTTCGGGTGAACGGCGCGTCTTTCCGGATGGTCAGGGGAAACGCGAGCCAGTTGGTAACGGAATTCGGCAGCGGTTCCGGAAGGATGAAAAACTCCTCATAGCGTGAAAAAAAGTTCCGGAGCGCGCGGAAGTTACGCGCGCGGACGCGCATACGGGTTTTTAATTTCGGGAGCTGTGCAAGGCCGAATGCCGCCTGCATCTCGGTGGGCCGGAGATTATAGCCGCGTTCCACAAATACGAACGCGCTGTCGTACGGTCGCCCGTCAATGCGGTAGGAAGCAAGCCGCGAGCGGATGTTTTCGTCGTGGCGAGAGATCCCGCGTCCCCAGTCGCGCATCACGCGCATGCGTTCGCGAAGCGCTTTGTCATTGGTTGCGACGATCCCGCCCGCACCACCGGTTGTGATGATGTGCGAGGCATAGAAACTCGTGGTGACCGCATCGCTCCACTTTCCGGAAGGTTTTCCGTGGATCGTTCCGCCGATGGCATCACAGCTGTCCTCAATGATTTTTATATTTTTTCCCTGAATCAGTTTTTTGATCGCGGGCATATCGGCAAAATTTCCGATGAGATGCGGAACCATGATTGCCGAAGTTTTTCTCGTGATCGCGCGCTCAATTCTCTCCGGTTCCATCACATAACGCCCGAGCGCTACATCCACGAATACGGGTGTGAGCCCGTATGAGAGCAGGGGATTTAGGGTAGTGCTGAAAGTGCACGCGGGCGTTATCACTTCTGACCCTTTTGGGAGACCCAATGCGGCAAGCGAGATAAGGTTTGCCGAGGATCCGGAGTTTACAAAAAGCCCATAGCGTTTCCCAAAGAGACGCGCGGTTTTTTCTTCAAATTCCGCAGTTGCTTTTCCGGTGGTGAGCCATCCGTTTTTAAGCGTACGCGTGACGGCGGCAATTTCTTTTTTGTTGTATTGATCGGTGGTATGCGGCGCATACCAGACCCAATCATGCCCGGGTGTAAATCCCGTTAGAGATGTCATAGTGAATCGAAAGTGTTATATATAATAATCCCAAGGGGGAATCGGGTTGTATGAGTAGTATGCGTAGTCAAAATCTCTAACGGGATGAATTCTTTTTTTGCCATACGGTGTCTCTGGTATTCCCTGTAACGAGATTTTAGCCGTGTTTGGTTTCCAAGTCAAAGCCTTTTGCTCACGGTATTTTACTGCTACCATGAGAAATATGCATGCGAGCACACGGAAAGAGATTCTCGTGGTTTTCTTATTCCTCGGAATTCTTACTGTGGGGATGGCGCCCCTTTTTTGGGGCGGAAAAATTTTCTCTGATTCCGATACGCTCTCCCTCTTCTACCCTTTTTTTACCTTTTATCGCGATGCGCTTTTGCAGAAAGAATCATTTCTTTGGAATCCCTCTATCTTTTCGGGATTCCCGACGTATCTGAGCCAGGCAGGCGGCTTTTTTGATCCTGTAAATTATGCACTTTTCTCTTTGTGGAGTGCTGCGACCGGGTACCACATCCGTCTTTTTATTGATTTTTTTCTCGTGCTCTTTTTTTCGTATCTCGCGGGACGGGCATACGGACTCTCGCGGAGCGCGGCGGTCCTCATAGGCATGGGATATCTTTTGGCGCCCCATGTCGGTTTTCTTGTAAATAGTACAGTGGCAAACGTGTTGTTTCTCGTGCCGTTTCTCCTCTACGTTTTTTCAAAACTCATTGATCCGAATGCGCGGTGGTGGATATGGAGTGTTCTTGGAGGTATCGGTCTTGGATGGACGCTCCTTTCGGGTCTCACCCAGCTCGTGGTGTATACCGTAACGCTTGTATCACTATTTGTTCTCTTCTATCTCTTTTTTTTGCGAAGAGACATCCGCGTTCCTTCCTACAGAGCGCTTCTCTTTCACTGGGGTCTTGTCCTTGCAGTCGGGATCCTCGTGGGGCTTCCCCAAATTCTTCCCGCACTCCAATTCACTCCCTTAACGCTCCGTGCGGAAGGCGTGAGCTATGCGATTGCCGCGGGAAGAAGTGTGGATCCGGGCGATGTGATGCTCTTTTTCTTTCCTAACTATCTCTACTTTCCCCATTTCTCGGTGGGAAGAAAGGCGCTCTATATCGGGGCTTTCCTCTTTTTTATGGCAGTGCTTGCTTCTGCCGCCCTTTTCCATAACAGAAGTCGTATTTTGAAGAGCGACCCTACAGACCGGGCTATTCGTACAAAGACCCTTGCGGCGTTTTTTTGCACCGCACTTTTTGCCTTTCTCCTTTCGTTCGACCATTCGCCGCTCTTTTATATCGTCCAGCATGTACCGGTGTTTTCCTGGTTCCGTTATGCGGATCGGTGGATGTTTATCGGCGCATTTTTTTTCGCGTTTCTGGGGGCATTCGGTTTTGATGCGGCAAAAGAATATGCGGGAAATAGAAAAATGAAAATCCTGTTCTCGCTTCTCGGTATCGGTGTGGGGGCTCTTGCGGCTGTGGTGCTTATGCTCAATACCCTCGGAAAATCATTTTGGAGTACTGTCGCGGTATGGGTGGACAAGGCGCTTTCCCTCTTTCTCTACGGCAATTTTGGATATATCAAAGACCCCGCGCATTACCGCGAAGTGGTTCTGCGGGGGATTTTAGCGTGGCGTGATTTCCTGTCGCTTGGGGATATCACTTTCCTTCTGCCGTTTCTTTTTTTGGTCTTGGCGTTTCTCCTTGCAGTTTTGTTTCTTTGGCAGGTGATCTCCTGGAAGCGATTTCGCGAGATGGGCATCGCACTTTCTGTTGCGACGTTTCTCGGGGTCTTTCTCGCATATGCAATGATTCAGATGATACCGTTTAAGGCACTTGTTTCGTATGACGATGCATTTGGTCGCTTGATTCCCGCCGATGACCGCGCCCTCTACCGCGTGTATCCTTTTTCGCTTGATTCAGGCCTCGTGGCCTATATGAAGCCGATCTATCACTATACGCGGGAACAGGCAGCTGCCTCCACGGAATTGAAGTATTCCACGGGGTGGCCCAATATCAATATGTTTTCGGCGCGCCCCGCGGTGCTCTCAGCGGATGGGTATGACCCGCTCATTCTCACTTCTTATTTTGATGCGCTTGTGGCAATCGGCAGTACATTTGGCGGGCAGTACGAGACAGGGACTTTGCCGATAGAAGAAAAATCAGCCCGTCTTCTCGCGCACCTTGATGTGGTGGGAATGCTTGGAGGAAAATATATAATCTCCGGAGAGCAACTCGCGAGTGTGCATTTGCGCCCGCTCGGAGAAGTGCCTGTCTCGCGCTATCAGATTCCTGTCTTTCTGTATGAAAATGACTATGCCCTTCCGCGGATCTATTTTGCACCCGAAACAGAATCGCGCAAAGGCGCATCGCTCGCGGCGTTTGTCCGTGACCCGGCGGTAGATTTCCAAAAAAAGACATATCTTGACTGCGATTCATGTGCGGCGCCGGGGAGGGTGTTTGGCGCCAGGATCACCGCACTCTCTATGAAAAATGGCTGGTTTGATATCTCTACCGGAACAGAAAAGCCGCAGTGGCTCGTGGTGTCAGAGACGATGATTCCCGGATGGCGCGCCGAGATAGACGGAAACGAAGCGCCGCTTGTGCGCGCCAATGGCATCTCTATGGCGCTCTTGATTCCTCCGGGTGCGCATCGCGTGACACTCTCCTATGAAGGGATCAATGGCGAGGCGCGCATTTTGCGCGCGCTCGGGGTGATGCGGTAATCTGTAGGAACGGGTCGCATTGTCGACACTTTTCAGATTGACCTTTTTACCT
>CAZCSJ010000016.1:0-6991 GCA_964501445.1 uncultured Candidatus Saccharibacteria bacterium
GTTTCGTTGACACAATGTCTTTTATTCGGTATAGATGAAGATACATTATGTCCGTTTCACGGCTCCCAAAAGAAGTGCAAAGCAAAGTGTTTGAGCTCACCCTGGCGCTCTACCGGGTGACTGATTTTTTTCCGGAAGGGGAGGCGCTCCGGCGTAACCTCCGACAGAAAGCAAATGAGATCCTCGGGAGCGTTGCAGAGTATAGTGCGGCTGATGATCAAGAGCGGGAGGCGCTCGCAATCTCCGCACGGATCCAGACCGTCCATACATATCTTGGGGTTGCGCGTGCAATGCGGTTCGTAAAACCCATCAACCTCACGGTGCTTGAACGGGAGTACCACGCGCTTGAAGATTTTTTTACCAGGGAACTGGATACACTCAAAACCGAGAGATTTTCGTCAGGAGAGCGCAAAAAAGAAACACCTCCCGAGGAAGTTCGGAGATCGGATAATACTATGCGGCCGGCGGTGTCTCAAGGCACCCGTTACGCATTTGAGGGGGGCAACTCTGCGTTTACAAAGAGGAATGGGATAAGCGACCGCCAAAAGGCGATTCTTGCGCATATTGAAACGCAGAAGCAGGCACGCATCAGCGATTTTTTCACACTCTTTGACCGCATAAGCTCAAAGACCATTCAGCGTGATTTGCAGGATCTCGTGTCCCGCGAGCTCTTAAAAAAAGAAGGGGAGAAGCGGTGGACGATATATACGCTAAATGTCCGATAAGTCCGATAGATTCTATAGGACAATCTATGAGACATAAAAAGATAAAAAAGGTAATTATCACGGTCGCGGGGTTTGGCACGCGGTTCCTTCCGGCAACCAAAGCGCAGCCAAAAGAGATGCTCCCCCTTGTAGACAAGCCCGTAATACAGTATCTTATTGAAGAGGCCGTTGCTTCAGGTATAAAAGAGGTGATATTTATTACCGGCCGAGGCAAGCGAGCCATTGAGGACCACTTTGACAATGCGACGGAGTTAGAGACATATCTTGAGTCGCGCGGCAAAGACGCGCTCGCGCGTCAGATCCGTGGAATTTCCTCTCTTGCGCATTTTGCATTTATACGGCAAAAGGAACCGAGGGGCGCAGGAGACGCCATTCTCCAGGCGCGACATCTTATCGGACATGAGCCAGTGGCCGTCCTTTATGGAGATGACGTGGTGGATTCAAAGGTGCCATGTCTTAAACAACTCATAGGCGTGTATGAGAAGTATGGGACACCCATATTGGCGCTTGAGCGGATACCGCGTGAGGATGTGTGGAAGTATGGAGTGGTGGATGCAAAAAAGATTGTCAACCTTACATATAAAATCCGACATATCGTTGAGAAGCCGAGCGTAAAGGACGCCCCCTCAAATCTTGTGGCAATTGGGAAGTACATCATTACTCCCGATGTGGTCAATTTACTGACAAAAGTGGAGCCCCAGCCGAATAAAGAACTGTATCTCACGGACGCTCTGGAGGCATATCTGAAAGAAGGGGGCGATATGTACGGCTATGAGTTCACGGGTAAAAAATATGACTGTGGGGATAAACTTGGGTTTATGAAGGCCGTGGTCCACTTTGGGCTCAAGCACCCGGAAATAGGTAAGGGATTCCGCCAGCACCTGAAGGACTTGCGCGTATAAGTAAGTTTTCCACAGAAGCCCACATTGCAGGGGGTATCCAGAGGGCTATAATGGAATGGATAACAGGGTGTGGATAATCGTTCTTGTCAGGGTAAACCGCAGATATATAATAGAAAGATACCGCATGATTCACCGCATGTAACTTGTGGTCGTAAGAAGCCAAGCAGTTGGTTATTTTCTGTGTCAGGGGGTAAGGAGGTGGAACGCACGTATCAGCGCAGAACGCATCTGAGTTGATACGTGGGTTGCAACGAAAGAATCAGGAATGCGCGACCGCACTTTGACAATTGAAAAAGCACTACTTCCAAATTGACATCTGATGAAAGATCAAGGAGTGAAGTCCGGTCGATCCTCTATTCGCCGGCTGGCGGATATTGGGGGAAGATTTGACTCCATACAGGCATTGTAATTCTGAAATTAACGAAATTATGAGAAGCGTTCATTCTGTTATCCATTGGTCGATGGATAATAAAAAAAATGAGCGCTCCGTGTGTGTCAGGAAGCCCTCTCTTACTTCTTGCAACGCAGGCAGTTTGAGGAAGGTTTCCGAAAACTTAACAAACGTAAACTATGGATATTCTATTTCATAGAGTGGTTGGTGCCGCGAAAAAGCGCAGTGTCGTTATCGCGACCGCAATCGCTCTTACGGGAGCAGCGGCATTCGTGCCGGTGGCGGCGTTAGCCGACCACACAACCGCTCATACCATTGAGCAGTTGACGGCGCAGATTACCCAGCTCCAAGCACAGCTTGCAGCACTCGCAGGCGGTTCCACAGCACCCGCTGTAGGAACAACCGGAGGCACTGCAGCAGCAACAGGAGAAAAATGTTCATTCGCCCGGAGTTTGACCGTAGGGTCTCGGGGGGATGATGTAATGTGTCTTCAAGAGTATTTGAACGGTGAAGATTTCACCATTGCGGCAAGTGGTCCTGGCTCTCCGGGCAGTGAGACGACCTACTTCGGGTCGCTCACCCGCGCGGCAGTTGCCAAGTGGCAGGCGGCAAATGGTGTGTCTCCGGCAGTAGGATACTTCGGCTCAATTTCGCGCGCGAAGTATGAAGAAGTCGTAGTGGTAGTGGTAGCGCCCACGACCCCGACTACGCCGACAACGCCCACGACCCCGACTACGCCGACAACTCCGGGAACAACTCCCGTAGTCACGGTTCCGGCAGGTTCGGGCCTTACGGTGACTTCCCCGGTGGAACAGCCGAAGGAAACCTTGGCTCCCGAAGGAGCTGCGCGGATTCCCTTCGTGAAAGCAATTCTCACGGCGAGTGCTGACGGCGATGTAACCGTGAAGTCCATCACGGTTGAGCGCCAAGCGCTTGCGGATGATGCGGCATTTGACGGCATCATTCTTCTTGATCAGGATGGCGTTCAGATCGGCACCTCAAAGACCTTGACATCTGATCACAAAGTAGTGCTCAATGAAGCATTTACCGTGAAGGCAGGCACGTCAAAGAGCGTGACTGTCGCGGCAAACATGGCCTCTTCGCTCGATAACTATGCGGGCCAAGTGGCAAAACTCGTGATTACCGCGGTGGATGCGGGTACGACGAAAGTCAACGCATCACTCCCGATCATGAGCAATGGGATGACGATAAACGGCACGCTTGCCATAGGTGCGGTAACCCTGTCAATCGGTTCTCTCGATCCGGGCGCGGCAAACACGAAAAACGTGGGTACCAAGGGGTACTACCTCGCATCGGTCAAAGCATCGGTTGGCTCGGCGGAAGACGTTACCTTTGAACAGATCCGTTTCAATCAGGCAGGATCTGCGGCAGCGGGCGACCTTCAAAATGTCCTCGTGAAAGCGGGCGACAAAGAGTTTGTCGCGACCGTATCGTCTGACGGGAAGTACTATATCGTGAAGTTCCCCGATGGCCTTAAGGTAGGCAAGGGCGCGAATATTGACTTCTCGGTCAAAGCTGATTTCGTCGATGGCTCGGCGCGAACCGTTGATATGAACATCCTCAAGAAATCGGATGTGGTAGTGAGAGGCGATGTCTTCAAGTACTACATTATCTCGGGAGGCGGTTCATCCGGTGCGGCATCTGCAGGAGGGTTCTCCTCAAATCAGGAGCCGTACTTCAATGCCTATGCGGCAACGATTGACAAGGGATCGATCCTGGTCTCCGCGTCAAGCAAAGTGACCGCAGGCAATGTTCCGGTTGATGTGGCCGACACGGTGATCGGCGGGTTCCTCTTGGATGTCAAGGGCGAGCCCATACAGATAAGCTCCTTCAAGTTAAACTTCGTGTTTAGCGGCACTGGTACGTCGTCCGACATCACCGGTGTGAAGATCATGCGTGAAGACGGTTCAATTGCCGCGGGTCCGAAAGATCCGGCATCGGGGATCGTTACCTTCAGCGATACATGGACCGCAGCAGTGGGTGAAAAGCACTACAAAATCGTAGGTAAGCTTGACACGAGCTTTCTCTCTGATGACACGGTTCAGGTAACAGTTGACCCGGATGATCAGATCACCGCAAAGGGTGAAGTGACGGGCCTCTCGGTTACCCCAAGTCCGACATCGGGAGTCACCGCAAACCGTCAGACCGTGAAGGCAGCGGCACTGAAGGTTTCGATATCAAACACTCCGTTCGGTCAGAACGTGGTGCGCGGGGTCAATGTCTATCACTTCGCAACCTATGTGCTTGACGCAACCGCGTCAGGTGAAGATGTGCGGTTGACTTCCATTCAGCTCCGGCAGACCTTTAGTGCCGCGGCACGCGCGGATGAGATCAACACCTGCGTGCTCTTTGACGGAACCACGGCTCTGAACACCGGTACTGATGCGGTGAACCCAACCGATCCCGCATCCGGTACGACAAACGACACCACCTTCACCCTCACCAATAACCTCACTATTCCGAAGGGTACGGTGAAAAAGATCGACCTCAAGTGCAACATCAGCTCTTCAGCAGCAGCTGATAGCACGCAGGCATGGGGTTCGAATGCAGCGGCTGCTAACATCGGGGCTACAGGCGCCACGACGGGTCAAGCAATCACCGAGACCATTACCACAAGTGCGGGTCAGACCATGACCATAAAGACCGCAGGGTCATTCACAGTGGTGAAAGACGGTTCGGCGCCGATCGCAGCACTGGTAACCGCGGGTAAAACCGATGTGCCGGTGAACGTTATCAAGTACCATGCGGTTGATGAGGAACTCCGGGTTGATGACTTGACGCTTACCTTCTCGACTTCTACGGCTTCCACCACCGACTTCCTCAAGGTGAGTGTCTGGGATGGCGCACAGAAAGTCGGCGAGGCAGTGTGGGGTGAAAACACCGCACAGTTCGCGACATCATCTCTGTGCGCACCGGGTAGACTCGCGTCATTTTGTCCGCAAGACGCCGCATATCGAGGCGTTGTGATTCCGAAGGACGGCGACAAACTCTTGACGATCAAGGTTGATCTTCCGGTGATTACCACAATCGCATCCACCACCGCAGGACGGCTTCTCGCGATCGACTACGACGGCATTGGTTCGTCAAGCGCTACCGGCCTCTCGTCAGGTCAGAAGCTCGGCTCGGGCTCCGGCTCGAACTCCGATGCTGCTTCCATGCAGATCATGAAATCGGTTCCAAGGGTGGAGAAAGTGGCGCTCCAGTCGCGTACCTTGGCAGCAGGCGACATTCCAATGATGGACTTCAAGGTGACCGCGCCCGCAGATGGTCCGGTTGCACTCTACAAGTTCACCTTCAGCGTGTCGTCCAGTACCTTGGGTGCTACGACCTCTGACTTCCGGCTCTACGCGTTCACGGATACGGGCTTCTCAAACCAGCGGTATGCGAATAACCCGATCAACTTCGCGAACGTAGATTGCGTAGGCCAGTCAACCTTCGAAACCGATACAGGCTGCGCAGCAGATACCACGGCGAGCGGATATGCATCTTCAACTGAAGTCGCATTCTTCCCTGCGCCTGTGGCAAATATCGCTTCTACTTCTGAAGCAATTCAGGTAAATGCCAACGAGACGGTGTACTTCCGGCTCCGCGGTGTAGTCACTAAGGCGAATTCCACGCTGGGTAACAATGTGAAGATCACGCTCTTGGGTGATGTAGCGCGTCCAACGCGCCACACCGCATCTGGAGCGGGAGTCAATAATTTCGTGTTCGGGAACAACGGTAATAGCTTCCTTGGAACCGCACACGCGATTAGAGCATCCGGTGTAGACAACAGCTTCGTTTGGTCTCCGATGTCGACCACAACCAGCATCTCTGATGCAACGTCGACTCCTGACTGGACAAACGGCTTCCGCGTACCTGGTCTCCCAAGCTCCGGTATTGAGGAAACCCTTACTGACTAAGGCATAAGAGTCTTCCTTGTGGACTCGCGCAAAACCCCCGAAAGGGGGTTTTGCTTTTGTCTGCTTCTGACGATGTTCTAGACTTAGTCTAGGACATCGTGTCCTAGACTAAGTCTAGAACAAGGAAACCCCCCCGACGTACGTCGGGGGGGTTTTCCACAGTTCCTCTATTGACGGTACGACATACGCTTGCGGTATAATAGAGTGGAATGAAGATATACGGGTTTCTTGTGTAACCGTATTTGTATTTCCAAAGCGATCTTGTCGAATCGCTCTCTACTCGTTTATTTATTATCCATTCATCTTTATAACTATGCAGATTAAAAATCTGTTTCGCGGGCGTATCTCGCCGTCGCTTCTGGTCGTAGCGGTGGTGTTGGGCATGGCCCTTGCGATGGCCGCCTCTGTGGTGGCAACCACCGTAGGAACCAATGTCACGGTGAGCGGGACAGTGGCGGCGAGCGCTACCACCGGTTCCTCATCGGTTACCCATGCCTTTGGCGTAGGTACCTCAACGCCCGGCATATACTTCTCAGTGGGAGGGGCAGGTACTGATACCACGGGTCATGGCTATTTCACTGGTGGCGTGGGGATAGGGAGATCCACCACCACATCCGGGAATCTTGAACTTACAGGAAGCGCATACGTATCGGGAGATCTGTCTGTCACCGATGATCTTCTCGTCGCGAGCGGTCTTGGCGTAGGTGTGGGGACGACCACTACGGGTACGATAGAAAACACCGCAAATACCCTTTTGGGCGACGCAGCCGCTGACCTTGTGATGTTGAATGCCGCTTCGGTGATCTACAACAATGCCGGCACCACCACTATTCTTGCTGCAAGCGAGAAAGCGTGGTCTATTGCAACTTCTTCGGCAAATATCCCATTTCTCCGTTACAACACTTCCAGTTACCGCATTGGGCTTGGCACCACCACACCAGGGGCAACCCTCTCGGTGGTGGGTGACATCTACGCACTCAATGGCTTGGGCGTGGGGCTTGCCACCACATCTGTTGGTGCGATCCAAAACTCCGGCAACACCCTCTTGGG
>CAZCSJ010000016.1:7091-14488 GCA_964501445.1 uncultured Candidatus Saccharibacteria bacterium
GGCTTGCCACCACATCTGTTGGTGCGATCCAAAACTCCGGCAACACCCTCTTGGGTGATGCGGCAGCGGACTTTGTGTCGCTCAATGCGGCCTCGCTTATATATAACAATGCCGGCACCACAACGCTTGTTGCCGCAAGCGAGAAAGCATGGTCTGTCGCAACCACATCAGCCAGTATCCCATTTCTGCGCTATGACACTTCGGCATACCGCATTGGTCTTGGCACCACCACACCGGGTGCGACCTTGTCGGTTCAGGGCGACGCGTATATCCTGAATGGTCTGGGCGTGGGGCTTGCCACCACATCTGTTGGTGCGATCCAAAACTCCGGCAACACCCTCTTGGGCGATGCGGCAGGGGACTTTGTGGCGTTAAATGCCGCCTCTCTTATCTTGAACAATGCCGGTACCACCACACTTGTTGCCGCAAGCGAGAAAGCGTGGAGTATTGCAACCACATCAGCCAGTATCCCATTTGTGCGCTATGATACTTCGGCATACCGGGTTGGTATTGGTACGACCACACCGGGCGCAACCTTCTCGGTTCAGGGCGACGCGTATATCCTGAACGGCTTTGGTGTCGGTCTTGCAACCACTGCGGTGGGCGCGATCCAAAACTCCGGCAACACCCTCTTGGGTGATGCGGCAGGGGACTTTGTGGCGATAAATGCCGCCTCTCTTATACACAACAACGCGGGTACCACGACTTTGGTGGCTGCAAATGCAAATTCGTGGAATGTTGCCACAACTTCAGCAAATATCCCGTTCGTGAAATACGACACCACTAACTATCGTATCGGTATCAGCACGACTGCCCCCGCACACACGTTGTCGGTCGCAGGTCAGGGTTACTTCTCGCAAGCATTGAGTGTGGGTACCAATGGCACCCGGATGACGCAAATCAACACTGCATGGATTGATTGCGGGCCGCTGAATGCCGCAAACTTCCCCGCTTCCACCACCATGTCTCTCTATTGTTATGGGGATTCTGGCGTTCCGCAGGGGCATGCGGCAAACGACAAGATATGGCTTACCGGATCGAGCACGATTCCGACCACTGCCAATGAACCTTGGTATTACTATACTGGTGAAGCATCTTCTACGGGGGCACGTACTATTCAAGTAGAGATATATAATGCATCAGGACGTGCATTGACCCAAGCAAACGTCGGCACTACCTCGTGGCAGCTCCTCTTGATCAAGTAACGCGCCTCCTTACAAACCCAATCATGAAAAAACTCATAGCACTCATTACATTCCTGGTGCTGCCGATTGGGGTATTGGCTGCAAACGAGGTTACGGTACAGCAGGATACGACTCTTGAACTTCCGAATGACAGTTCGACCTATACGATGAAATCGGGCTCCCAGTATGATTCCATGTCAGTGGGCGGTTCAACCTTTACCTTTTCTCTTTCGCAGGGCGGACGCGTGACGTTGCGTTCCGGTGACCGGAAAAAATTCGACAACACTGCGGCCTCCCCCGTAACCGTGAGCTTGGACTGTAATGCATCGGATTCATCAATTACCCTCGCGATCGATCCTCCCTTTACCACAACCTCGGTCAATGTGACCCCTACAGGCACCTGCGGTGCGGGTAGCGGCGGTGCGGGCGGCGGCGGAGGTGGAGGCGGCGGAGGCGGTTCTTCATCGTATACGCCCTTAACCCAGCCCCCTCCGGCTCAAACCGTTGATAAAGTAGCGCTTCTGAAACAGCAGATCACAGAAACCCAGAAAAAAATTCTTGAGCGCCTCGCGCAAACCAAGGCCTCTCCCCGGGCGATAGCTGCCGTGAGCACGGCATTCTCCCGCGACTTGAATCCCGGCGCGCGCAGCGATGATGTGCGGCGTCTCCAACAGATTCTTGCGTCGGATAAAACTCTGTATCCCGACGGCACCGTATCAGGATTTTTCGGAGCGCTCACGCGCGCGGCAGTGCTCAAATTTCAGTTGAAGTACGGGGTGGTGAAGAGCGCGTCTGAATTGGGCGCAGGCCGCGTGGGTCCGAAGACCCGAGCGAAACTAAATGAGGTTTTTGCAGCCGCCGCGCCTCAAGCCCCTGCGGCAGTATCCGCGCCCGCGACACCAAAGACAACCGCTCCGGCAGCAGTCAGCAAGTCGCAGGTATCTGCGATCCAGGAGCAGATAAAGGCAATTCAGGCAAAACTGATCCAGGCGCAGATCAAAGCGATTCAGGAGAAGCTTAACTCTCTCAAGAAATAACAGAGAACTACTACGATGAAACACAATCGCCTCGCATTCCTGCTTTTGACGCTCGCGCTCCTCACGTTAGTTTCCGTTTCGGTGCAATCCGGTTTTGCAACTGCGTCAATCCAGGAACAGCTTCGGTCCGTACAGCTCAAATTGATAGGAGAGAAAATAAAACTACTGCAGGAAAAAATTCTTGAAGTGGGCAAGCCAAAGCCCAAAGTAGCGGAAACGATGTCGCGGGAGGAACTCGCAAAGAGCTTGGAAGCGCAGATTGCCGCTCTCCAGGATGTGGTGGCATCGCTCAAGCCAAAGGCGATTGAGGAGGAAACCGCCCGCATTGAGCGCCGGATCGGCGAGATCAATCAAGAGATTGAAACTGCGGCAGGGGAGCGGTTGCTTGAGCTCCAAAAGGAGATGGAAGGACTTCTCGCTGACTACGGGCGTTTGCAGGGCGAGGTCAGAGCCGCGCTTGATAGATCTCTCCAATACCGTCAGGCGCTCCTTCTCCAAGAGCAGGCGCGGGCGTTGAAGCTCCAGGTTGAAAAGGCCAAGACCGCGCCAAAGCCCGCTTCTGCAACCCAACCACAAAAGACCGTTGATGTGTCTGCAATTAAGGCAGAACTTGAGAAAGCAAAATTGAAGCTCCTCCAGACGCAGGCCGCAGCAATTCAGGAAAAAATCAACGCCTTGAAAAAGTAAGTTTTGGTATAGATGCCAGATACACCTCCAATATACATTGGGGGTGTATCGTTTGTTCCTGATGCGGTATACTTACCGCATACTCCTATGATTCGCTACTTCGTTTTTCTTTTTGGGGCGGCACTTCTTATGTATCCCTTTGCGACCTGGGCTGCAGGATTTGAGCGTAATCTTTCTTTTGGGCTTCGCGGCGATGCCGATGTCGTGCGCCTCCAGCAGTTTCTCCAAGGTGAGAAATTATATGGAGGGCCGGCAAACGGCAATTTCTTTTCGCTCACCCGCGCGGCAGTCGTCCGGTTTCAGGAACGCGAAGGGATACGGCCTGTTACGGGATTTGTCGGTCCTCTCACTCGTGCACGCCTCGCCGCGCTTGCGCAAGGGGGCGTGGGTGTAAATCTCGCAGAAGCGCTCCGGAAGCAAATCGAGGAGTTGACCGCGCGTCTTCTCGCCCTCCAGGCAAAACTCCGTGAAGAGCAAGCGACCTCTGTCGCCATCGTATCGTCCGAAGCGACGACATCTCTTCCTGTTTCAGCCACCGTGACTTCTTCTCCGGAAACGGTGTCTATTGCAACCACAACTCCGCCAGTTGGCGGATTAAGCGAGTCGGCTGCGGTGAAAGCCCGTGAAGTGCAATTTGCCGGTGAGGGAGCGCAGGTGTTATCGGATGCGAACCCCTTCAAAATCGGAGAGTTTAGCGTAGAAAATGGATACGACAAGGAGGCGGTTTTCACGCGACTGGAAACGGAGGTTCTCGATCTTCTTGACTCTCCCGCGAATAGGAATCGTCGTGTGTTGGTACTTATTCGTGAGGGAACGACTACCGCGGGAACACTCCTAAGTGAGACCGCGTATACGTTTCATCGTTTGTCCCAATCGGACGATCCATTTCTTGACGTGGTGGATCTGCCGTTTAGCGTGACTTTGAAACCCAGAGAGAAAAAAACGTTCAGCATGTGGTTTGAACTTTTGCGTTCTGCGCGTGGCGGCACGCTTGAGATCCGGATGTCCAAGGCCTTTTTGGTAGAAACAGTGCCGTATACCGGTCTGTTTCGCTTCGTACTCAAGGGATCAGAGTGATATACGGGGATGCTATTCTCTTTACGCACGATTTTTATAGGTGTTGCACTACTTCTCCTTGCGGGTGCGGGAGTGTGGTATCGCGATGACGTGTCGCGCCTTCTTTCGTTTGAGCGCACTCCGGGACGTAACGCTCCCGATGCCACGGGAACGGCACCCATTGGAACGGATATCGCCTCGCCCGCGCCTGTCCTGTCTTCCCGCAGCACTCCGACATCCCCCACAGTACCCGCAGAATCTCCGGTGGGGTCTCGCACGCAGTCACTGCCTGCTGCCTATACCGGCCGCGATCCTCAAGAAGTGCGACCTATTGATGATGAGGTGCGTCTTTTTACCGAAGCGCAAAAAAATAAGATATATCAATCCATTCGAGAAAATGGCAGCGCGGTGAAGGAAAATCCCGGATTCTTTACGGGTTGGATACAGCTCGGTGTTATGAAAAAAACGATTGGCGATTTTGAAGGCGCGCGCGACGCATGGGAGTATGCGAGCGTGATCCAACAAAAAAACTCGCTCTCATACGCCAATCTCGGGGAACTCTATTGGAGGTACCTCCGCGAGTACCCGAAATCAGAGAAAAATTTCCGCACGTCAATTGCAAACAAACCCGAGGATGAAGCGACGTATGTTTCGCTCGCAGAACTCTACCATTACTCCATGCCAGAAAAGTATAACGCGGCACCCGGGGCGCTTCTTGAAGGCCTTATCGCAATTCCTGAAAACGGTACCTTGATGCGGCGCCTCGCGTATCTCTATGAACAGCGCAAGGATTATGCGGCAGCGCTCGAGTGGTGGCGGAAAATCGCTGAAAAAAATCTTGATGATAGCGAGGTAAGTGGCAAAATAAAAATCTTGGAAACAAAACTTGCAGCACCATGATAAAGAAAAACAGGAGGCCATGCGTGTTGAGCGGGTTGGAGGCCGACCCTGTAGTAGAGCAAAGCTCACTACAGGGCAGGGCGGCAAAGAGCGCTTGCCCCGTAGCATCCCGAAGGGATTGGTATGGGGAGGCCGACCATCCAGCGAGAATCCTCGCTGGGGATTCGAGTGTAGCGAAAACGCATGGCCTCCTGTTTTTGGTATGAGTTTTCGTTTCCTATTTTTTGTTTTTCTTCTCCTCCCGTTTCCGGTTTTCGGGGCGGGAGTTGTGTTGAATGAAGTGATGTTTGACCCTGCGGGTACGGATACGGGGCTTGAATGGGTGGAACTCTACAATGCCGGAGACGCACCCCAAGATTTCTCCGGCTGGCAGCTCTATCCCGATGGCATCGGGTACTTTACGTTTCCGCAGGGATTTATGCTTGCGGCAAAACAATTTCTGGTGGTGCATCTTCGCACATCCGGCGCGAATTCTGCAACCGATCTCTATCACAGCGCGGCATCCGGCAACATGGGCAATACATCAGGGTCGGTGGCGCTCTTTTCCAAAGAGCCGCGCGGAAAAGATACGTTGCAAAGTTTCATCCAGTGGGGGAGAGGAGGCGAGACGTGGGAGTCGGATGCGTCGGACGCTGTCATTTGGACAAAAGGTACGTTTGTGGATGTATCGGGGTTTGCGGAGGGGAAGTCAATAGGGCTTTCCGCAGACGGAGTGGCGTCGGGAGGAGCTGGCGCATGGCGGATCATAGCGTCCCCCACGCCGGGTGGAGGGAACGGCGGATCTGCGGTCTTAGGGTCGTCGCCAGCGCCGATCACTCCTATCCAATCAAGCGCTTCCCCGTCCGCATCGGCGCAATCGTCGGTTGCGACTCTTCCGTTCCCGACACTTCTGGCAGAAGCAGGGAGCGATATCACGGTTGCGGCAGGTTCTCTCGTGGAATTTACGGGTGCCGCAATCCTTGATGGGAAGCCGCTCATTGATGGCACGCGATTCTGGTGGAATTTCGGGGACGGCGCGTCGCGCGAGGGGCGGGTGGTTTCTCACACATTCACGATCCCGGGCATCTATACCGTGGGTCTCCATGTGTCAAATATAATCTATGCGGCGTCCGACTACCTTGCGGTAACGGTTCTCCCGAGTGCGGTGTCGCTCCCCCAAGCGGTATCCGGAAGGGAGGGGTTTGTCGTTATACGAAATAGCTCCGTCGCCACTCTTGATATTGGCGAATGGATACTGGAAGACGGCGCGGGTAAGCGCTTTGTCATTCCCTCACGGACGAAAATCGGTGTGGGGCTGGAGAGCGCGTTTCCGAATGCAGTGACCGGGCTTCTTGGCGCGGCGTCCTCCACTCCGTTTGTAGTACTCGCGTATCCCAATGGAGTGCGGGCGGCAGTATTTGAGAACACAACGGCTATTGCCTCCGTTGCCCCCGCGTCTCCGCTCGTGGGAAAAGAGGGGAAGAAAGGAGTTTCGTCTCCGGCGATTTCGGAAGTAGCACAAAAATTCTCCTTGAGTACTTTGACGGCAGAGGGAGTGCCCGCAGGGACCCAAGAAACCGCGGCGCTTGCTCGTGAGCAAACGCCAACGGAGGACATCGGCGGACTTGCCGCACTTCCGTTTGCCTCGCCTCCGTCACTTTTTCTTGCCGCGGCGGCGTTAATGAGTGTGTGCGGCGCGTTTGGATTTCTTCTCGTGCGGAGGCGCATGTGAAGAGTGAGAGTTCGGTACGCTTACTTACATGGGGAAAATACACATCGTTACATTCAGCACGGCATATGATCCCTACATCGGCGGGGCGGAAATTGCGATACAGGAAACCGCGCGGCGGTTGAAAGACCGGATGGATTTTTTTGTGATTACCGCGCGGTTCAACCGCGAGTTGCCTTTACGCGAGAAACGAGGCGCCACAACGATTCTCCGTGTGGGTATCGGGCGGGGAATTGATAAGTGGTTATTGCCGATACTTGGTGTCCTACGGTTTATCAGGTGGTATTGGAGCGATAGGAGAAGGGGAGATCATGTGGCGCTCTGGGGAATGGATATTTCTCAGGGGTCGCTTGCCGCGGCGCTGGCGCGTCTGGTCTTTTTCCGCGTACCGTTTGTATTTACCATCCAATACGGATATGGAGATGAACGTATTGCACGGGGGCGATTGGGCGCAATCAACCTCGCGTTTCGCTTTATGCTCGCGATGGCGGATTATGTCGTGGGGGAATCTACCTATCTTTTGAGTATCGCGCGGGCATACGGGTATACGAGGGGCGGCGAGGTCATTCCCAACGGCGTGGATATAAAAGATTTCCAACGTCCCGTTGATGCGCTTCCGCTGGGTTCCCGTATCGTGATTACCACCTCGCGTCTCGTGCCCAAAAATGCGGTGGACATTTTGATTCGCGCAATCGCGGAGGTGAAGCGGACGATTCCTGATGTGAAGTGTCATATTGTAGGAGATGGCGTTTTGCGCGGGGAGCTGGACGCGCTCGTGCGGGAATTGGGGCTTCAAGGAACTGTGGAGTTTTTCGGCAATATTCC
>CAZCSJ010000017.1:0-2098 GCA_964501445.1 uncultured Candidatus Saccharibacteria bacterium
AGCATCCAGCCGTGGCGGAAACGCTGGATCTGCGTCTCGCCGTAGCGGCGCGCATAGTAGCGGATCGGAAGCTCGGCAATTTTCAAATTGAGCTTTGCCGCGCCGAATAGCAAATCAAAATCGCCGAACGGGTCAAAATCGCCGAAGTAGTGGCGATTTGCGGCAATGCGTTCGTATGCGGATTTTGAAAGCACTTTCGTGCCGCAGAGCGTATCTTTGAACCGCTGGCCTAAGAGCCACGAGAACGCGAGCGCGAAAAACTTATTGCCGAGGTTATTCAAAAACCGCATTGCTTCTTTCTCAAGCGGATAGACAAGACGCGAACCGTTGATAAACTCGCCCTTCCCCTCCACAAACGCGCGGTAAAATTTTGTGAGGTCCTCGGGCGCCACGGTCATATCCGCATCCAAAATCATCAGAAGTTCGCCCTCGGCCATCGCAAAGCCCTTCCGCACCACCGCATCCCCTTTTCCAATGCCGTCCTGCCGCACAGCCCGAATCACGCGATTGTTTTTATACCGCTCCATCACCCGCTCGATTTCCTCCCACGTGCCATCCGTAGAATGCCCCTCCACAAAAATAATTTCCTCACCGTTCGGAAAAAGCGGTGTCCGCTGGACGATCGCCTCAATATTTCCCCGTTCATTTCGCGCGGGCACTACGATCGTGACAGACCGGTCTTTCCGCGCATGCGGCAAGGGCCGCGCCACCACATAGTTCATAAGGCAAAGGCGCCACAAAAACGGAAGCCGCCCGATTATGCGATTCAAAAGAAAAGATAGTATCGGAATATATACGGGACACAAAATCCGTTTCCCCGAGGAGATCACTTCAAAGTCGGCTAAGTGGAGAAATGTCTCTACATCGTGAATCGTCAACCAATTTTGCACCGGACGTTTTTTACGAATCCCTAAAAGCTCGGCAATGCGGATGACCGGATACCAAAGATAATTATAGGAGATTATCACCAACCTTCCTTCATCTTCTTTGAGAATGCGGGAGATGTCGCGGAGCGTCCCCTCAATATCATGCAGATACTCAAGCTTCCCCGAAAGGTAGACATAATCAAATGGCGCTCCAAGAATATCCAGCTTGAACGAACGAAATTCATCTTCTTTCACCTCAAGCACCGAGGCATTATGCGGAATAAGAAATCGGAGAAGATGCGCTATCTGGCGGGCGCGATAGGAACCATTCATACGCTGCGATGTGTGCGGTACCACGCAATAGTGTGCGCAAGGCCGACTTCCAGTGGCGTTTCCGCCTGAAACCCAAAGTATTGAGTTGCCCGCGACGTATCAAGACGCCTGCGCGGCTGGCCGTCCGGCTTTGTCATATCAAACCGGATCTCGCCGCGAAAGAGCATGAGTGACGCAATAAGAGAGGTAAGATCGCGAATGGATATTTCTTTGCCCGACCCAAGATTCACCGGCTCTGCGCCATCGTAGTATTGGGTCGCGCGGATAATTCCCTCCGCCGCGTCTTCCACGTATAGAAATTCACGAGTTGCCGCACCACTCCCCCACACCTCAATAGAAGAGTCGCCTCGTTCTCCTGCATCATAGATTTTTTTGATAAGCGCGGGGATGACGTGCGACACCGCGGGATCAAATTTATCTCCCGGCCCGTACATATTGACCGGCAGAAGATAGATCGCGTTAAATCCGTACTGCGCGCGATACCCCTGCGCCTGCACGAGCATCATTTTCTTGGCAAGGCCGTAGGGCGCATTGGTTTCCTCCGGATATCCGTTCCAAAGATACTCTTCCCGAAATGGTACGGGCGTAAATTTTGGATATGCGCAAATGGTGCCGACCGCAACAAATTTTTCCACTCCCGCGCGGCGCGCGGCTTCCATCATGTGTGCTCCCATCACGAGATTGTCGTAGAAGAGTTCTCCGGGACGCGCCTGATTGTAGCCGATGCCGCCGACTTTCGCCGCCAAATGGATCACCACCTCCTGCCCCTTCACTACGCGCTCGCACGCATCAAAATTCCGCAGGTCATACTCCTCCGCGCGCGGCACAAAAATATGCGCCTCGGGTACTCCGCGGCTCTTGAGGTTTTCAACAATGTGTCTCCCCAAAAATCCGGCGCC
>CAZCSJ010000017.1:2198-8095 GCA_964501445.1 uncultured Candidatus Saccharibacteria bacterium
TCTTTGGTTCCCAGCCGAGCACCCGGCGCGCTTTTGTGGAATCGGCAATCAAATCCTCTACTTCCGTCGGACGGAAGTAGCGCGGGTCAATCTCAATATAGTTCTCCCAATTTGAGATGCCCGCATGGCGAAACGCTGCCTCAACAAAATCCCTGACCGCGTGGCTTGTGCCCATTCCTATCACAAAATCGTCCGGTATCTCCCGCTGCATCATCTTCCACGCGGCGTCCATATATTCAGGCGCATAGCCCCAGTCGCGCCGCGCGTCCAAATTTCCCAAATACAATTTCTTCTCCAGTCCCGCTTTGATCCGCGCAACCCCGCGCGTGATTTTCCGCGTCACAAAGTTCTCTCCCCGACGCGGCGACTCGTGGTTAAACAAAATCCCGTTCACGGCAAAGAGGTCATACGCCTCGCGGTAATTCACGGCCGTGTGGTACGCAAACACTTTGGCAACCCCATAGGGGCTGCGCGGATGAAAAGGTGTTGCTTCATTTTGCGGCGGGGGTGCTACACCAAACATTTCGCTGGAGCTCGCCTGATAAAATTTTACTTTCTTTCCCGTATGGTCCTGAAAATCTTTTATCGCATCTAAAATCCGAAGCGTGCCTAGGCCTGTGATGTTTGCCGTGTATTCCGGAATATCAAATGACACCCGCACATGCGACTGCGCGCCGAGATTATAAATTTCATCGGGTCCGATTTGATAAATCAATTTTCTGATACTGGTCGCATCCGCGAGATCCCCGTAGTGAATCGAAATCCGCGTGTCCTTGACATGCGGACCGCTGTAGATGTGGCTGATGCGGGCGGTATTGAAAGTGGATGCGCGCCGGATAATGCCATGCACCTCATACTCCTTCTGAAGAAGCATTTCTGCCAAATACGATCCATCCTGTCCCGTGATGCCCGTGATGAGCGCTTTCTTCTTTTCGGTCATAGTCCCATGATACTAAACTAAAACTCCCTATCATTCAAGAACACTCAAAAACTCCCTATTGTCTCGCGCCATTGGGCAAACGGACCACTATAGCGGAGAGAAACGTGATGCGTCCCCGCAGGAACGCGGACAGCTTGGAAAAGATAATTTGCAGTGTGAATAGGGACGCGCGCGCCGTCCACCTCCGCAACCCAGCCGGGCAGATGCGATTCGGACACTACGATCCATGCGTCTTTCTCCGCTTCCACTCGCAGCTCCCACATGCCGGATGTGCGGCTTAGGACTTCGATCTTTGCGGGAGTAGAAACCGCATCCGCATCGCTGCATTCGGCGCACTCAATAAAAGTCCCCTTTCTAAAATCTTTCGCATCGGCGACTGCAAGCAAAAGATCCCGCTCGCTCCCCTTCCAAAATCGTATATCTTCTGCTGCGTATACCCGTGGCATCACATCACGATTTTCATACAGGAAAAGCACGAGCGGCGGCTGTGCATCTGCAGGAAAAGGAATCGCGCGAAGCTTTGAGGACGCAATCGGATAGGGCGAGAGAATATACTTCACATTCATCATAGAAAGGAGTGGGAGGCGGCGCGCGATATCCTCTGTCTTTTCCTCGGGCGCCGCGCGCCGGAGCGCTCTCGTGTTTACTTTTTCATCAAGCCGCACGCCTTGCCGCACCGCATCCGCGTCAAACACCGCAAGGTCGTTTGGCGCAAGCACAGTATCTATCAACTGATTGTGCCGAAGCGGACGAAACGGCTCATAGCCGCCAAGTGTATCCACTTCTGACACTCCCGCGATCTGCCCGGTGAGCACCTCGCGATTGAGTACCGCGCGCTTTTCAAGAGAACGCGTGGGGTCAGAAGAAATTTTTTGAAATACCACATCGCCTCCGAGAAACGAGACGATCCGGAAAGGTTCCTCTGCCTTCCTTTCTGCCTCTATGGCGTGGATTGCCGCGGGGGTCTCAAGAAAAAGCGCGCGCGGCACCAAAATCTGCCACCAGGCCGCACCCATCAAAAAGAAATTTATCACTACGAGAGAAACTGCGATCCGAGGGAAAAAACGATTCGCGTGCGCCCGGGTGAGTACCCACCATGCAACGGGAAGAAGCAGAAGCAAAAGCAAAAATACGGGATTTGTGAGGGAGAACCCGCGTGTTGCCTCATGGAGCATGTAGAGGAACGTCACGCGGTGTTCTTCAAGTGATCCGCCGATCCTCGCAGAAAGCCGCGCCACAACTGATTCGCGGAGCGCGGCATCTTCCAAAAGACGTTGGAGTGCTACATGCGCCGTAACAACTCCTACCGCCAGGACCCCGATCCCCCACCACACCACGCGGGAAAATTTTTGAAATGCGGGCGCGCAGAACCACTCGCGTAGAGCCCCGCGTATCCCCTCATACCCCATTGCGGCAAGCACCGAGAGCGCAAACGCCCCGATGTAGAGCCAGCGCGCGGGATTTGAGATTCGCGAGAAAATCGGGAGATGGGTATTTACGAGTGAGATCACGGGGAAGTTGAATGCCATAGCCGCCATCACGAGATACGAACCAAAGAAAAACCATACGAATTTATTTCTGAAAAAGAAAAGAGCCGCGAGGACGAGAAGTAATGGAAGCGCGCCGACGTAGAGCCCGGGAATACTTACCGCAAGCCGCGGCAGATCGAATGTCGGAGGAAGAAAGAAGTAGATCCATTCAAAGGGCGGAAGAAATTCTGAAACCTGCGCCGTGTAGTCGGATACGCGGATTGAGGACGGCAAATATCGAAAGAGTGCTACGAGTTGGGGGAACGCGAGGAGCGCTCCGGCAAACGCAATACTTACAAATCCGACCGTGGCGCGAAAAACGTGTGGCCGGCGTGAAAAATCAAGAAACACCGCATACGCAAAGGCGAATGCGAACGCATAGAGCACGATCTGGGGAAATCCCGCGAGAAGCCCTACAACTGCTCCGATTACTCCTACCGCGAGAGCCCCAAGTTTTCTTCGCACTCCATTCTCCTGAAAGAATATTTCGATAGCCCAGAAAAAAAGCGGGAGGACTAAAAATCCATTTGCATAGGAAAGGCCGGTATCAAGAGCTCCCGGAGTCACGCCAATGGCGTAACTCAAGGAAAGAACGAGACTTCCCGCAGTTGAAAAGCCTTTTGCCCGTCCAAAGAGATACGCGAATGCCATTCCCTCAAAGACAGCGAGCGCGAGCGCCACGTGATACGCGGAAAAAAATGGAAGGAATGTAAATAGTGCATAATGGAGCGGATGGAGCACGCCCACAAACATATTAAGGAAGCTGGGAAACCCGCCGTAATACGAGCTGTCCCAAAAAGTACTGCCGCCGCTTTGTAATACCCGTTGGTAGTGAAGTGCGCCCGGGTAATACACGCCGAAGTCCTCCTGGCCTGCGGGCATCTGCCCGAAGAAAAGCAGCGGGGAAAAAATCAGTATCACCGCCCCGAGAAGCAGAAGAATCGGCACGAGATCTCTCCGAACACTCATAGAAAGAAAAATCCAAACGTGAGAAGGAATATCCGAAGTGTCAAATTTGCATACACTCCGCCGAGCACGTCATCTGCCATAATCCCCCATCCTGCCGGAAGCGACTGCAAGCGGTAAATGCCCAAGGGCTTCAGGATGTCAAAAAAACGATTGAGGAAAAAGCCGAGTGCAAGAATCGCCCATCCGGTTCCCGCAGGAAAGAGAAAAAACGTGATGAAAATAGAAACGATCTCATCAATGATGATGCGGTGGTCATCCTTCGTGCCAAATACTTTCTCCGCTTTTGAGGAGACGTATGCGCCAAGGAACACACCAAGCACAATGAAAAGCGCTTGCTCCCATGCGGGACGGGAAAGAAAAAAAGGCACTGCCGCGAGTGCGGAGAGCGCCCCTAATGTCCCCTGCCCGATCGGCACGATATATCCGAGACCGAAGCCGGTTGCAAGGAATAGAGAGAGTTTTTCGGAGAGTTTCATCCCGTTAGAGATATAACGATGGGTTAATCATAGTCATATGAGGTATCCCAATGGGCAGTATCTTTATCGGAAAATAATGCATAGTAGAAATCTCTAACGGGAATCATCGCAGGAATGAGAGAATCCCTTTTTTTACGGCTTTTCTGTGCGTGGTACCGGTTGATTTCAAAATCTCATCCGCGCGCGCGACATACCAATCATACGCCTCGATCAATGCCTCGAGATTTGACTGCTTCGGGGACCAGCCGAACACGCGCTTTGCTTTTGAAATGTCAAAATAGAAGCTGTGATCAATAGTCCTGTAGTGCAAATCAACGAAGGGCGACATCCCGAGTTTATCGAGAAGTGCGAGGCCGGGCTTTGCAACCCATCCGGGGCAGAACACCAGCCGCGAGCGCGTACCTGCATGGTGGATAAGCCCCTCAAGATCCTCCCGAAGCGTGCCGAAGCGGTCGGTTCCAACATTGAAATCCTCGTTGTCTCCCGTATCTAAGAGACGCAGAGAAATATCAATAAGATCCTGCAAACCGACAAACTGCAGACGGTTTGTGCCATCGCCGATCATGTAGACCGGCGAGCCCTTTCGGATCCACTCAAAAAGGATTTGGAAAATGCCGAGCCGCCCCGCGCCGATGATAGTACGCGGCCGTATAATGGAAAGGTTCATCCCGCGCGCGCGATACTCTTCGCAGATTTTCTCCGCCGCGTGCTTTGAAAGCCCATAGTCGCCAAAGGGATTTTGTGGCGTATCTTCCGTAACTGGAAGTTTTGGAGAGATACCAAAAAGCGATTGGCTCGTAGAGTAGAAAATCACGCGCTTCGCACCTCCTTTCTCGGCACCCTCAAGCACATGGCGCGTGCCTTTCTCGTTGATCGCCCAGAAGTCGGCTTTTGCCTTGGAGATGGGAACGACAGCGGCGTTGTGGTACACCACGTCGCTTCCTTGAAGCCCGCGTATCACCAGATCGCGATCGCGGATATCCACTTTCCTAAAATCTACCCGTCCGCGAAAGGATTCATCAATCTCCTCGCGATCAAGCACGCGCACATGCGCGCCACGCTTCAAAAGCGCTTCCACAAACGCAATCCCAAAAAATCCCGAACCGCCGGTTACCGCGATCATACGCGTCTGAAGTTATATTCCATATTTCGGAGGGCAAGCGCCATCAAAGGTCCTTGGGGATTCACACCGGGCGAGGTCGGAAGCATGCTTGCGTCATTTACATAAAGATTTTCTGCTCCCCGCACTTTTCCGTACGAATCGAGCGCGGCGTATCCCACCCGTTCTCCCAGAGGGCAAGAACCGTAGGAGTGAATCGTGACGAGATTGAGTTTTCTTAACGGCAACGGTTCTGAAAGAAAGTGCTCCGTTGCCTGCGGACTCATAACCGCGCCAACGCCCATAATCGCAGGATACAACCGCTTTGCGCCCGCGGCAAACAAAAGTTCGGAGAGTTTTGCGTACCCAAAGCCGAGATGTGTTGCGTCCTCCGGAAGCAACGGATAGCGCACCGCATACGACCCTTTGCCACATGGGATGTTTCGCGCAATGCCGAGGGATTTGCTTTTCACGCCTACATAAAAAATTGCCATGCGGTCGTGAGCGCGCATTTCCGTTTTCTGTTTCTGCCAATCAAGCGCAAGTCCCGATGCAATGTACGCCGGGCTTGTCATGGAAGCGCCCATCGTGAGCATGGGCGCGAATTCTTTTATCTGGAAACTCGGCATCTCATATTGATAGCCCGAGATCGGCTCGTGAAACTCCGCAAGCACGCGGAGTGTCGGGTGGAATTGCACGCTATTGCCCACGTGTGTTTTTATCCCGCTGCGCCGAAGCAGAAGTGCGGTCTGAATCGTGCCGGCGCATACAAAGATATATTTCGCCCGGATGGCGAGCGGCGCGCCGCCCCGCCGCGCGCGAAGCCCTACTGCCCGCCCGCCGGAAAAGAGAATTTTTTCAACGCGCGTATCCGTGAGAATCCG
>CAZCSJ010000017.1:8195-13157 GCA_964501445.1 uncultured Candidatus Saccharibacteria bacterium
TCTCTGCGCCAAAGTTCCAAAACCTCTTCGGGCACACGGTTAATGAGTCCGGCATTGATTTGCGTAGACCCGCCAAGGCACCTCCCCTCTCCGAACACAAGCGAAGTATTGGACATAATGGGAATCGCGCCGCCCTCGCGCCACACGCGCGGGAATGTATCTGCAATTCCATACCTGCCTTCTTGAAACTCAACAAACGGTCCTTCTTCAAGCACTAATACCTCTTTTCCGCGCGCGGCTAAAAAAGCGGCAGTGAGCGCGCCCCCGGCCCCACTCCCGACTACCACGCATTCCACCGAAATTTCATTCGTGTGAGGCAAAATTATGCTTTTTTTGAAATCAACTGCCATTGTACAATCTTTGAACATTACGGTGCATACAAATATCTACCCCCAAGGACTTTAAACCCGCATCGGAATCGTAATAAAAAAGAAGCGTCATGTTGAGAAAAAATCGCGCAAAGTCGCGCATGACGCCGATAGGGCTTTGGAGCCACTCGCGCATGAGCCGTAAACGACCGTCAATCGAAAGCCGTGAAAATCTCCTTCCTGTGCGTAGAAATGTATAGCAACTAAACACCATCGCAATCATCGCAAGGCCGAATCGGTAGAGCGGCTGCATGCGGCCGTGCACTGCCACGATAAACCCGGATGCCCCTTGAATCGCATCCGGAGAACTGCGTGAATCAATATCAAGAATCACGGCCTCCGCCATCGCGTATGTTATTCGTGAAAAATGGGATATGGGCATTATTTTTTATCTTCGCATACCGTATAGATGCGTACGCCCGCATCATCATACAGCGTCCGGAGACACAAGGGCGCGCGCTTCTCGTCAAATGCAAAAAGACGCGCCTCATCGGGGCCGACGTATACATATTCAAACGCATATTTTTGGAGAAGCGTTTTTGGACTGCGGCGCCATTCGTCAAGGATTTCCTCCACAATTGCCTCCTCGCGCGCCATGTCCCGCAATGTCAGATGTCCGGTAAAATAGGTATCGGGCTCGGTACCATAGAGCCCGTAATGGAAAAGGTGTGTGGCTACCGAAAGCTCGGTATCGGACTTGTCGCCAAGACCTTCAAGCACGCTCCTTTGAAAACGCGCACGCACATACTCATCCGTTGCCCCGAAAAATTTTGCCGCGATCACGAACCGTTCAATAAGTTCTCTGTCGGATGCCGTGGTCGTGAGACCGGTCGGCGGCACGAACACTTTCGCGGGAGTGAAAATCAAAAGGTGGGTATTGGTTACTACCGACGGCGTGAGCACCACCGCATCGCGCGGGAGATTCTCTTGCATCCACCAAAACGATTTCTTTATTTCAGACGCTACGATATACCGTAAATCATTATCGCGCGCATACGCATACTGCAGTGAAATACTCCGTACCGATACAAAAATGAGGAGCACGCACGCAATTGCGTAGAACAGCATACGCCAATTCGCAAGACGCGCGCCGTAGCGCTCCCAAAGTCCCACTCCAAGCAGTATGAATCCCACCCAAAGCATAAAAGAGAGCGGATAGCGGAGAAAATGCTCGGGCTGCGGCACGTACCCGGTGAGAATCTGGATATTGAGCACAGCAATTGCGCCAAGAAAAATGGAGAGAGCCGCGACGCGAAATGGAGGTAAAAGAAGGCGCCAAGAAAGTGCCGCAAGCGCCGCCCAAAAAATGAAATGCGGGATGAGCGAGACACGAAACACTCGCCCCACCTCAAGACCCGTGCGCGCGATAAATTCTGGATAGTGCGGCAATGCTGCGACTGCCGCAAGGGAAATCCAGTAGGGAGCGGCGAGGAGAAGCCCCGTGCCGATGAGAAGCACTGTTTCCCCTATCCGCATGCGGTCTTTCATAAAAACAAAAAAGAGAAACAAAATACCGAGCACGAGAGAGATCGAAATCCAATCAAATGGGTAGGAATAGAAAAGCGCGCCGTACGCCGCACCCGCGAGAACCGCGCGCTTCCATCCCCCGCGTTGCATCCAGAGAATCCAAAGCAATAGAAAAAGTCCCAGCGGAATAAATGTCCACTCCGGCGATTCCAACCTATCAAACGGCATCCGCGTGAAAACCGGCCCATCCACTATGGGACTAAAATGCGCGCCCCATACTTTAAACAAATGGAATGATGAAAACGGCGGCAGAGATGCGATATCGCGGGTAAAAATGAGGAGAAGGGACGCAATCAATGACACCGATATATTTTGGGTCAAACGCCATGCAATCGCATATGCGAGGAGAAAAATGAGTGCGGGAAAAATGAAATCCGCCGCGATCCATGCACGCTCCACTCCACCGAGGACCCGCGCGCTAAGCCCCAGCACCATCGCGCCTGCAAGCGGCATCAACGAAGGCGCATCTCGATACTCACGAAGCGCCGGGTCGCCCGGGATCAATGTTCCCCCAAAGACGTCTTCCACTCGCGGCGCATAAATCTGCGCCTCGTCCGCATCAGAAAAAATAGTTACCGGCAGATACTCCTCGCCGGATTTGGCGAGCTCCTCCGGAATCAAAATATGGGGCGCGCCGTACAGTACCGCGACAAAAAGCGCCCCCACGAGCGCCGTGAAGAATGCTTTATTCTGCAAAAGGAACCGTGAGATACGCATAGGGGGTGAATTTCAGGAAGAAGACGCCTATCACTATCAACCCAAAAACCGCAATTGCGAGCTGGAGCGGTTGGTCCTCAAAAAGAATGTCTGTCGGATTATCGGTTGCGAGATGCGCGCCGAGTGTGAGCCACCGAAAACGGAGCATACCATAGGTCGCCGGGAGAATCGTCAGGAGAAAAGTCACACTCCTCACCTTCAAAAACGCGTAGAGCAGGAAGAGTGAGAGCGAAACCATCATGGAAAAGAATACAATTTCATTGAGAAATGCCGGAGTGTAGAACTGGAGCACCGGGCGGCGCTCCGCCTCATCGACGATCACACGCTCCCGGAGGCGCTTACTCCCGACGATTACCATGCCAAGAAAAAAGGTTGTTCCGAGAATCCATGGCGAGAGCGCAACTCCGATCGCAAATATGCCCGCAACCACTCGGAGTACCAACCCGAATGCAACGGAAATAATATCAAGGAGCGGGAGATGTTTCAATAAAAACGTATAGAGAACATTGTGAAAAACGTATACGGCAAGCACCCAAAAGAATGCGTGCGCGAGACGGTACCCACCAAAAAACGCAATAGCAAACAGCGCCAACGCGAGCACTGCCGCCGTACTCTTAGAGACCGTGCCATTCGCGATAGGACGCGAGTTTTTCTTCCGCGGATGCCTGCGGTCGTCCTCCGCATCCATGAAGTCGTTTACCGCATACACGCCGCTTGCCGCAAGGGAAAAAAGGGCGAACGCCGCAAGCGACTGCCCCACTTTTACCGGATCCAAAAAGGAGAACGAAAACACCACCGGAAGAATCACGAAAAGATTCTTCACCCAGTGTCTTGGGCGCATGAGTTGTAGGAGTCCCGCCATTAGGGCAAAGGTAGCATGCAATTTAGATTGCTTCAAGAATTTTTTGCGCCCGATTCTCCCAGGTGTATTGCACGGATTTTGCCTTTGACGCGCGAGCCAGGGACTGGGCTCGCGCGGGATTACTAAGAAGATCCGACACTCCCCTTGCGAGCGCCTCGGGATTATCCGGAGAGACAAACTCAACTTCACTCTCCGAGACAATTTCCCGGATTGAAGGAAGGTCGGATGCGACAATCGGGCGCCCCGCCGCCATATATTCAAAAAGTTTTATGGGCGAGGTCTCGTGTACCGACTCCTCTGATTTTGCGGAGTTGGGAAGCGCCAACACATCCGCGGCCGCGAGCCATAATGGAATTTCTCTATGCGGCCGGTGTCCGACGATTTGGACATTTTGAATCCCCTCTGTTTCTTTTCTGAATCGCGCGACATCCTCATCCGTACCGCCAACGAATATGACGTCCGACTTCAATCCGTCGAAGTCGGACTTCGCCGATATGCGAGCCGCTTCCAGTAGCACGTGCGCTCCTTTCCAATCGTAGAGATGTCCTGTGTAGAGTATAATCCGCGCATCTTCCGGCAACCCGAGGCGGTGCCGCGCTTCTTCTCTTAAAGATGCGCCGTCAAACTCCCGCGGGTCAAAGCCGTTCGGCAACACGAGGATATTTTTTCGTCGAACCCCAAATCGCCGTGCGAGTTCCCCGGCTTTATACGTATTGGTAGATACCACGCGCGCCATACGGCGAAACGCAATTTTCCAAAACAAAAGTTTTCTTTTGGGAAGGTCATGCGCTTCAAATACCACACACCTATGGAAAAACGATAGAACGAATGCCGCCGCAATGTCGCGTGAAAATACCACGTCTCTTCCGCGCCACACGCCGGAAAAAAGCACGGCGCAGGCAAACGAAAATTCGCGAAGAAAGAATCCGAAAGACCCGAGGGAAAATGTTGCAATCACCGGAACACGCCGGAGTGAAAACACCCTCTCCACCGAATAATACAAAAACGGGTCGCCATACCGCTCCTCAAATTGCGGCACCGCGAGCGTTACCTCCGCACCCGCCCGGCCAAATGCTTCACACATTTTCGCAATCTGAAATCCGTGCGCCCTCGGCGTGGGAAAACGGGCGTTGGCGACATAGAGTATTCTCATATACGAGGCGCACGGCACGTCAAAAATGTCTGTGCGAGAAGTAATTGATAGCGAATCCGCGACCACTCATGGCTCACAGGCATTGCATCGCGGAATCCGTGTAAAAGATAATTTCGCAGCGATTTCAGAAACACTTTGAGCGCGGTGAAGTATGCGAGCCGTGCAAGACGCACTCGCGCGGCGAACGCCATTTTTTTTGCGCGCGCCGCCTCAATGTTAAAATATGCTTCAAAATCAGAATACAACGCCGCGGGATCGCTCGGTATGAAATACCGCCACGGGCCGGAGAGCGTCCCCACGCTCCAGCGCGCGCGGTCAAACCGCAGACGCTCATG
>CAZCSJ010000018.1:0-11715 GCA_964501445.1 uncultured Candidatus Saccharibacteria bacterium
TCCACCCGTTTGTGATTAAAAAAGCGTCCGCGCTCGTGCGGACAATTCCCCCCGGGCATCTCCGAGGACTTTTTCATAAGTTTTTTGAGGCGGACTTTCAGCTGAAAACCGGTATCGCGCGGCCGCGGGATGCGCTTTCCTCGATCCTCACAGAGCAGGTTGAAAAATAGCGAGTATGAGGAGCATTGCATATACTTGCTATAGCGGGTATATGCAATGCGGGTAGCGTGAGAGCGCTGATTAGTTTAGTTACGTTTTTCGATAAGTTTCGTGAGCCGTGATTTCAACCGGCTTGCTTTTTGTTTCTTGATGACGTGGGTTTTCGCGGCTTTGTCCAGGGCCTTGTAGAGTGCGGAGAGTTTGGTTTTTGCTTCCGAGAGATTCCCTGCCGCGGCAAGTTTCCGTACGATTTTCACCGCGTTTTTATACGCGTCTTTCCGTTTGAGATTCTGGGCGCGGCGGCGAATAGATTGCCGGAGCGCTTTTTCCGCTGATTTCGTGATTGGCATGGTTTCGTTATACTACCGATTTTTATTCTCTTCTGTCAATCGCCCGATTCTGTCCCGTATTTTCGCTGCGAGTTCAAAATTCATTTCTTTTGACGCTTTCTGCATTTCTTTTTTAAGCGCGCGGAGGAGTTCGGGCGAGGTACCAGAGGTGTCTTCTTCATCTTTTGTCTCTCCCGCAATCAGTGAGGTACCAATGCCTTTTACAATCGGCTGCGGGGTGATGCCGTGCATGCGGTTGTACTCCTCTTGGATCTTTCTGCGGCGATCGGTCTCATTGATTGCCGCGCGCATGGAGTCGGTCATCACATCCCCGTAGAGAATCACCTTTCCATCTATATGCCGCGCTGCGCGGCCGATGATCTGAAGCAGAGTTGTACGGTTCCGCAAAAACCCTTCTTTGTCCGCATCAAGCACCGCGATAAACGATACTTCCGGAAGGTCAAGCCCCTCGCGGAGAAGATTGATGCCCACCAGCGCATCGTGTGCGCCCGTGCGGAGGCGCTTTAATACCTCCGGCCGCTCAAGCGTCTTTACTTCCGAGTGAAGATATGCGGCATCAATTCCTGCCTCTTTGAGATAATCCGCAATGTCTTCGGCAAGGCGTTTGGTGAGTGCGAGCACGAGCGAGCGTTCTTTTTTGGCAATACGAAGTTTTATTTCATTGATAACATTTTGGATTTGATGCGCAGTCGGGCGCACTTCAATTTGCGGGTCAAGGATCGCGGTCGGACGGATTAACTGCTCCGCGACCGCCCCTTCCGAGATAGTGAGTTCGTAAGAGGCGGGCGTTGCGGATACATATATAAGAGGTCCTGTTTTTTTGTTGAACTCTTCAAATGTGAGGGGCCGGTTATCCATCGCCGATGGCAGACGGAAGCCGTAATTCACAAGGGTCTGTTTTCGCGAGCGGTCGCCAAAGTACATCCCGCGGATTTGGGGGATGCTCACGTGCGATTCGTCAATGAAGGTAAGGAAGTCGTCGCCCTTGCGGATATAGCGGAAATAGTCAATCAGTGTAAACGGGGGTGTCGCGGGTGCGCGAAAGTCAAGGTGGCGCGAGTAATTTTCAATGCCGCTCACATAGCCGGTCTTTGCGAGCATTGCCATATCAAATTCCGTGCGCTGTTTTAAGCGCGCGGCTTCAAGCACTTTTTCATTTTTCTTCAAAACCTCAAGCCGTTCCCGGAGTTCTTGTTTGATATTCGTGAACGCGAGTTCCAGGCGACTTTGCGGAGTCACGAAATGTTTTGCCGGAAACACATGGAAGCGCGGGACGGCGCGGTATTCAGATGTGCGCGTATTCTTTTTTTTGAATAGCCCCGTGATTTTTGAAGCCGTGATATCTACCGCGATGACGTCTTCCGCAGAGGGGAGAAAGATTTCCGTGCGATTGCCGCGCACGCGAAAGTGCCCTTGGCGGGGGTCAATGGGATTGCGGACATACTGAAGGTCTGCGAGCGAGGATGAAAGTTCTTTTTGCGCGATCCGGTTTCCGACCGCGAGTTCAAACGACACTTTTTCATACTTCTCCGGGTCCCCGATGCCGTAGATGCACGAGACCGATGCGACAATAATAACATCCGGCCGCGTGAGGAGAGATGCGGTTGACGCGTGGCGGAGCGCATCGATCACTTCATTGATTTTTGCGTCCTTTTCAATATAGGTGTCGGTGGTCGGGATGTATGCCTCGGGTTGGTAGTAGTCGTAATAGGAAACAAAATAATGCACCGCCGCGTCAGAAAAAAATTCTTTGAATTCCTGATAGAGTTGCGCGGCAAGGGTTTTATTGGGAGAAATGACCAGTGTCGGCTTTTGGATTTTTGCGATGACCGACGCCATCGTGAATGTCTTTCCGCTGCCCGTAACCCCAAGGAGCGTTTGGTGGCGCGCGTCCGCGCGAAGACCCGACACGAGTTTTTCAATCGCGTGCGGTTGGTCGCCGGTGGGATGGAACGGGGAGACAAGTTTGAAGTGCATGTCCGATTTGCTACTATTACGTTATCTATGATTACGCTTCTTGAAGGCACCGTGGAATTAGTGGGCGAGAAGTATGCGGTCGTGAAGACCGGCGGTGTTGGGTATCGGGTGTACATGACTTCTTCCGCACTTGAAAAACTACCAGAGCGGGGGTACCAAGTCAAAGTATGGACGCACCACTATGTGCGGGAGGACACCGCCGCACTCTATGGATTTTTGGCGCACGCGGAATTGGCGCTTTTTGAAATGCTTCTCTCGGTCTCCGGCATCGGGCCCAAAGGCGCGTTAGGGATTCTGGCAATGGGGTCAGTGGATACCTTGAAAAAAGCAATTGCCGCGGGCGATGCGTCGTATTTGACACGGGTTTCCGGCATTGGGAGAAAAATTGCGGAAAAGATTATTTTGGAACTTCGCGAGAAAATGGCGGGGCGCGGAGTATCGGTGGATGCGCCGGAACTCAAAGGAGAAGCCGATGCGCTTGATGCGTTGCTATCCCTCGGGTATTCTCAGCGTGAGGCGCGGGAGGCGCTCGCGAAAGTCAGCGGACGCGCGAGCGGTGCTGAAGAGAAAGTGCGCGAGGCGTTAAAACTCCTTGGCCGCAGCAGGAGGTGATGAGCGCGCACTTCCTTCAATCCGAAGAGTGGGAACAGATTCTTGGGGCGCGGGGACACGAAACCATGCGTATTGCAGGGGTGCTCGTCGCGCGTCATGTCCTGCCGCTTGGACTTCACTATCTCTACGCGCCGCGGCCGGAGGTGAGCAATGAATTTTTGACAGGGGCGGAGGTAATCGCAAAGCGCGAGCAGAGTGTTTTTTTAAAAGTTGACCCTCTCGAGATTTCTTCCGTGCTGCATGGTCGCCACGCGATATCGCAAAGCATCCAGCCGCAAAAGACACTGCTCGTAGATCTCGCAAAGAGTGAGGGGGAGCTCCTCCGCGCCATGCACCATAAAACCCGCTATAATATACGGGTTGCCGAGCGCGCGGGAGTTTTGGTGGAGTGCGTGCCGTATGCGCGCAGGATGGAGGTATGGAAAGAAGTAGCACCGTTGTTTCAGGAAACTGCGCGGCGCGACGGATTTCGCCTGCACCCGCCGCGCCACTACGAATCGCTTTTTTCCGTGCGTACGGATTCGTTTTCAAATGAGCTCTGTGTCGCGCGGCTCGGGAAAGAATTACTTGCCGCGGCACTAGTGAATGTGTATTATCCGAGCGGCACGGCTACCTATATCCACGGCGCATCCGGACGCAGCAGAAAAGAGGCAATGGCGCCCACCCTCCTTCACTGGCGCGTGATGCAGGAGATGCAGACGCGCGGGATGGGGCAGTATGATTTCGGCGGCATTGACGAGGCGCGGTGGCCCGGCATCACGCGGTTTAAAAAAGGATTTGGAGGAAGGGTTGTGGAGTTTCCGGACACAGTTGATTGTATCTATCGTCCTGCCGTATATCGTATCTATCGCATTGCGCGCGCACTGATATGACAGAAAAAATTCTTTTTCATATAAAACGATATATTCCGAGGCGTCTTTTCCGCGCGTTGCGTCCCGCATACCATTTTTTTTTCGCATGGTGGGCGGCATTCACCTACGGATTCCCTTCGCGGCATATGACCGTTATCGGGGTTACCGGCACCAAAGGGAAAACCACGGTCGTCGAGCTCCTGCATGCTCTCTTGGAAGCGTCCGGTGTAAAAGTGGCTTCATCCTCGTCCCTGCGATTTCGCATTGGCGAGCGCGAAGTGCGAAATGAAAAGAAAATGACCATGCCCGGGCGCTTGTTTGTTCAACGGTTTCTCTATGACGCGTTCCGTGCGGGGTGCGCATACGTCGTAATTGAGGTACCGTCGGAAGGCATCGCGCAATTTCGCCATCGGTTCATTGATTTTGATATCGCCGTGATGACGAATGTGGCACCCGAGCATATTGAGTCCCACGGAAGTTTTGAGCGGTATCTGCGCGCAAAACTTGATTTATTTTGGCGTCTCCCAAAAGAGGGAATTGCGGTAGTGAATCGCGACGACCCTTTTTTTGAGCGGTTTCTTGCGGCAACTCCGGCGCACGTGGTGTCGTATAGCCGCGCGGGGATTCAGAGAAATGGATCTGTGCTTCCCGTGCGCGACCTCGCGCTTACCGAGGACCGCATTCGATTTTCGCTTGGCAGTGCAGAGATGGATTCTCCGCTTGTCGGGGAATTTAATTTCATGAATATCCTTGCTGCCACAGCAGTTGCAATGAGCCAGCATGTGGCGCTTGAGAAGATTGCCGCGGGCATTTCGCGCGTATCAGGCGTTCCCGGACGGATGGAAATGATTCAACGCGAGCCCTTTCGCGTGGTGGTGGATTATGCGCACACACCCGACTCCCTGAAGGCAGTGTATAAAACAGTTATTGAGTTTAATGAGTTACGGAGTTCACACACTCATCAACTCATCAACTCATCAACTCACAAACTGATTTGTGTCTTGGGTGCCGCAGGCGGTGGGAGGGACACATGGAAGCGGCCGGTGATGGGAAAGATTGCCGCGGAATTCTGTAATGAGATTATTTTGACCGATGAAGATCCGTATGACGAAAATCCCGCCGCTATTATAGACGATATCGAAGCGGGATTTTCGCAAACCCTAAACCCTAAACCCAAAACCCTAAACCCTAGGAAGATTCTGGACCGCCGCGAAGCGATCCGCGCGGCATTGCGGAATGCCAAAGAAGGCGATACGGTGGTGATTACCGGCAAGGGTGCCGAGCCGTGGATGATGGGGCCGAATGGGACAAAAATTCCTTGGGACGATCGCGCGGTCACGCGGGAAGAGGCGGCACTCCTCCGCGATGAATCCCGTTAGAGATGCGGCTATGAGATCACAATGTGTTATGATTCCACCCACTGTGTCTATTTGTATGCACGCGCTATGTCATAGTAGAAATCTCTAACGGGATGAAACCATTTGATATCACAATAGAAGAGGATCGCGTGCGTATGGCGGTGTCCGGGAAAACACTTGAAGAGCTTTTTCGCAATTCTCTGCGGGGGCTTGTCTCGTATTGGAGCGGTGATGCGCCCCCTTCGCGTTCCGAGCACGTGGAAGAACCGGTGAAAGTTGATGCGGTGGATCTTGGGTCGCTCCTCGTTGAGTTCCTCTCCGAGGTGATCGCGCGCGCGGATATGAATGATATACGGTATATTGATTTTCGTCCCGATACCCTTGGAGAAAATTTTCTTGAAGGAACGCTCCTTGGCGTGCCGGCGGAACACCCGGAGAGACCCATACGAGCGGTTTCCTATGAACATGTTGATGTTACAAAAAATCCCGAAACGGGACTCTACGAAACAGAACTTGTGTTTGAGTTATAGGACACGATTCCAATATATGAATGTATGCGAATGATACGAATGGTTCGACTACGCTCACCATATATTATATTAGTATAATTAGTCCGCCAGCCGGCGGAGCATTAGCATAGTGGTATCGCGGTGAACACTTTTGATCTCCAAATTCAATCCACCGTATCGGACGGGAAGCATACGCCTCGCGAAATTTTGGAAATGGCAAAAGAGCGCGGTCTTTCCGTAATTTCCCTCACCGATCATGATACGGTTGCCGGCGTTCCCGAGATACTGGACGCGGCAAAAGATTCGGAGGTGCGCGTGATTCCGGGAATTGAGCTTTCCGTGGAAGAGCATGGTGCGCACATTTTGGGATACGGGCTTGATCATGAAAATCGTGCACTTCTCGCGTCGCTGGAGGAATCGCGTCGTGGCCGGGAGGCAGGCGCGCGGCAGATGGTGGAGAATTTGAAAAGAGCGGGATTTTTCGTGGAGTGGGACGATGTGGTGCGCGAGGCAACGGGTGCGGTGGTAGCGCGTCCCCATCTTGCGCGCGCAGTATTGAATCGCCCGGAAAACAGAGAAAAACTCGGGGGTATCACAACGGTATATGATTTTATTCAGAAGTATTTAACGGATGAGAGCCCGCTCTACGTGAAGCGGACGCACATCTCAGCAAAAGACGCAATCGCGCTCATCCATAATGCGGGCGGAGTTGCGGTGTGGTCGCACCCAGCAGTTCATTTTTCCGATAATTATGAGGGACTTGAGAGGTTTTTTAAAGAACTCATCGGGTGGGGTCTGGACGGCCTTGAAGTGTGTAACCCCTCACACGATGAGGATGATGCGGAGTTCCTCCAGTCGCTTAGCGCAAAATACGATCTCCTCCGCACCGCAGGGTCGGATTTCCATGAAAAAGGTTCCTCGCCCCGTATTGCCGGAGAGAAGCACTCGGCGACGCAGCTCGGCGATTACGAAACGTACGGATTGCCCACGGAGGATATTATTTTCCGACTTGACGCGGCGATTCAAAAAAATGTTCCGTAAATTCGCGGTAGACCTGAATCGCGCCAAATACCAGCGTGAGGTATATGAGCGTATCGGCAACCGCGAGCCACAGGTTTTTTCCCCCGAGGAGGAACCAGAGATAAAAGATATACGCAATGCCCCACAGCGCAAATTGGGCGCGTCCGAAAATACTCGGTTGCAGCCGGTTGAACGTGTAGCGCGCCAAGCGGCGTTCGCTCACGAATTTCCCCTTGGGTGATTTTAGAAATTCAATCAAGAGTCCGCGCATGAGTGTTGCCATAGAGAGAAACGCCAAGGCAAAAAGGAGCCCTAAGGTTTCAATCGCCACGAGGTCGTATTGCAGGAGAATGGCGGATACCCAGATGATCCAGGCGTAGTCGCGGATGTGGTCAATCCAGATGCCGAGGGTTGTGACCATGGCGTGGTTTCGCGCGAGCGGCCCGTCAACCATATCGGTCAAAAGGGCGGCGAGCAGTATCCAGAAATTCGTTTTCATGTCAATGGCGTGTGTGAGCGTGCCGCCTGTGGAGATAAGAATGAGGATGCCGCCAAAGATCGTTACGGCATTCGGGGTGATGCCGAGGCTATTCAAGAGTGCGGTCACCGGATACAAAAGCCAGTCGCGCCATGTTTTTTCAAAGATCGTGAGAAAGTCCTCGCGCCTGCGTGGGAGGCGCATGAGCATCTGTGTGGATACCCGTTTCAATTCGTCCATGGAGATAGTGTGCCTGAAACTATGCGCCTCGGCAAATCTTTGGTATAGTAGACTTTAAGTACTGATTATTGGTTATTACTTAAATCATGTATGATCGATTTTCTTTTTAACCCTCCGCTCGCGCATTTGATTCTCCGCGTGGTGATCGGCGCACTTTTCATGGCGCACGGCTACCCGAAACTTTTCAAAAACTTTTCGGGTACCGCGGGATGGTTTGATTCAATCGGCCTCAGGCCCGGGAAATTTTGGGCGCTCGTCGCCGGAGTCGTTGAGTTCTTTGGAGGACTCGCGTTGATCCTTGGCGTGTGGGTGCAGATTGTCGGTGTGCTTTTAGCATTTCAGATGCTTGTTGCGATGGTGAAGGTGAAGTGGGGGAAAGTGTCGCTCACGGGTGAGGGCGGCTGGGAGCTTGATCTCGTGTACCTCGCGGCCGCGTTGGCAATTGCCATGATGGGTCCGGGGATCTACACCCTCTTTTGAGGGAAGCCTTATGGAGCGCGCACGTAGGTATCGGTTGCTGATCGCAATTTTGGTCGCGCTTGCCGCATTTGCCGCGGGCGTGATTTTTGCGTGGCCCATATTTAAGAAAGAGTACGCGCGCGTAGAAATACGCGGGGAATCGGTGCTTGTGGAAGTTGCCGCGGATTCTTCATCTCGCGAGCGCGGGCTCTCGGGGCGCGAATCGCTCGGGAAAAATCAGGGCATGCTTTTCGTTTTTAGAGAGCCCGGGAGGTATGCCATGTGGATGCGCGGGATGCGATTTCCGCTTGACCTCATGTGGATTCGCGAAAATAGGATTGTTGATATGGAAGAGCGCGCTTTGCCGCCGCGCGATGGCGCAGCGGAGAGCGAGCTTACGGTATATCGTCCTGACGCGGATGCCGATCTGGTCCTTGAGGTGAACGCGGGGTTTGTCGCGGCACACGGCATTACCATTGGCGACGAGGCAAAAGTATTTCTGCCGGAGCGTTACTCGCGCGTTGCAGCGATAGAGAGCGGCGGGGCGGTAGTACCTCCGCCCCCGCCGGGTTTTGAATATTTTATTGAAACGCTCCGGAAAAAACCCGCCAACGGCCGCGATTTCAAAATCGGGCAGGAGGTAAGCCGCACAAAGGCATATACGAAATTCGCAGTGAGCTACCGCTCCGGCGATTTGACGATAAGCGGGGTGATGAATGTGCCGGCTGGCGGACCGCCTGCGGGCGGATTCCCTGTGCTTATTTTAAATCACGGTTTGATTCCTCCGGATACCTATTTTTCCGGACGCGGCTCAAAACGCGAGCAGGACTTTTTTGCGAGAAACGGCTACGTGACGATTCACCCCGATTACCGGGGGCTTGCGAGTTCTAGTCCCAACACGTCAGTACACCACGATTTCTACCAGGGGTATACGGAAGATGTGGTGAATTTGATTGATGCGTTGAAGCGCGCCAGTCCTGCACTTCTGGATTTGGAACGCATCGGCATGTGGGGGCATTCCATGGGCGGCGGCATTGCCGCGCGCGCAATGGTGCTATCCCCCGACATCAAGGCATTTGTGCTTTCTGCGCCCATAAGCGCCGATGCCGAGGAAAATTTCTACGAGCTCCCCCAGTCAGAAGTGCAATGGCTTGCCCAAACCTACGGCATGGGTGAGGCGGCGTCGGCAACGTATCAAAAAATCTCGCCGCTCAATTATTTTTCCGATGTCCGTGCGCCGGTCCAGCTCCACCACGGCACTGGGGATATTGATGTGCCGATTGCGTTCTCGGAGAAAATGTACGAGACGCTAAAGGATTATGGAAAGAAGGTGGAGTTTTACCGGTATCCCGGCGAGGGGCATGAGTTCGCGGATGCGTGGCCTGTTGCAGCAGAGCGCGCGCTTCGGTTTTTTGATCGGTATGTGAAGAACGCTCGGTGATAGCGGCTTCCGCTTCAACGTTGCGGCGCGGACAAATGCTATTCGCTCGTCGGCGGGAGCCCTCCGTGTTTCCCGGCAAGCCGGGACCCCGGTTTCCCTCTCTCCTCGCTTCATTCATTTGTTACCGCGCCTCCACAATTCCGCGGGAAGCCGCTATCACCTCGCCGATAAAGGTGACGCAAAGCCATTGAACTATTACGGCCTTTTGATTTTTTCTCACAATTTCTGTATAGTACCGCCATGAATCCCGTTAGAGATATGGGGATCATCAACACCACAATGCGTACAAGAAACACAATCGTCGGATCATCACCGGTATTACAAAGAGGCATAGATCTCTAACGGGATGAAAGACACGCTTGTTCTTGATTTGGAAACAAAAAAAACCTTTGACGAGGTAGGCGGGGAGCGGAATATTCGGGAGCTCGGAATATCGGTTGCAGGCGTCTATTCCTATGCGAAGGACGCTTTTTTTGCATTAGAGGAGCATGAATTGCCGAAGTTGGAAGAGATGTTGAAAGAGACAGGCCATATCATCGGATTTGCAGTGAAGCAGTTTGATTTGCCGGTGCTCGCTCCATACATAAAGGAAGTCGCGCTTGAGCGGATTGCGGTGACTGATATTTTTGATGATGCGGTGAAGTTTTTAGGGCATCGCGTGGGATTGAATGCGGTTGCGAAAGCCACGCTGGGTGCTGAAAAATCCGGCCATGGCTTGGAAGCGCTCAAATGGTTTCGTGAAGGCAGAGTGGAGGAAGTAAAAAAATATTGTCTTGATGACGTGCGTCTCACGCGCGATGTGTATGAATACGGCAAAACGCACGGCCACATTCTTTTCACTTCCTACGGCGATGGGAAGGTTCATTCAATCCCCGTGAAGTGGAATGGAGCAGTAGAGAAGCCGGTTGCCGCGGTGGTGGCAGAGGCGTTTGAAAATCGCAGGCGGCTTGCGATTGAGTATGTGTCGTCGGAAGATCCGGATGGCAAGGGATTTCAGAAGGCGCGATTGATTGACGTATATAGAATGAAGCCCAATGGCGAGGTGGAGGCATACTGTCATCTTCGCAATGCCTTGCGAAATTTCCGAATGAATCGTATTGTGAGAGCAGAGGTATTGCCGGAGTCCTACGTGATTCCGGCGGATACACAGAGAGCACTCTTCTGATTACGAGTTTGATGAATACTGATATTTTTAGTCCCTGAGCTTTGTCGAAGGGCTACCGAAATGTAAGGCAAAAAGTTATCCCTCGACAGGCTCAGGAAATAACTTTTTGACTATTTTCATAGAACCCAATTCTATGTCCACGAATGAAATAATATTCTATAGCCAAAGCCGCGGGAAGATCCGCTTTGAGGATGTGATGGACGACATCATGGCTTTTGTAAAGTCGCAGCCCGAGCGCTTTTACAAAATCATCATCGGTTCGGATTCTGCGGCGTCCAGCCCCGTGTCGCTCGTGACTGCCGTTACGGTGTGGAGAGTGGGCAACGGCGCCATTCACTTTTGGACCAAATCCGAGGAGCGGAAGTTTGCGACTTTGCGCGACCGCGTCTGGCAGGAGGCGATTATGTCCATCACGCTCGCGCAAGAATTCCGTTCGCGCCTGCAGGAGGTGCTCGGCGACGAGTTTTTTTGGGATGGGAACGAGATCCATGTGGATATCGGCCACAATGGGCCGACGAAAGAGATGATAGATTCGGTAGTGGGAATGATCAAAGGATATAATTTTGTGCCAGTCATCAAACCCTCTGCGTTTGGCGCATCCGCAGTTGCGGATAGGCATACATAAAAATTCCCACCACAAGGTTGTGGTGGGTGGTTTGTCCGCATGGTTCATGTACCCCCTGATGTAAGGAGAATGGGCACGATTGACATTTCTTTTTCCCGAGCATATTCGTATTCCGTGCGTGCCCGCTCGTTCATTTCGTAGGGGGCCATGTAGCACATAAATACAGTGCATTGTTTGATTTTCCTTTTCATATTCCCACGGTCTTCGGCGTCATTGTCTTTGACTGGCTCGGTGAAAACTGGATAGTACTTACCGTATGCGGCGATCCAGTACATGATTTTGTCAAAGTACACTACCTCTACGTCGGTTTGTGGGTATGGAAGGTATGCCCTCGTGTATACTGCCATTGCGGTGTACCTCCTTTCCAAGGCACCATCACCTTGCTATTCTATCATAAATTCAGTCGTGATGTCCCCATAGCTCAATGGATAGAGCGCAGCCCTCCGAAGGCTGAAATCGGGGTTCGAATCC
>CAZCSJ010000019.1:0-10700 GCA_964501445.1 uncultured Candidatus Saccharibacteria bacterium
ACGGACATAATGTATCTTCATCTATACCGAATAAAAGACATTGTGTCAACGAAACCGACTGACGGGATAGAAAGATGGAAATGCCGAGGGTGGGATTTGGCTACAAGTAATCCCGCTGACGCGGGATTCTCGCAGCCCGCCCCTCGCGGCGCTCGCCTTTTCCTTCGGAAAAACTCGCGCATCGCTGCGGTCTTCAACTCCCAACGCACGCCAAGCAGTTGGCGTGCTCCCTCATCATTTCACTTCGTTCAATGCCGAGGGTGGGATTTGAACCCACAACTCTTTCGAGACGCGGTTTTAAGCCGCGCGCGTATACCGGTTCCGCCACCTCGGCATATTCTCGTCCGCCAACTGGCGGACTCGTTCAAAAAACTGTTCGAGTGTCGGCCCTGGGTGCTTTTGCACCCGTTGAATGCTGCGCCCGCTCGCATTCAACCCACCTCGGCGTATGTGTTAAAAAGGCCTGGGCGGGAATCGAACCCGCGTATAAGGGTTTTGCAGACCCATGCCTTACCACTTGGCTACCAGGCCAAATTTTTGTTCGGGGCAGACTCCTGTGTTAGCTACTTCACCACGTGGCCCCTACAATTCTTTTCTCTTTTTCAACTCCGCGAGCGATTTTTCAACCACCTCGCGGCGCTCCTCTGCCTCATCAATCTGGAAACTGATACGCGGCACCGGACGCATCCGCATCCGGCGATTAAGCCCCTGCTGGATATGATACGTGTTTTTGCGCACCATTGCGAGCGCCTCGTCTCTCTCCTCTCCCAGCACCGAGAGAAACACCGTCGCGTAGTGCACATCCTCGGATACTTCAAGCCGCGTAATGGTCACGAGAATCCCCGGCGGAAATTCAACCTCCCGCTCAAGGATCCGCGAGAGCTCCTCCCTCAAGACATTCTGTAATTTTTGGAGACGCCGTTTTGATGCCACTATAAACTCTGTGTTATCTCTTCTTCCGTATACGCCAAGAGCACATCGCCTTCCTGGATCGGCGTTGCGGACTCCACTGACATCCCGCACTCGTGCCCCTTTCCCACTTCTTCACAGGGCATCTTCTCACGCTGAAGTTGAGAGAATATCCCCTTCCCGATGATCTCCTGATCTCGCCGAATGTCAAGACGCGCGCCTTTGCGTACCGCTCCCTCCTCCACGCGGCCGCCGACAATTTGCGTATTCCCCTTCCGGGTAAACACTTTTAAAATCTTCGCCCGTCCGAGATCGGTCCGTTTCAGTTCACAAGGAATAAAATGCTCCATCCGGTTTTTGACCTGATCTAGGAGATCATAGATCACCTCGCCCGTGATCACATGCACGCCGGAACTCAAAATGATCTCCCGGGCCCTTGTATCAACCTTCACCTTAAATCCAATGATGGTCACCATATGCGTGGCTTGGGCGAGCTTCACATCCGATTCGTTGATATCGCCTATTTCACTTCGGAGAATTCGGAGCCCGATTTTCTCGCAATGAAATCTGCCGAGCGCTTCTTCAAGCGCTTCTTTGGACCCCGCGCCGTCCGCTTTCACGATCACATTGAACACCGGTTTCTCTCCATTCTCATCTTTGCCATTTCCGTATACGGGCGGCGAAGGAACTTTTTCATCCGGAAGGGATGCCGCATACTTTTCGGCCGCACCGCGGCTGGAGAACTGACGAAACGCGTCGCCCACCGCAGGGGCGCGGGAAAGTCCGGCGACCACCGCGGGCGCGGACGGCGCGGCGCGCGTGATTCCCTCTCCTCGAAAATCCTCAAGGATTTTCACACTCTCAACCGAGCGGCCGATCACCAGCACCTGCTCTTTGCGAAACGTCCCGTCGCGAATGAGGAGGGTTGAGGCAATGCCCCGGCGCGAATCGCGATGCACGTCAATCACAACGCCCTCCGCAGGTTTCTCCGGCTCTGCCGTGATATGCTCCACCTCAGCGAGAAGGAGAATGAGTTCAAGGAGCGCATCCATGTGATGTCCGGTTTTTGCGCTCACCTCAATTGAGGGCACCTTGCCGCCGTATGACTCCACAAGAATTCCTGCGTCGGCAAGTTCCCGGCGCACGCGCTCCGGTTGTGCCTCGGGCTTATCAACTTTATTTATCGCAACGATAAAGGGAAGTTCTGCGCCGCGTATAATCCCGATCGCTTCCTCTGTCTGGGGTTTGAGTCCCTCCTCTGCCGCAATCACAAGCACCGCGATATCCGCCACGCGCGCGCCCCGCGACCGGATCTGAGAGAACGCCTCGTGTCCGGGCGTATCAATGAACGTAATTTTTTTTGCTTCGCCCGAATCCGACAGATGATGCTCCACCTCATAGGCGCCGATATGCTGGGTGATGCCGCCCGATTCTTTCTCCACCACTTTCGTATTTCGGAAGTAGTCAAGGATCGTTGTTTTCCCATGGTCAATATGACCCATCACAACCACGATGGGGGGACGAGTAGTGTTTTTCACTTCTCCTCTATGTTGAGCAGTTTTCACCATATTAGAAATTTTTCTGTAGTGTTTCCTCCAGCACCTTCTTCTCCTCATCCGACAACTGATGCGTGGTGCGCCCTTTCTCAATACGCTTGGCAAAAATTCGCATACCATCGCGGGCGTAGAGCGAAGATACGATAACGCCGTTATTCTCGCGGTCAAGCAGTGCGAGCACAAAACTATTATCCCCACCCGTATCCTCAAAGGGGTTAAAACGCAAAAATCCGACTTTCTGCACCGACACATGAGAAATGTCTTCCACACGGGTCATGCGCGGCTCGATCTCCTCCAATTTTGCCTCTGCATGGAGGAGCCGCCGGATGATCCCGAGCTGCACATCGGATTCATCCATACGCACACCGCCATAGAGCGCATCCACCCGCTTTCGGACTTTTAGAATCATCCATAAAAAAACAACACACGCAGCGGCAAGTGCGAGAAACGCCAAAATAAAAAGCGTAGTCAACGCATCCATTAAAATATGGTATCACTCCTGCATCGAAATAGCAAAAAAGCGAGGGGAAAAGCAAAATCTCCCCCGACGTAACGTCCGGGAAGATTTTGGGTATTCGTTCCTCTGTCTCGCTACTTTCCGACGAGCGCGTTCAATTTCTTGAGCGTACCCGGCCCCACAAACCCTGACCCCTTCGTAAGTCCCGCGGGCGTCAAAACTTCAGACGCATATTTTTCCTGGAAGCGAATCACCGCAGCGCGCGTGAGCGCCCCGAAAAATCCGGTCGCCGAGTCGGCGGGGAGGAACCCCTCGCTTATCAGAACTTGCTGGAGCGTCTTCACGTCATTCCCTCTCATCCCCTGCTTGAGCGAGCGGAGAACTTTTGCCCCCGCAACTCGAGCAGGAGTTGCTGCTGAAACAGCTGAGGGCGCCGAGGTACCCACTGCCACCAGAGAAACCTGCTGGCTGTTTGTAGATTCATTTCCCGCGGGATCCACTGCGCGAACCGCATAGTAGTAGGTCATGCCGTTCGTAAGGCCTGTGTCGGTGAGCTCTGTCCCCACGATTGTTGCCGCAACCACCTGCCCCAATTCTCCGACAGCGTTTGATCGGTACACTTTCGCGTTCTTGAAGTCGGAAGCTGGATTCTTCCAGGTAACTTTTGCCTTCCCCTCGCCCAAGGCCTTTGCCGCCTGCGCGCTTGGCGCAGAGGGAGGCGTGGTATCGGCTGCGGCCACAATACCAAAGCGTGTGAGGTGCCCCACGTGGGTAATAATCACGTTTTTGTCCTTATCAATCGTGTAGTTCTCTATATTCACCCACGTACCGGTCTTTTCATCAAAGTAACTCGGCACGATGGTATCTTCCGTAACGCCAAGGGCCTTCAGTTCCGCTTCGCTATACGGCAAAATGATTTCCGCGTCTTCTTTTAGTTGCGTCAATTCTGTACCCTTGGCATCCCGCACGGTCACATCATAGACCGTGCCCACCACCTGCGTTGCGGCTTGAGTCGGCGCCTCTATCGTAGGCTTTACCTCCACGCGAACCGTGCCTTCGGTCGTGGCACTGCTTGGCGGAAGCGTTACCTTCGCACCATCGGTGGTCTGCGCAACTGTTTGCTGAGTCGCGGTCTGGTTCACGGAAACCGTGGCCGGGAGCGGAACATCACGGAATCGTACGAGTACCACGTCAAGCGATACCGGCTGGGTGGACACATCTACCGTGAGCTCGGGAGATTTATACGGGTATCCTTGATACTCTTTGCCGGCGCCTATGTGCCAACGCGTGCCCGGGGACGCTTTCAGAGAAAACGTGCCGTCTGCGCTTGCATTAGAAGTGAGAAATCCTCCTTTCTCCGACCATGCCCAGATAAACGCATCTATCGGGACTCCATTCTCAAGTTTTGTGACCCCGGTCAATGGTACGGATGTGAAGCTCTCACGGCGCCTGAAGATCAGTGTCGCTTCCTCGGTGCGGCCGGAGACCACAGTGACTTTCTGCTCTTCGGGATTGAAGAGATTTCTATCAGGCGGCAAGAATGCGCGCATATAGTAGGTGCCGGGCTTCAATTCAAACGTTGCCAAGCCGCTCGCATCACTCGTCTTGAATTCGGGCGGCGCGCGCCCCTCGCGGGGAGCAAAGATCAACTGCGAAGAACCAATGGCATCCACCACAACGCCCGCACCCGAAACCGGAGCGCCGCTTGAATCAACGACGCGCACCCGGAGCAGGGCATCAGCGACCGCCACGGTGAAATTCACGGTTTTACTTTCAGGAGTGGCGTCTTTGGTGAATACCGCTTCTTGCGGAGGACCAGACCATGACCATTTTGCCTTAAACTCTTCGCGAGGATGAATGCCGAGAATCCACCTGCCTCCGCTCACGCGAAGCGTGAATTTCCCTGATGCATCCACTGTTCCGCCTACCCACTGTCCGGTCTCGCTTGAGTAACCGCCGACTTCCGCATCAGCGACCGGGTTTCCGTTTGTAAAGAGCACGGTCCCGGTGACAATTTTTGGAACGCCGCTAAAAGACAAGGTAATGGTCTTTGTCTCGCCCGTCGCAATACTCACTTTCTGGGGTGCGGTGCGTACAAGGTCAGTGCGGGCGGCGGGTTGCGATACCTCCACGAGGTATGTTCCTGCGGGAAGCGAGAGGGTAAATGCTCCGCTCGCATCAGTTGAGGTATCACGCCAGAATGTGTAGTCCGGCGTAGAGGCATAGACATGCACCCGTGCCACTCCCGCACCTGTTTGATCCGTCACCTTGCCACTGAGCGTTCCTGTCCGTGCCGCAGTGGAAGCGCTTGTGGTGAATGTAGCCGTATAGGAGGATGAAAGATTTTTGCCGCCTCGCTCGCGGAGCGTTGAGTAGACGGTATAGGTGTACGAGGTATTCGACTCTAAGGAGGCCGAAGGAACGAAGTCAAAACTTTGAGAAAACATCCTGAAGTTTCCGGCTACACTCGCATCCGGCGTGCTGGTTTTGGCAAGCTTGAAGAACTGGCTCACGGTTGAGGAAGGATCAATTTCTTTCGTGAAATTCACCTGAATGCGCGTCCCCGGATCCACTCCCGAGTCACCTGTTCTTGGGTACGTGCGTGTCTGCTCAACGGTAAATGGGATCTCTGTGGTCGTGGTGGACGTCCTTCCATACGTACAGGTATAGGTCGCCCCTCCGCCCAGTGGCTGGCAGACAGTTGAATTGGTATCGGACATGCAGTAGCCACCCGAGGGTGAACCCGACGATGAATATGAATAGTAATCGCCCATTTGGTGATAGCCGGAAGGACAATTTGAAGCAACGCTCCTCTCGCCCACATTGAAGGAGAGGTAATTACTTGCTGCTCCTGCGGGCGTGGTAACCGAAACGGTATAACTCCCTGTTCTCACGGGATTGTACGGAGCAGGCAAGAGACAACGCGGTTCTGTTACGGCGCACAGCGGCACGCGATCCTCCGGAACGGTGAATGACAGCCTTATCCCATCGGTTGAAGCAACATTCATGATCACCCCTGTATCAAAATTGACGCGATTCGTTCCGGTCAGCGCAAATCCAGACCCGTAGATCGTAACCGCGGTCCCGATGGGCCCGGAACTTGGCGAGAGCGAGGTGAGGTACGGCGCTCCCGGAGTGGTGGTGGCCGTGCCTCCGCCCGTACCAGAACATCCCGACGCGGGTGTGGTTATACACGAATAGAAAGTGCCATTCGCCGTGCGGTAATTCTTCATTTCAGAATCATAGCAAGTGCCGTCCGAATACATCGTATGCCAGCCGGTGCCGTATTTTGATTGACAATCAGTGCCGGTGGTTGCCGTACCCCCCGCAATCGCGAAATTGGAATCCGACGAACACCCTTTGCTCGTACTACACGCGTTTACATAGTACTCCGAACCCGACACTCCACTGGAGTGGTAATACGTTCCGAATCCTCCCGCAACCGGCGCAACACTTATCAAAAAGGTCCATGATCCTCCCGGAACCTTTCTCCAAATTTTATATTCATCCTCCCCTACTGAATTATCGGTCCACTGCAGTGTAACGCCCGTGCCGCTTGTTGACACGGTCGCGGTGAGTGCAGTCGGGGCATTTAGCGCGCCGCTCGTTGTGCTCGTGGCGGTTGTCCCGCCTGTTGTGCATCCGGTCATCGTCACGCTGTCTCCCCGCTTTGCGGATTTGGTCATTGAATTATCACAGTATATCGCCTGCCCCGCAGAATCGTAATACATCCAATGGCAGCCGCTCCCCAAAAGTGCTATGAGCACGCTGTCGCAACCCGTGGAAGTACCAGTACCCGTTGTTGTGGTGGTTTGAGTAGTGGCGGTCTGGCTCACGACCGGAATACCGAATTCCTGCCAATTTGCGCTATTCCCGGCTCCCGGCTTCCAGCCCCCGAAATAGCCGTTTGCAGCTGCATCGTCCATGCTCCGAATGAGTGCGGCATACTCCGCATCCGTCCGGGAGAGAATCGACGAATACTGCACCGAGCCGTCTTTGAATCGCCATGTATGGTTTGTTTGGCCGCTCGTTCCGGTTGTGGTCGTGGTGGTTGTTCCGCCCCCCGTACAGCCAGTTGTCGTCACCGCATCTCCCCGCTTTGCGGATTTGGTCATTGAGGTATCGCAGAATATCCCCTGCCCCGCAGAATCGTAGTACATCCAATGGCAGCCGGTTCCTAAAAGTGTCTGGAGCGCGCCGTCGCAAGCCGTGGAAGTGCCGGTGCCTGTTGTTCCGCCTGTGCTCGTTGCGCATCCTGTGGTCGGGGTAGACGCGCAAGAATAGAGAATTCCGCTCGTGGTGTAATAGGATGTATTCTCCGCGTTAAAACAATTCCCGTCGGAACTTATGGAGTGCCAGCCGCTTCCATAACTGCTGCAGTCAGAAGCCGCAAGGGTAGAGAACGTTTTCCCCGTCACGCTCCCGCGCTTATAATTCCAATCTTCCGAATGAACATTCAACGTGTACGTGGTGGCTGCCCGAAGACCGGTAAGGTAGAGAGAGTGGTTTGTCACAAACGAGGAGTCAAATCGGGAATTTTCAGAAACAGAACTTACTCCAAAATCAACAATGGAATTTGCTGATTTATCGGTGGTCCACGTCACGGTTGCGGTATCCCGCGTGATGTTCACTATGCTCACATTGCTGATCACGGGAGTGGCGGTAGAGGAGGTAGTCCCGCTCGTTGATGAGGTGGTGCCACTGGTGCCCGTCGTCGTGCTGGTGCTCGTGCTACCCGTAGTACTCGTGGTGCTCGTCGTACTCGTCGTAGTACTACCCGAACATCCTGTAGTATGCGTGGTGGAGCACGAATACAATGTACCGCTTGACGTGTAGTAGGACGTCATTGCTTCATTGAAACAACTACCATCAGAACCCATAGAATGCCAACCAGTGCCGTATTTTGTGGCGCAGTCAGTACCAGTGCTCGTTGTTGTAGTAGTGGTAGTGGTATATGTTGAACCAGACCCATATATACATGCCCGCGTCGCTCCCCCACCCGCCGGTTGACATACGTTTGAGTCAGTATCGGACATACATTCATTAGTGCTGGACATTAAATGATAACCAGAAGGACAGTTGCTTGAAGAAGAACTGTAGGTCTGAGCAGATCCTCCTGATATAAAGGACATCTTTAAGACATCAAGCGCTTTAAGGAGTGTTTGGAGGCTACCTGCAAGAGAAGCAACCTGGTGCTGCTCGCCCAATGTCAGCTGTGCTGCTTCTGCCGGTAATGAAGAAAACAGCAGAACAAGCGACATAAAAATAACTCCCAACAAAATAGCGTTGCGAGTTGAAAGATAACAGAAACGAGAAGTAGACATTTTCGTTTTGTGTTAGGTTATAATAGTTTAATAACGATGTATATAGTATACTCCATAGGTTCAAGTGATTAAAACCTCTTCTCTGTGGATAACTTTTTTGATAATCGGAAGCGGGTCTCCTTCGCTAAAGCTACGGAAGACCGAAGGAGGATTCGGCTACAAGTAATCCGCTCGGAAGCGGGAGGATTCGAACCTCCGAGGGGATTTCTCCCCAACCGGTTTTCGAGACCGGCGCCTTAAACCTCTCGGCCACGCTTCCTCGTCATTCATGTACCGATCTTAGATCGGTACATATCCTATATCATGCTATAAATGAGCTGTCGATAGCTTTCGTGGTCCATATCAAGTACTTTCTCGAGAAAATCAATGGAGGTCAACAAAGAAAACTTGCTCTGTGTACCGAGATAGATAGGTAAGGTAGACCATTGATATGATTCAAGTCTACGGTGGGACTCATCCCCTTCTGTACCGATCTTAGATCGGTACAGATTGAGTGGATTTAAATGGATATATTCCGTTAAATATGCGGCGTAGTTATGTCTATCGACATGTTTCGCCTTAAAAGTACTTTCGAAGAGAGCGCCTGTTCGCTCATAACGCTTGTTGAAATAATGGGTATAGCTCGAGCCAAGTTTGTGCATCAACTTACTTATTCCCCCATCTCGTTTTTGCATTACCATCAGGTGATAGTGATTCGGCATCAGACAACCTGCCACCACTTCCACATACGGCTCAATTGGCTTTAATACTTCCCTGGGCTCAAGAGCTATAACATCAAACCGGGGCGACGGCGGAATGTCTAAAAAATTATTGAGAACATATAGGCCATGAAGAAATCGTAACCTGCTTCTGTCATCAGAAAATATTGGCCTCTTATCAACACCGCGGTTATAGATATGGTAGTATTCACTTTCAACAAACTGCTCTTTTCGCATACTTCTATTATGTACCGATCTAAGATCGGTACAAGACGACTTCAAAAAGTTTTCCACAGGGGGGAGGATTGACGGCGCGAAACGAAATCTTACAATAGATTAGATAAAGAAGGTGTGCATGTTGAAAAACGTTTTAAAATTTCTAGGGATTGGGCTGGGAATTGTCGCGCTCGGGGTCGGGGCGCTTTTTGGTATCCGATACCTGCAATACCGAAACAGTCCGGAATACCAGGCGCTCGCAGAAATGAAAAAACTTGAGAAGGCGTACGCCCAAGACCCATACGGCGGAGAAACACCGGAGGAAACCCTTCGGCTTTTTATTGATGCGTTGAAAAAAGGAGATACGGATTTGGCGGCAAAATATTTTGTGTTGGATGTGCAACCGGAGTGGAAAGAGGGGCTCGCGAAGATTAAAGAAAGGGGGTTGTTAGATGAGATGGTGAGGGATTTGGAGAGACTCAAAAACAAGTATCCACTAATTGAGGGGGACGATAAAAGATTTGTTTTGGAGGCCTATAACGATGGAGGAGAATTAGTTATGCAGGCCGATTTAGGTAAAAGCCTAAATGGAAAATGGAAAATTCTAGATTTGTAACATCTACATTTATAACTATCATGGGAGGGGCACTCCTTGTGCTCCCTCTTTTTGGATATGCATACGATGACAAAACCACTCATCCCGCACTGACCCAAGAAATCGTAAAGTTCTTTAACCACTCGTTTCCCGATAACGCACTAAACGATCAAGAAAAGGAACTTCTGATACAGGGAAGTATCGACGAGGATTCTGGTACCCGTCCGATGCAACACTTTTACGACCCCGTGTATAAACGGGGTCTTGTTTTAGGAAAAGAATGGATGAGTTCCAAACATTGGGCGCAAAACACCAAAGCGCAAGCGGGTATTACTGCTAGCGCCCTTGCGGGAACATTTAAACCTCTCTTTAGTAGCAACGAAGATTACTCCTGGGATCGCGCGATCTATGAATACACATGGGGCGATAAAACGAGAGGACTCAAAGCACTAGGACATATACTCCATCTTCTGGAAGATGCCACAGTCCCCGACCATACGAGAAATGACCCGCATCCGCCATATTTAGAATTGGGTAGTCCCTACGAATTTTGGACTGAGCAATTTGATCGCCAAAATATAAAAATCTTTAGTGAACTTTCAAATCAAAAGCCCATTGTACTCGCAAACATAAATAACTATTTTGATACTCTTGCCACTTACTCAAATAATAATTTCTTCAGTAGAGATACAATTCTAGACAAGGAATACGATCGACCCATAATAAATAATTATATCGATGGGTTTGGTCTTTCTGTTGACTCCTATCCGCTCGTACAAAAAATTAAAAAGTTTGATGGAACAATTGAATACTCTCTAGTAGACAACAAAAGGGTAATTTTAAACTCGTACTGGACTCTCCTTTCTAAACAAGCGGTGCTGCATGGCGCGGGGGCGATGAAACTTTTCTTTGATGAAGTAGAAAAAGAAAAACAGAGCAAAATCC
>CAZCSJ010000020.1:0-10323 GCA_964501445.1 uncultured Candidatus Saccharibacteria bacterium
AAAATGCAAAATGGAGGTGTCGCTTCGCGACCATGTAAAAACCCTCTTATTTTTACATTTTGATCTGTCATTTTGATATTTGATTTTTTATTTTTGATCTTTCAGTGGGAATCCCATCAACTTTAATAATTGCACTCCCTCTTCCCGGCTCTTTGCGCTCGTCACCACCGTTACCTCAAGCCCAAACAAAAATCGGTAGTCCTCACTAATCATCTCGGGAAATACTATATGTTCTTTCACCCCTATTGTCAAATTTCCTTTGTCATCAAACGCATCGGCACTCACGCCCCAAAAATCGCGCGTGCGAGGAAGTGCGATCGCGATAACACGGGTGAGAAAATCGTACATCCTCGCACCCCGCAGCGTCACCCGATACCCCACGATCTGGCCTTTTCTTGTTTTAAACGACGCCACTGCTTTCTTGGCGGGGCGGGGAGATGGTTTCTGGCCGGTAATGAGGCGGAGGTACTTTTGGACTTCTTCCTGCTCTTTTGCGTCTCGGAGCCGACCCACACCGACATTGACCACCACCTTCACCACACGGGGAACCGCCATCGCATTGCGATAGCCGAATGCTGCCCTCATCGCAGGGATAACTTCCTTGATGTATTTTTTCCTTAGGGTCTCCATATTACGTCGCGGCACCGCACCTCTTGCACGAACGGATCTTTACTGCGCCCTCAATGCGAAATCCCACGCGCGCGGGCTTGCCGCACTTCGGACAGACATACATCACTCGCGAAACCGGAATGGGAACAGGGCGTTGGATCACCTCGCCCTTCTGTCCTTGCCTGCGCCCGCGCATGTGTTTTTTCCGCACATTCACGCCTTCCACCATCACCATACGCTCACGGGAAAATACACGAAGCACTTTCCCCTGCGCTCCGCGGTCATTGCCTGCAATAATTTTTACTTGGTCGCCTTTACGAATTTTCATAATACCGCGATGCCAATATACGAATGCATGCTAATCATACTAATACTTCCTATCCATTCGTAAGTATTATTCGTATATTCGCATCGTTTACACCACCTCTTTTGCAAGTGAAATAATCTTCGTGTATCCCCGATCGCGCACCTCGCGCGCGATAGGCCCAAAAATGCGCCCGCCCTTCGGATTCACGCCATCCACGATCACCGCCGCATTTTCGTCAAATCGCACATACGTCCCGTCCTTTCGCCGGAACGGAGCGCGGGAGCGGACAATCACGGCCCGCACCACGTCTTTTTTCTTCACCGCTTTTTTGGGTTCTGCAATCTTCACGGACGCCACCACAAGATCGCCCAGGCGCGCATAGCGGCGGCGGGTGCCGCCGAGAATCTTAAACACCTGCAGGAGTTTTGCTCCCGAGTTATCGGCGACGCGCAGCATGGAACGAGGCTGTATCATATAAAAGAATTAAGAATTATGAAGTAAGAATTAAGGTCTTTCCGTCTCCTCCACATTCTCTGCATCCGACTGTTCCTGACGCTTCACGAGTTCTACCACTCTCCAGCGCTTGTCTTTTGAAATGGGGCGGGTTTCCTGAATAATCACAAGGTCGCCCTGCCGGTACCGGCGTTCGGGATCGTCCGCTTTAAACTTTTCGGATACGCGGTAATACTTCATATACTTCGGGTGTTTCTTCAGGCGATCCACGCGCACCACCACGGTGTTATTCATTTTGTCTGACACCACTGTGCCTTTGAGTTTCTTCATATACAGAATGCGATGCCAATATACGAATGCATACTAAACGTATATTCGCATCGTATCATAATCTTATTATTTATTGATTCAGAATTGTTACTATGCGCGCAATTGTGCGGCGCGTTGCGGCTATTTCCCGCACATTCTTGAGTTTACGCTCCGTGCGCTGCCACCGGAGATCGTGAAGACGCTCTCGCGATCCTTGGAGGAGCATTTTCAATTCTGCGCTCGACTTTTGACGTAATTCGGTTATTTTCATCCCGTTAGAAATTTGGACTATGGATAGTACACATGCGACCTCTCATATCCATGGGGTTTTCTTTTATATGTTCTACATTCACAATGACATTTCTAACGGGATTCATACTTTCATCATAAATTTCGTCTTCATCGGAAGCTTATGGCCCGCGAGCCGCATCGCTTCGCGCGCCGTTACCTCCGACACTCCGTCCATCTCAAAAAGCATCTTGCCTCTGCGGACCGACGCCACATAGTGATCCACACCCCCCTTGCCGCCTCCGAGCGTCACTTCCGGAGGTTTTTTTGTAATGGGCTTGTCGGGAAAAATACGGATCCAGACTTTTCCTCCGCGCTGGATATGGCGCGTCATCGCGCGGCGCGCGGCTTCAATCTGGCGTGCGGTAACCCAACGGCTTTCCAGCGCCTTAAGTCCATAGGCGCCGAATGCGAGCTCCGTCCCGCGGGTCTCTGTCCCGCGGCTTCTTCCGCGCTGCCATTTGCGATGTTTTACTTTTTTTGGCTGCAACATATCAGTTTAATCAGTTGATGAGTTAAATGAGTTGTTGAGTTTGACTCCGAGGGTGCGAAGCGACCGGAACTCATGTAACTCAGTAACTCATGAGCTCTTCGCCGGTTCACCGGCGAAGACATCGCCCTTATAAATCCACACCTTCACTCCGATGGTGCCGTATGTGGTGTAGGCGGTTTTCTCCGCGTAGTGGACGTCGCTCCGCAATGTTTGGAGCGGGATACGGCCCCTCTTCGCCCACTCGTAGCGCGCCATCTCTGCGCCGTCAAGCCGGCCCTTTATGGCAACCTTCACCCCCTGCACTTCTTTTGATGCGCTGATTTTCTCCACTGCCTGCTTCAACACCCGGCGGAAAGGAATCCGCTTTTCAATCTCGTCCACAATCATCTGCGCGGCGATTGCCGCATGGGTTTCCGGCGCGCGCACCTCTTCAATGGTGAGCTTCAATTCGCGATCGCCGGGACTTTTTTTCATCTTCCGCCAGAGAGATGCGGTATACGCCGTGATATCGCGCCTGAGTTTTTCTGCGCCCTCACCCCCCCGGCCAATAAGCACCCCGGGACGCGAGGTCTTCAAAACGACGTGGAGAGTCGTCGGAGAACGCTCAATTTCTATCTCCTCCACATGCGCGCTCCGGAGCTTCTTTTGCAGATACTCCCGAAGCATCACATCTTCCCGGAGATACTCCCGGAATGCGTCACGGCTAAACCACCGGGACTTCCAGGTCTTGGTGTGGCCTACGCGGAAAATGTATGGATGTACGCGGTGGGTCATAATCGCTTCGGCTCAAAATTAAAAATCAAAATGTAAAAATAAAAATTAAGGTATCGCTCCGCGATGATTTATAACTTACTATGTTTGGATTTTGATCTGTCATTTTGATTTTTTATCTTTTATCTTTACATTTTCTTTGGTGCCAAGCACCAAAGAAATATCGCTCGTGCGCTTGCGAATCGGTGCGGCGCGCCCGAATGCGCGAGGCATCATCCGCTTCAACATCACGCCTTCGTTCACAGAAATATTCTTCACGTAGAGACCGGCCGTATCTATTTTCATGGTATGCGAGGCGTTTGCCAGCGCCGATTTCAGAAGCTTTGCAAGCGGTCCTGCCGCACGGCCCGATCGGCGTTCAAGTTCCAGAAGCGCACCTGAAACCGGCATTCCTTTGATCAGAGACGCGAGAAGCCGAACCTTCCGGGGACTCATCCGAAACTTATTCAATTGTGCAGTGACCTCCGTCATATCGCGATGCTAATATACGAATCGTATGCGAATAATGCGAATTGCCAATACGATAATAACGATATTCGCGATTGGTAGATTCGCATCTGATTTGTATATTCGTATCATGCTTTTGATTTCTCCGCAGACGCCTTTTCACGTTCTGCCTCTGCCGCTTTCTGCTCCTGCTCTTTTTGCATCTTGCCGCCGTGACGCAGGAATTTACGGGTGGGTGAAAACTCTCCCAAACGGTGGCCCACCATGTCTTCAGAAATCCGTACCTCTATGAACGCTCGGCCATTATGCACGCCAAAGGTATAGCCGATCATATCGGGTGTAATGGTGGACGCGCGCGCCCATGTCTTAATTACCGCGCGCGAGCCGGGTGATACCCGCGCCATGTGCTTCACAAGCGCGGGGTGGATGTAGGGACCTTTTTTGAGTGAACGAGGCATAACCGAGAATCAAGAATTAAGAATCATGAATTAAGGAAACAACTATCTCGTACGTCTTGAAACAATAAATTTATTTGACTTCTTTGTCTTCTTTCGCGTCTTCACCCCTCGCGCGGGTTTACCCCATGGCGTTGCCGGACCCCGGCGCCGACCGATAAGCGTGCGTCCCTCCCCGCCGCCATGCGGGTGATCCACCGGATTCATTGCAGAACCTCGCACCGTCGGCCGAATACCCATACGGCGGGCTCTGCCGGCCTTTCCGATTGTCATGAACGCATGTTCGGGGTTGGAAAGCGCGCCGATGGAAGCCCAGTTTACGGAAAGCACCATCCGCACCTCGCCTGACGGCAACTTCAAGTGAGTGTAGCGCCCCTCCTGTGCGAGCACAAGCGCGCCCGCCCCTGCGGATCGCACGAGTGCGGCACCTCTCCCGTGCGTGAGTTCAATTGCATACACACCGGTACCCACGGGAATACGCGCGAGCGGCACACGATTCCCCACTTCAATGGGGGCGGACTCGGACGCGAGCACCTCACTCCCCGGTTTCAACCCCTGCGGGGCAAGCACATATCGTTTCTCTCCGTCCCTGTAGAAAAGGAGGGCGACAAAACTCGTACGATTCGGGTCGTACTCTACTGATACCACGCGCGCGGGAATACCAATTTTATCATAGCGAAAATCGATCTCCCGCCAGAGGCGTTTTACGCCCGCACCCTTGTGGCGCACGGTGATCCTGCCATGGCTGTTTCTCCCCACGTGGCGTTTCCTCCCGCGCGTGAGGGATTTTTCGGGTCGTGCCGCGGTGAGAAAGGATTTCCGATCCACAATGGTCATGGCGCGCCGCCCGGGTGATGTAGGATTATACTTTTTCATACAGTTTAATCAGTGGCTGAGTTTAATGAGTTGATGAGTTTTGAACCCCTGAAGCCACAAAGTGGCTGAAACTCATTAAACTGTAGCGAAGCGTAACTCATTTAACCCACCTCAATACGCTGTCCCTCTTTCAATGTCACGATCGCCTTCTTTCTGCCCGCTTTCCAGCCCAGTCGCGCGCCCCGCCGCCGAACTTTTGCCGGGAGATTCACGATTGAAATGCCTTGGACCGAAACGCCGAAACGACGTTCCACCGCACGCCTCACCTCGCTCTTATTCGTATCCTGCTCCACCAAAAACACATATTGCCTGTGCGCGGCCGCCCGAGTGCTTTTCTCCGTTACATGAAATCCTTTGAGTACCGAAAATCCTTTCAGTACCGAGAATGGAGCCCCCGGCCGTGCCGGCGCGCTTTGCGGGGCACTCATCTTTTCCGCCGCGGGTGCGGTTTTTTTCTCTTCTCTCTTTGGTTGTCGCAACCGTTGAAAAAACGCCATCGGAGTAATATTACTTCGTGAACGACGCGACCGTCTCTTTTGAAAAAAGCACGTACGCGTGTTGCATCAGATCGTACGCACTCACATTGCGCGCGTCCTCAACCTCCACATATGGGAGATTGCGGAGCGCCCGGCGCGCGGTATCACTCTTTCCCGGAAGGGCTACAAGCACTCCTCGGCCCCGCACCGCGCGCGGGGTCTTCGCTTCTTTCACGAGATTCTGAAAAAATGCTGCTGCGCGCTTGGTCTTCGGTTCGTCAAACACCATGCCGTCAGTGAGAAGCACCTCTCCGTCGCGCGCTTTTGCCGAAAGCACGGTGAAAAGGGCTTTTCGCGCCATTTTCTTATTCACTTTCTTTGCGTATACCTTCTCCTTCAAAGGTCCGTGCGTCACGCCGCCTTTGCGCCATATGGGCGAGCGTATGGAGCCATGACGGGCGCGGCCCGTGCCTTTTTGGCGCCACGGCTTCTTTCCGCCGCCCGACACCTCGCTCCTCCCTTTGGCGTGGGCAGTGACCGGACGGCGATTTGCCGCCTGCGCGGTCACCACCTGATGCACGAGATCCGCGTTCCACTTCAATCCAAAGACCGTTGCCGGGAGTTCCACACTTCCGACTTCTTTCCCTTCTTTGTTGTACACGACGGCTTTCATAGTACCTTTTGAATAACTATACCTGCCTTGGCATATCGCTGAGAACCGCATTGCGGAGGTTGCGCGATCAGTGAGGTTCAGAATGGAAGCAACCGCAGAATGAGCGAGGCGGGTATTATTTCGATATTTCAAGATATCAATATGCCGAGCGTCGGTTCGAGGCGATATGCCAAGGAGGCACCCTCATCCCCGAATTTCCAGCAACGTCCCCCTGCGTCCCGGCACCGCGCCCTTCAATGCGAGAATACTATTCTTTACATCAACCTTTACCACTTCAAGATTTCGCACCGATGATCGCACGCCCCCCATTCTCCCTGCCATGCGCATGCCTTTTGCCACGCGTCCGCCCGCTCTGCCGCCCGCACCCCCGATGGAACCCGGCTCGCGATGCGCATGCTTTGTTCCGTGAGTCGCGGGCGCGCCATGAAAGCCGTGGCGCTTCACCACTCCCTGAAATCCTTTTCCCTTGGAAATGCCGGAAACTTTCACCTTGTCGCCCGCGGCAAACACCGCGGCCTCCACAATCGCGGAGGGTTCAAAGACCTCGGCAGTCCGAAATTCGCGCAGGGCGCGAAACATCCCTTGATCTTTAAAATGGCCTCGCTGCGGCTTTTTGATATTTTTTTCTCTCCGAGTTCCAAACCCAAGCTGCACCGCACCGTAGCCATCCTTCTCTTTTGTCTTTACCTGCACGACCACATTTTTGCCAACGCGAATAAGCGTCACGGGAATGACGTTTCCTTTCTCATCAAATATCTGGCTCATGCCTATTTTTTCTCCAAGAATGAATGTGCCCATAGGCATTAAAAAAGACCGGAAACGCCCGGCCCTCCCGGATTTCCCTATGCAAACAAAACGTTAACGAATAACGGTTTCCATATGTTCCGAGGACTGAGTGATTCTCGATCACTCAATTCCACTCTTTCCTAGGAAAAGAGCAGAATTGAACACTCCAGAATCATAGCATCTTAATTTCGATATCCACCCCTGCGGGAAGATTGATATTGGTAAGCGCCTGTATCGTCCGGGGGTTGGGATTCAGAATATCAATGAGGCGTTTGTGCACCCGGATCTCGTACTGCTCGCGCGCGTTTTTGTGCACGAACGTGGAGCGATTCACCGTATATTTATGGATTTCGGTCGGCAGCGGCACGGGCCCCACGACCTCGGCGCCATTGCGCACCGCAATATCCACGATGGCACGCACGGAGGTATCTATTACCTTCGTGTCATATGCCCGGACTTTAATCCGGAGCTTCACTTTTACTTCTTCTTTTGTTTTGGTTGCCAAGGAACAATGCGGGTTTAATCAGTGTAACGAGTTTACTCAGTTCGGCTAAACTCATCCGCTCATTACACTCATCAACTCGTTTAACTCACTTCAAAATCTTCGTCACCACGCCCGCTCCCACGGTCTTCCCGCCCTCACGGATCGCAAACCGCTGCTTTTCTTCCAATGCGACCGGTGTGATCAACTTCACAATAAACTGAATCGTGTCGCCCGGCATCACCATCTCGGTTCCCTGCGGGAGCGTCACCTCACCCGTCACATCCGTGGTGCGGATGTAAAACTGGGGCTTGTAGCCGGCAAAAAACGGCGTGTGGCGTCCGCCCTCTTCTTTTGTCAAAATATACACTTCGGACTCAAACTCCGTATGGGGCGTTACCGAACCGGGCTTGGCAACCACCTGTCCGCGCTCCACATCCTCTTTCTTAAGACCGCGAAGGAGCACTCCCGCGTTGTCACCCGCCATACCCTCATCAAGCGATTTATTAAACATCTCAATGCCGGTTACTACGGTTTTTGCGGTGTCGCGGAGTCCCACAATTTCTACCTCCTCGTTCACTTTCACTTTTCCGCGCTCAATACGGCCGGTTACCACCGTGCCGCGGCCTTCAATAGAAAACACATCCTCCACGGGCATGAGAAAGGGCTTATCCACATCACGCACGGGATCGGGCACATACGAATCAAGGGCTGCCGTGAGCTCAAAAATTTTCTTTACCCACTCATCATCAACAGAAGTGGCCTCAAGGGCTTTAAGGGCAGAGCCGCGAATCACGGGGATCTCGTCGCCCGGAAACTCATATTTTTTCAAAAGTTCCCGCACTTCTGCCTCCACGAGTTCCACAAGCTCCGGGTCGTCCACCATGTCCACCTTGTTGATAAATACCACGATCGCGGGCACACCCACTTGGCGCGCGAGAAGAATGTGCTCGCGGGTCTGAGGCATGGGGCCGTCGGTTGCCGACACCACAAGAACCGCGCCGTCCATCTGTGCGGCACCCGTAATCATGTTTTTGATATAATCGGCATGCCCGGGCGCATCAATATGGGCGTAATGGCGTTTCTCAGTTTCGTATTCAGAATGGTGGAGTGCAATCGTAATTCCGCGCGCCTTCTCTTCGGGCGCATTGTCAATTTGGTCAACGGACTCAACGCGAGCCGGAAGCCCCTTCAGGTGCAAGGATTTGGTAATTGCCGCGGTAAGCGTAGTTTTTCCGTGGTCCACGTGTCCGATAGTGCCGACGTTCAAATGTGGTTTGGTGCGTTCAAATTTTCCTGCCATAGAACTAATTAATTTATTAATTAAACTTATTAATTAAACAATACCCCCAATACTATCCTATAATACGCGGGAGGTCAAGGGAGCTACAACGGCAAGTCCTCAAGACGAACATCTTCAACCCGCACCGGCAGGCCCGGGGACTCCTCCACGTCAATACGAGTTTCTATGAGGCCAAGCGGCTCGTCAAAAAGTGCGGTACGGCTTTCAGGCGAAGGTGAACGGCTCTTGGAATACTGGTGTTCCGAAAGTTTTTCGTACTCTCTAAAGGACATGACCACCAATTCCGGTTCGCCATTCTCAACAAAGACGAACTTATCGCCGTTGTCCTTTACTAACTTTTTTATTCGTCCTATGTCCATAGTGCACTCATTATCCATCTTCTCGCTCCAACGTTGCGTCGCGGACAAATAATCCTCGCTCGTCGGCGGGAACCCCTCAGTGTTTCCCGGCAAGCCGGGACCCCTGTTTCCCATCCTCCTCGCTTCGGTTATTTGTATCCGCTCCTCCACAATTACGCTCGAAGATAGATAACTCGATTTTACTCTTTCTATTCGGTAGGGCGACTCGGTCGCCCTTGTATCACTTTTTCCCCTCAATTATTTTCTGGGCAACATTGTTGGGCACCTCCTCGTAATGGTCAAACTCCATCGTAAAACTCGCGCGTCCTTGGGTCAAGGAGCGAAGCGTCGTCACATACCCGAACATCTCAGCAAGCGGGACATTGGCATCAATGACTTTCACGTCAAAACCCCGATCGGACATCTGCTCAATCCGGGCGCGGCGCGCATTCAAATCGCCCGTCACCTCACCCAGGAACTGCTCGGGCAGCACCACCTCCACTTTCATAATGGGTTCCAAGAGCACCAACACTGCGCGGCGCGCCACCTCCTGAAATGCAATGGATCCCGCGATCTTGAACGCCGCTTCCGAAGAGTCAACCTCGTGATACGATCCGTCATAGAGCGCGACCTCCACATCCACCACCGGGTAGCCGGCGAGCACCCCTTTTTCCATTGCTTCCTTCACCCCCTTCTCCGTTGCAGGAATGAATTCCTGCGGAATGACGCCGCCTTTAATTTCATTCACAAATTCAAACCCCTGTCCGCGCTCTCTTGGTTCCACACGAAGCCACACATGGCCGTACTGCCCGCGGCCGCCCGATTGTTTGATATATTTTCCTTCCGCTTCCGCGGTCTTCTTCACGGTTTCTTTGTATGCCACCTGGGGACGGCCGATATTTGCTTCAACGGAAAATTCCCGCTTCATCCGGTCAACTAAAATTTCGAGATGGAGTTCGCCCATGCCCGAAATTATAGTCTCGCCGGTTTCCAGATCCCCTTTGATGCGAAACGTCGGATCCTCCTCCGAGAGGCGGCGGAGCGCAATTCCCATTTTTTCCTGGTCCGCGCGGGTTTTCGGCTCGATTTTAAGCGACACCACGGGCTCCGGAAAAATGATTTTCTCAAGCACGATCGGATGCTCCGGACTGCAGAGCGTATCGCCGGTATGCGTATCTTTTAAACCCACGATCGCACCGATGTTCCCCGCATGAATTTCTTTTAATTCCTCGCGGGAATTTGCATGGAGCAGGAGGAT
>CAZCSJ010000021.1:0-8787 GCA_964501445.1 uncultured Candidatus Saccharibacteria bacterium
CGCTTTGCGCGAACACGAGGAACGGTACCAAGAGTGCGGTTGCGGCTGCAAAAGAAAGAATGGCGCGATGAGGCATAGGTTTTTTATACACTATTTTTTAGATAAATGGAAGTTTAACGCTGCTTACCTCAACTGAAGAGGCCCTGTTGATGGAGGATTATGCGCATCAGGGTAGGGTCCTGGCTCCAATTTTGGCTTAAATCCAAAGTCCTTGGGTTTTTCAAGCGACCCTTCTTTTGGCCGGGGATTGGTAATCTCCTGCGGGCTTGGAAAGAAAAAATCAATTGACCCTTGGCTCACGCCAAAATATACTGCGAGCACATTCACAATTCCCCAAAAACCAAGAATCACAGTGAGCCCGATAAAGCCCCAGAGCATAAGCCCGCGGCTCTTTTTTTGCTCTTCCGGGCTTTCCGATGCAGTGATGAACTTCACGAGCCCCCAGAAGAAAAGGACGGTTGCGAGAGTTACCAAGAGCCAGACAATGGCATTGGTGGTGCCAATCATCTGCTCAAGGATGATGGTGATTTTTGGCTTCATACCCCGTACATCAACTTTACACTATTGCGGGGGTTTGAAAAAGCCGATGGGGGGAATCGAACCCGCGACCTACTCCCTACCATGGAGTTGCTCTACCACTGAGCTACATCGGCGTAGAGTATTTTGCCCTCGGGAGGATTTGAACCTCCACGCCTTGCGGCACAGGGTCCTAAACCCTGCGTGTCTGCTTCACCCTCCCAAATTTGCCCCCGAGAGGATTTGAACCTCTAACCCTTTCGGGACAGCGTTCTAAGCGCTGCGCGTATTCCAGTTCCGCCACGGGGGCAAGAATTTGGGAGGGCAAGTTTCACCACGAGGGCAGTTTTTTTACTCTATCGTAGAAGATAAAAAAAATCCACCCCGTTTCGCGGGGTGGATTTTTCGCCGATACAAAATTATGGCCCTTTGGGCGGCGGAATCACGGTAGCGCCCCCCTGAGTGCCGATAAAATAGAGAATAATCACATTTGCCACTGCCCATGCGGCTGCGATGACTGCCAACGCCACAATCCCCCAGATCATGTATTGCCTTCCCTCTCCGCGTTTTGTCGGGTCTCCTGAACTCGTGAGAAAGAGAATCACGCCCCAGATAAAGACGAGGGTTGCGATGATGACGAGGATGCCGATTACGGTGTTTAAATCTTGACGAATGTTCCCAAGCGTCTTATTTACCTGGGTACTGTCGGCAAATGCAATAATCGGCAAGAGAAGCGCGGGGGAGAGGAGTGCAATTTTCCTGACCAAGTGATTCATAGAAAAAGCGTCTAAATTACTTTATTAATTCAAGACCCGGGGTAATCACTTTGTCTATTCTCCCAATACCCTTGGTCGCGCTTGTATCCACACCAAAGAAGTAGGCAATAATCACATTTGCCACTGCCCATGCGGCTGCGATGACTGCCAACGCCACAATCCCCCAGATCATGTATTGCCTTCCCTCTCCGCGTTTTGTCGGGTCTCCTGAACTCGTGAGAAAGAGAATCACGCCCCAGATAAAGACGAGGGTTGCGATGATGACGAGGATCGCGACAATGATATTGAGTGTGCTCGTCACCCGATTGAGAAGCTCAAAGACTTCGTCCGTGCGCGGTGGAACCGGCGGTGGATCTACCGCAAGCGCCGCAATTGGGAGAGCGAGCGCCGAAATTGTGATGAAGAATACGCGTTTCATGGGCATGGTCATTCTGAACGAAGCGAAGAATCTCCAGATCCTTCACTATCGTTCAGGATGACGGTCTACGATATCCTTAACGTAAAGGTTAGCATGTGCCGAAGAAATCACAAAGGAGCTTCACGATTCCCCAGGCAGACGACATAATGAAGAGCCCGATGATTCCCCAAAACATCACCTTCTTTCCTTGCGCGAGCTTGCTTTCATCCCCTTGGCTTCCGATGACGTAGAGAATCACGCCCCATAGAAACATCACTCCCGCAATACCAAAAAGAAGGGCTATCACAGGATTTATAATTCCTTGCTGGATCCGAGCGAGAAGCGAATTGAAGTAGGACATCGGTCAGATGCTGCCTGCTATTAGAGCTGCGTGCTGGGCGCGCCGAAGAACGGGGGCTTTGCCTGGGTCGTGAGGAAATAGTTCACGAGCACGTTTGCGATTGCCCAGGCAGCTGCAATGACTGCGAGTGCTATGATTCCCCAGAGCATGAGCTGCCTGCCCTCGCCACGTTTTGTCGGGTCTCCTGCGCTCGTAATAAATTGGATTACGCCCCAGATAAAGACCAGGGTCGCGATCGCCAAAAGCAAAATCGTGACATTCCCTATTGTTGACTGGAGCCGCGCAACTGCTTTATCCACGTCTGTGGAAGGCGCCGGGGCGGGCGCTTGCGCAAACGCCAAAATCGGCATACCGACTGCCGTGAGCGCCGGAAGCGCGCGAATGACGAATGATTTGATATTCATTGATATAGAGAAATAATTAAATTAATTATGAATACGACCTAATTTATATTATACATTGCCCGAAACAGCGTGTCTACTTCTGTTCTTTTTGCTCAATCTGCCCCGCGAATTCTATGATTCCGCCTGCAAGCTGTACTGCGCTGACCACAATAGCGGTCCCGATGAGCACCCAGAGGAGCGCTTTCTTTGCCTCGGTGAGCTTTTGCTCGTTCCCGGATGCCGATGCCATCACGAACTGGAAACCGACAATGATGATTGCCAGGGTCGCCAGCACCATCGCAATCCCCGTTACCGCTCTTGCGATAGTCCCCACCAGCTGATTGAAGTCATTTGCAGCAATGGGGTTTTGAATGGTGACGGTGTTGCCGCCCGATGGTGTTTGCCGGAGCCCCTGCTGTAATTGTTGCTGAGGAGTCAGATCACTCGGCTTGTTTTCTCGTATGAACCGCTCTTCTGGTGTTTCGTTCAACGGCGGGGGGGGTTGTGTCTTGAATTTTTCTTGTATGGGGTCTGTGAAACTTGAACCAGGGAGCTGGAGTTTTTGATTGAAATTCGGCGGATTATCAAATATATCCCCTTCAACCCATACGGGTACTACTCCAAGAATACCAAGAAGCAAACCTATGAGCAAAACGTTTTTCCACATGGAGTTATAGTATACCCCGAATTAATAGATTATTGAAATCACGTATTCTCCGAGCTTGTCGAGGAGCAACTGCTGATACGTCATGGGTTTTCCTTCGACAAGCTCAGGAAGTACCATTTCTATACCTTATATCTCTTACCTTGCGATCGTCTTTAACTGCTCTCCCACGCGGCGGATGGCGGTCTGCGCGTCTCCGGTGCGGGAGAGCACAGTGTCAATTGCTTCGCCAAAGAGACGGCGCGCGATTTTCTCATCCGGCACTGCCCATCCGCGGGCAAAAAGCGCTTGGCGGTAAAAAGGTTCAAGGTCGTTTGAGGGAGCGCCTGCGGCAATGAGGTCGCGCCTCGCAGGAGCGCGGTTCACCCTTTGGAGGTAGAGCGAGGCGCCCTCGGGCGATGCGGCAAACACCAGAAACTGCCATGCGACCCCAGGATTTCGGGACTGGAGAGACACCGTGGGGAAGAAATATCGGGCGTACACCGAGGAGCGGCGGCTCTCTTGTATCTGTGGGAAAGGGGCCACCCCGAGGTTTACATGCGGATTTTTGGAGCGCACACGCGCGATATCATCGGCAAAACCGATTGCCATAATGGTTTTTTCTTCAGCGAGTGAATCAAGCGAGGAGGGGAGTCGGCTGGTCCAGGAGAAATTGGGCGAGGTGAGGGAAGCAAATGAGGTATAAAACGCAAGCGCGCGCCCCGCCTCCTCTCCGAATCCCGGCTCGCCTCCAAAATAGGGAATCAACGCGTCGCCATATTGGAACATCAACGAGGAGAGGATTTCAAAGGCATTGGCAATGTTGTGGCTTGCGCCAAGCGCGATCGCAGAGCGCGCAATATCTCCCGCGGGCGTGGTGTGGGTAAGTGTTTTTGCCAGCGCCTGAAGATCCTCCCAGGTTGCCGGAGGGTTCACGATTCCGGAGGCGTTAAACACATCTTTGTTGTAGAGGAGCGCGGGCGTGTCTATAAAAAGGGGCATCCCCAACACCGCGCCGTTTGGAGAAATGAGCTCTTCGGAAACGCCGTCCACGAATGTCGCCTCAAATTCCCTCGTTGAAAGTCCGAAGCCCGCCGGTGGGGGATAGATTTTGTCGCGGTGTTTGGGAATCCACGAATTCCAGAGGTAAAAAATATCCGGGCTCTGGCCGCTCGCAAGGCGGTTCACGAGCGTTTCTTCATACGTTGCCTCGGGGATGCGTTGGTATGTGACGTTTACCTTTGGATTGAGTTCGCGAAAACGGAGAATCACCGGATCCCACGCCGCTTCGTCATCGCGAAATCCCCACATCGTGATGTCGCCCGCAATTTCCTGCGTGTTCTCGCTCCCAAAAAAGATATTTCCGACAATGACCGCGATGATGATAACCACCACACCCGCGCCGATGAGAATGAAGAGATTGTTACGAGGCATGCATTTGTACTATGGAGTAACTCACGTGGTATACCTGTTTACAAACAGAAGTCCGTAGTGATGGGAGCCCGCGCTACACTCGCGGTCAAAAGCAAACCCTGCGGATGCCGCGAGTTGTTTTATCGCCTCCTTCTTTATCCGTGATGCGATCGGGGGGCCGAGCGATGAGGGCGTTTCGTCCCACTCAATTACCGCAAACCGGCCATTTTGCACCAAAATCCGGCGCGCTTCGGCAAAGAGCGCGGCTCTCTCTTCAATCTGAAAAAGGATATTTGCCGCGAGCACAAAATCAACAAAGCGGTCTTTCAATTTTGAGCCGCGAGGCATTTCCACATCCCCGCGGATGGTTTCAATATTCCAGAGATGCTCCAGTTTCGCGCGATTTTCCACGATATCCAATGCCGATTTTTGAATATCAATCGCATAGACCTTCCCATCGCCCCCGACCGCGCGCGAGAGCGCGATGACAAAATGCCCATGCCCCACGCCAAAGTCGGCAACATGGTCGCCGGGTTTCAGGTCAAAAGATCTGATAATGTGTTCAGGGGCAAGGAATGCATCGGGAGTTATATCCTGCATCGTTTCGGGCATAAATCAAAAATAAAATATCAAAATGTAAAATGAAAGTGTAAAACGCAAAAAGAATCCATTAGGAGAGTTCTCGACAAGCTCGAACAGTATTCTCCGAGCGATCCGCCAGCTGGCGGAGAGTCGAGGAGTTTCCTTACTTACAGCGCGGAGGTTCATTCTAGAGTGTCGTGATCGACGCCACTGCCTCGCCCTGCTCCAGCCGCATGATGCGCACCCCCTGGGTTGCGCGGCCAAGCGTGGGGATGTCGGCAAGGGTCGTACGGATCACCTGGCCTTTGCGGGAAATCGTGATGAGCTCTGCCTCTTCTTCGCCCACGATCCGGGCGCCGACAATTGTTCCGGTTTTTTGCGTAATCTTTGCGGTCTTGATGCCCGAGCCGCCGCGGCGCTGTTTTTTATACTGCTTCAAAAAAGAGAATTTCCCATAGCCATGCTCCATCACCACGAGCAACTTGTCGCCCTCTGCCTGCCTACTCCGTAACGAACCAGTATGGGGTGGCTTGTCGCTTTGGATAACATTCGTTCCCACCACCTCATCGCCTTTTTTGAGGCGCATCGCGTGCACCCCTGCGGCTTGCCGCCCCATGGGGCGTACATCTCTTTCCGCGAAGCGGATCGCCTGCCCCTTGTGGGTCACCAGCATCAGTTCGTCACTGCCGCTCGTGAGTTTTGCAAATCGCAGTTCATCTTTTCCCTTGAGGGTGATCGCGATAAGACCCGAGCGCCGGACATTTTCAAATGAGAGCGCGTCCACTTTTTTAATTATACCATCCTTTGTCACCATCACGACATAGGAGGGAGACGCCGCGGCCTTGGTACTCTTTTTCACGGCTTTGGGAACCGCCAAGATTGACGTGACCCGCTCATCCTGCGACGTTGAGAGAAAGTTAAAAATTGATTTTCCTTTTGAGATCCGTGATCCTTCGGGGATTTCGTATGCGCGCACCTGATACACTTTTCCGGATGTGGTGAAAAAAAGGAGCCAGGAGTGGGTGTTTGCGGAAACCAAATGCTCCACCACGTCCTCTTCTTTGGTTTCCATGCCGATGAGGCCTTTGCCGCCGCGTTTCTGCATGCGGTAGCTCTCCGGTTTGATCCGCTTGATGTAGCCGCCGCGCGTCACCATCACCACCACCTCTTCCTCTACTACAAGATCTTCTTCGGAAAGCTCGCGGGGCGAGGATTTCACCACTTTCGTCCTCCGCTCGTCGCCGTATTTTTCTTTTACGGCGCGCGTTTCATCTTTCACCACACCTCGGATTTTTGACGGATCCTTCAGGAGCGCCTCAAGCGCGCGCGCGAGCGCCTGTTTTTCTTTGAGTTCGTTTTCTATTTTCTGGCGCTCAAGACCCGCGAGTGTTTGCAGGCGCATTTCCAAAATTGCGGTTGCCTGAATCTCCGACAGATCAAATTTTTTCATCAAGTTCGCGTGCGCGTCGTCCTTGTCTGCCGATTTCTTGATGGTCTCAATCACGCGGTCAATGTGGTCAAGCGCTTTTTTCAGCCCCTCCAGTATATGGATGCGCTCGCGCGTTCGCGCGAGGTCAAAGGTCGTCCGCCGCGTCACCACCTCCACCCGGTGTTTTATGAATTCTTCCAGCACCTCTTTTATGGAAAGGACGCGGGGCTGAATGCCGTCCACGAGGGCTAACATATTTAAGTGGAACGTCTTTTCCAAATCGGTGTGCGCGTAGAGATTATTCAATATTTTCTGCGGCTGGCCGTCCGGTTTTAAATCAATCACGATCCGCACCGCATCCTCACGGTCTGATTCGTCGCGGATGTCTTTTACGCCCTCAAGCCGTTTTTCCTGCACGAGCTCTGCCATTTTTTCAATGAGCTCGGATTTGTTCACCTGATACGGGATCTCGCTTATCACAATCTGAGTAATGCCTTTCGGCCCTTCGCCGATTTCTGCGGTTCCGCGCGTCAAAATCGCGCCCTTGCCCTGCACATACGCGTCTCGTATTTCCTTTTCGTTATACATCATCCCGCCGGTCGGGAAATCCGGCCCTTTGATATATTCCATCAGATCCTCAACCGAGGTTCTTGGATGGTCAATGACGCAAATGAGCGCATCGGCAACCTCTCCGAGATTGTGGGGCGGGATATTGGTTGCCATGCCGACCGCGATTCCGAGCGTGCCGTTTAAAAGGAGATTGGGGGTCGCCGCGGGAAGCACCATCGGTTCTTTGCGCGTGCCGTCGTAGTTGTCGCGAAAATCCACTGTGTCTTTTTCAATATCGCGCAGGAGCTCTTCTGCGATTCGGGTCATGCGGCTCTCCGTATACCTCATTGCCGCCGCGGAATCCCCGTCTAAACTGCCAAAATTTCCTTGCCCGTCAATCAATGGATAGCGGAGGGAGAAATCCTGCGCCATGCGCACAAGCGATTCGTACACCGCGCTATCGCCGTGCGGGTGGTATTTTCCGAGCACATCGCCGACCACTGCCGCGCATTTGCGGAATTTTGCACCGTGCGTGAGTCCCATCTCGTGCATCGCATAGAGAATCCTCCGGTGCACGGGCTTTAAGCCGTCCCGCACGTCAGGAAGCGCGCGCGAAACAATAACCGACATTGCATAATCCAAATACGACTCGCGCATTTCCTCCGTTATTTCCCTGATTTGTATGTTGCCGATATCAGCCATTTACTTTGAGAAATTAGTCCCCTAAAACCTAAAACCTCGTACATCATTCCAAAAAAGTGTCGCGCCTTTTTGAATGCGCGTGACCACCGACTCCATAGTTCCCAAAAGTTCCTCCGAATAAGAGGTGTTCCCGGCGCCTTCAAGCGACTTTACCGTTTCAAGAAGCCCTTCGGTAGGACCATAGGGGGCGCGCGTCTGGGCGGCGCTCTGCAAAGGCGCGGTTTCCTCTCCTGCGTTTCCCGGAGGCGTGAGTTGCGAAAGCGCGTCTTTTGGGGAATTTGCCGAAAGTGTTGCGAGCGATGAGGAAAGATGCGTAGTCAATCCGCCAAAGACCATAACTACCGCAAGCACCATCACAAGCCCCGCAAAAAACATCCTCGCCTCTTCCGGAAGCGCGTGTATTTTTTTTAAAATGTTGCGTGCCCGTTTCACCCCCACACCTAATCTTCACAAAGGTTGCGCGTATCGTCCCATTCGATATCACGCATCAAGTGAAGATCGGAATTTTAAGCCCCCTATACCCTCTTCATTATGCTATCACGCGGTGAAGATTAGGTGTGGGGGTTTCATTTTTGTATCTATTAATTATACCGCAAAATCCATCTTTCTTCAATGGAAAAAAATAGGTGCGCCGAAACTTGTAAAGGTGTGTGGTTTATGAGATTCTAAGTGCGTGGAAGCGTGGCCGAGAGGGTCGAAGCAAACTTCTTTGCTTCGACGGGCGATTCAGGCGAGCGTCCTCGCGAGCCGCGAAGAATCGCCCGGGGTTTCGCCGAGGGGGCGAAACAAGGCGTCAGTCTTGCCCCGTACTAAAATTTTGGAAGGGTGGCAGAGCGGTTTAATGCACCGGTCCTGAAAACCGGAGTACCTGAAAGGGTATCGTGAGTTCGAATCTCACCCCTTCCGCAGATTGAAACTTCGCGATTTGAAAGAGTGGACGCGCGCCGTGATGGGCGCACGGCGCGCGACAATTTCCCTCGCCGCAAAGCGGCGAATTGGCTCGGCGGGGGGAATTCAAAAAGGGCGGATTTGTCCG
>CAZCSJ010000022.1:0-7827 GCA_964501445.1 uncultured Candidatus Saccharibacteria bacterium
CCCAATCCCCACATTGCCATTTTTATCCATCACCAATCGTTCTGTTTCCGCACATGCGCCTCCGCAATTTGCCCAAAATCCAAGCCGTTCGGTAGCAGTATTGATGTTTGAGGTCTTTACCATGAATCGCCTACTATTGTCAGACACATGGAATCCGATGCGGGGCTGATCTGTTGCTTCAGCGCCTATCTGTATGCCATCCATCCCTCCGGTGGTTCCTGTTCTCATTGATTTTATTTCTCCGGCAACGCTCAACCTCTGCGGGGTTGTAACAAGCCCGATGCCGACGTTGCCGTTGGGTACAAGAAACACATTGTTGCCTTTGCCGGAAATCGCAACGGCGTTTGCGGCGAAATTGGAAAGGGTGCTGAAACTCCCGCCTTTGATCTGCTCGGTGTCACCCACATTGACGGGTGCGGGCACATTGGCATTAGGCGGGGATTGAGATGGTTCAGTGAACGCAGACGCGACACCAACACTCAAAAGCAACGCGAGAAATGCCGCTGCTCCAATGAGATAATTGGATTTTATCGTGGAAAGAAGACGAAACGTACGCATTGTGTTCTTACATTTATCGCGGAGGAGGTGGGGGCAATAATTCGAGAAGTTTCTTTTGCTCTTCTGATACCTGCTTCTGCTCTTCGGTGAGCGGAGATTGGGTGGATTGCGTCTGCGAGGATGCGCTTCCCCCAGTACTTTTTGCCGGAGCGCTTACAGGCGGCGGAGGGAGTAATTCCAAAATCTTTTTCTGCTCTTCTGCGACTTCTTTCTTTTCCTCTTCAGTGCGGGGCGCGGGCGCCAAACTTTCTAAAATTTCTTCCTGACCAACCACAGGGCGTTCCCCATGCTTCAATGAGGGTACTTGCCACCAGAAATACGCAAAAATCGCTCCCACGAGAAGAAGTAACACAAAGAGAAGGAGGAAATAATTTTTATTTTGCTCCATGTGCTTTTATTCTATCACACCTCTCTGTCTCTGAATAAAAATAGTTATCCACACCTACCAAAGGTATGTTCTCGACAAGCTCGAACAATATTCTTCTTGCTCCCATGTACCAAGCTAAGCTTGGTACATGTATTCACGTATGTGAGAACTTCTTCAGCCGCCGGATGTGGCGGCCTCCTTCAAAGGGGGCGGCAATCCAGTATTCCACTGCGGATTTTGCTTCTCCCTCAGTGAGAAAACTCGCGCCAAGCGAGAGAATATTGGCATTGTTGTGGCCCCGCGACATCGTGAGGATTTTTCTAGGGCCCCCATAGTAGACCGCCGCGCGCACTCCTTTCACGCGGTTTGCGGCCATTGCTTCGCCTTGGCCCGTGGCGCCAAGCACGATTCCTCTCGCTCTTTTGTCTCGCGCAACCGCGCGCGCTGCGGGAATCACAAAATCGGGATAGTCGTCGTTTGGGTCGTATGAAAAAGGACCTTTATCGGACACCGTATGTCCGAGACGGGTAAGATGTCTTTTTAGCGCTTCTTTTAACTTGAAACCGCGATGGTCGGAACCAATGAAAACTTTCATATCAAATATCAAAAATCAAAACGACATAGTAAAATTAAAATATCTATTCTTTTTGAATTTTGATTTGTGATTTTGCATTTTGATTTTTAATTTTTGATTTTCCGAGAAATGACCTTCCCCACCGCCTCCTTTATCGCCCCCGTTCCCAACCCGAATTTTTCAATCAACTCAAACGGGTCGCCGGATTCACCAAAGCGGTCGCGTACGCCGACAAATTCCATCGGCACCGGATGATTTTGAACCAGCACTTCCGCAACCGCCGCGCCAAGCCCCCCGTGGATTTGGTGCTCTTCAACTGTTACCACCGCACCTGTTTCTTTTGCGGCCGCAATAAGGATTTCCGTGTCAATCGGTTTTATCGTGTGATTATTTATCACCCGAATGTCAATCCCCTCTTTTGCAAGCGCTTCTGCGGCTTCAAGGGCGTTCCAGAGAAGCATACCCGCGGCAATAATCGTGGCATCTTTTCCATTCCGAAATACTTCTGCCTTGCCTATCTGAAATGGCGTATCCTCTGTCGTAATGATAGGGGATTTTTCTCTGCCAAAACGGATATAGACAGGCCCGGGAAGCGATGCCGCGGCAAGGGTCGCTTTTTTTGCCTCAATCGCGTCGCAGGGCACCAAAACGGTCATCCGCGGGAGCATCCGCATAAGCCCTATGTCTTCAAGCGCTTGATGCGTGGCGCCATCCGGCCCCACGGAAATCCCCGCATGCGCCCCGCCGATTTTCACCGGCACGTTATTAATACAAATAGTGGTGCGGATCTGCTCGTTGTTGCGTCCCGGGCTAAAAGCGGCGTATGAGGAAATAAAGGGGATTTTACCGTAATTCGCGAGCCCCGCGGCAACAGTTGCCATATTCTGCTCTGCCACTCCCATCTCAATGTAGCGCTCCGGAAACTTTTCTTTAAACCACAAACTCCGCGTGGATTCGGCTAAATCCGCACAGAGCACCACCACGCGCGGGTCTTTCTCGCCTGCCTCAACAAGCCCCTTGCCGTAGCCGTCGCGGGTGGGGAGCATCTCTACATCTTTAGCGAGTAGTTTTGGATTTAATTTTACTTCTGGATTAATCATGGGCTACGAAATACGAACAATTATGGAACTGGTGAGTAATAAATATTCCCTGAGCGGAGCGAAGCGGAGTCGAAGGGCTACCACTTTCCCCACTCGCCCCGAATTAATTTTTGCTTCTTACTTCTTGTCCATCCTTTAATCTGTTTCTCTCTCCTCCGCGCCTCTTGAATATTCTCATATTCCTCCAGGTACACTATCTCTTTAGGTTTATGTCTTGCTGTATATTTTGAACCTAAGCGAGAAAGATGTTGCGTCCAACGAATATCTGGTTGCCATGTCATGCCAGTATAGTACGAATAGTCCTCGCAAAGAACAATATACACATACCACTTCCAATTCATATGGTAGCCCTTCGACGAGCTTAGGGACTAAGTAGATTAAATCACTATCCCTTATCCGTATTTCGTAGCCGTTATTGATGTTCACTCTTAATCTTTCCCCCCAACGTCCGCAACTCATCCAAAAACTTCTTCCCCTCCTCGGGCTTCGGCGGCTTTCCATGCCACAAATAGTCAAACTCAATACTCTCAATCCCTTTTCCTGGAATGGTGTGCGCAATAATCAACGTCGGCTTCTCAAAAACCGCTTTTGCCTGCTCTGTCGCCTCCACAAACTCGCGGATGTTATGCCCATCCACCTCAATCACATGCCATCCGAACGCCTCGTATTTCTCACGCAAGGGCTCCAATGGCATCACGTCTTCAGTCATACCATTTATCTGAATGTTATTGCGGTCAATCACTGCGGTGAGGTTGTGAAGGCCGGAGTTTGCCGCAAACAGTGCCGCCTCCCATGTATTTCCGGCCTGCTGTTCGGCATCGGACATCAGGCAGTAGACGCGGCTATGCTTTTTATCCATTTTTAAGCCGTAGGCAATCCCTGCCGCCTGCCCGAGTCCCGACCCGAGCGGGCCGGAAGTGGTCTCCACTCCTGGCAGACGCTCCCGCTCCGGATGCCCCTGGAGGCGTGAGCCGAACTTCCGCAATGTTTTCAACTCTTCAATAGGGAAATACCCCGCGAGCGCCATCACCGCATAGCGGATCGGACTGATATGACCGTTAGAAAGAATCAGGCGATCCCGCTCGGGCCATTCGGGATTTTTCGGGTCATGATTCAACACATGAAAATAGAGCGCGGTAAAAATATCGGCCATGCCAAGCGGGCCGGCCGTATGTCCGCTCTTTGCTTCCACAAGGGACTCAATCGTCAACTGCCGCGCGCGGTTCGCGAGCTCTTCAAGCTCTTTTAACTTTTCATCGTGTAGCGTATGCGTCATAAGAAATTTGTACCGATCTTAGATCGGTACAGAAACTACCCGTTTGATGTGCTCAATCAACGTCGCCGTATATCCCACCTCGTTGTCATACCATGAAAACACTTGCACGCAATCGCCGTCTACCACTTTTGTAAGAGACAAATCTACAATTGCGCCATACGGTTGTCCGATAATGTCCGATGAAACAATCGGTTCGTCCGTGACCGATAGAATTTTTGACCAGCGCGATTCCCCTGCGGCTTTTGTAAAAAGTGTGTTTACTTCCTCCCTCGTGGTCGCGCGATTTGTAAAAATAGTTATTGCGCTCAAAGACCCTGTGATAATTGGCACACGCACTGCAATCGCGTCAAATTTCCCCTCAAGATCGGGTATTGCCTGAACCACTGCCTCTGCCGCACCCGTGGTGGAAGGCACGATATTCACTGCCCCTGCTCGTCCGCGCCGCAAATCCTTCCCGTCAGGCCCATCCACCAATTTTTGCGTTGCCGTATAGCCGTGAATAGTCGCCATTGCGGCTTTTTTTATACCGAGCGTCTCATTGAGAATCGCAAGAACCGGCGCCACGGAGTTTGTGGTGCAAGACGCATTGCAGGTGATGGACGGAGGATTTGAAAAACCCTCATCGTTCACCCCAACCAAAAGCGTTGCCACATCTCCTTTCGCGGGTGCAGTGATGACCACGCGCTTTGCGCCTGCATCAAGGTGTGCTTTGGCTTTTTCAGATGACGTAAATAGGCCTGTTGCCTCCACCACCAGATCTACCCCAAGTTTCTTCCAGGGAAGTGCCGCGGGGTCTTTTTCGGCAAAAACCTTAATCCGCGCGCCGCCCACCACCAGCGCTCCCTCACCTACCTCCACTTGCTTCCCGTAGCGGCCATAGACCGAGTCATACTTCAGGAGATAGGCGAGCGTCGCGGGGTCTGCCAAGTCGTTTACGGCGACAATATCAAATGTCGGGTCGCCGAATGCGGCGCGAAAGAAACTGCGGCCAATGCGGCCAAAACCGTTGATTGCTATTTTCATCCCGTTAGAAATTTGGACTATGGGTAATAGACACGCGACCTCTTAAATTTTTGGGGTTCTTCTTCATATGTGGTATATGCAACATGACATTTCTAACGGGATTCATACTATCGCGATGCCAATATACGAATGCTCCGCCGGCCGGCGGACCAATTATACTAATACTACAGTGCACATAGGCACGCACACCACCATTATACTCTACCCCGCATCCGCACTTCAACCTTCTTTTGGGCAATTGCAAGAGCAACCGCGCGAGGCGGCTTGCCCGTCTTCATGCTCTCACGCAACACTCGTTCGGTCGCGGCCTTCACTTTTCGCTCCACGAGCTCAAACATCCGCTTGGGGTTATACCCGCGATATTCGGCATACGAGGAAATCACACCCCCCGCGTTTGCCACAAAATCAGGAACCACAAGCACTCCCTTTTTATGAAATTCCTCCTCTATTGATTCGCGCATGGGGATATTTCCCGCCTCCACAATCATTTTCGCCCGTACACTCCCTTTATTTTTCCCATGAATCACATCGGTTACGGATGCGGGAATGAGAATATCAACTGGAATCTTCCAAAAATCATCGGCGGGGATGTGGGCCTGTTTTGGATAATCCTTCATACATCCATCCTCTTTGATGATCCGAAACACACATTTTGAATCCAACCCGTCTTCTTCGTAGATTGCGGCGGTACGGTCTGCGAGCGCTACGACCTTTGCGCCCATTTCGGTCAAATATCTATACGCAAACGTCCCCACATTTCCGAACCCGTGAATCGCAACTATTCGCCCACGGACGGCGCCCAATGCCATGTCTGCCGCAATCTCCGTGGCTTTCGCAACGCCAAATCCCGTACTTCCGAATTCGTGCGGGATGCCGCAATGTTCTCCGGGTTTCCCAAAGATACTCATGCAGAGATTTGCGGGCTTTCCGGTTGCCGAACGCCAATTCCCCGTTGCCTCCACAAACCACTGCATTTCGCGCTCGCCGGTGTTGATATCGGGTCCGGCAATATATTTCTTCGGTGTAAAAATCTTTATCGCGCGGGCAAAACTCTGAATGAATTGTTTTTTTATCGTATCGTCCCCGGCCACACCCTCCTTTGCCATGGCTTTGGACGGGTATACAATCCCCGCTTTGGCGCCGCCAAAGGGAATGTCGGCAAGGGCGTTTTTCCAGGTCATCGTGCGCGCAAGTCGCCACACCTCTTCTACGGTTATATTCGCGGTCATCCGTATGCCGCCCTTGCCGGGACCGAGCGCCGTGTTATCAATTACCAAAAATCCCCGCATGCCGATTGCGGGGTCATACACCTCAATCACATATTCCGGTCCGAACGCATCGCGTACAATTTCATTCATAACAATTATTGTATCGCAGCAGTAACCGCCTTTACCAGATGCCGGTCAAAAATGGAGGGAATGATCCGCTCGGATGATGGATTTTTCACAAGACCTGCAATCGCATGAGCCGCACGGATCTTCATCTGGTCGGTAATGCGACGAACACTATGGTCAAGTGCCCCGCGAAATACCCCAGGGAACGCAAGGGCATTGTTGATTTGATTGGGAAAATCGCTCCTGCCTGTGGCAACAATCACCGCACCTCCCGCGCGCGCCTCCTCGGGCATAATTTCTGGTACGGGGTTTGCCATGGCAAACACAATGGGGCGAGATGCCATCAAACGGATATGATCGGCAGTAAGGAGATTGGCACGCGAAACGCCGATGAAGACATCCGCGCCCTGGAGCGCCTCGGAGATTCCCCCGCGAATTCGGCGAGGATTGGTACGGCGCGCGAGTTCTCTTTTATACGGCTCAAGCCCGCGCCTACGGGAGGAAATAATTCCTTGGCTATCAAGAATGATGATCTGGCGAACCTCGGCATTGCGAAGAATATATGCCACCGCAGTTCCCGCAGGTCCTGCACCGTTCACGACCACACGGAGCGAACGGAGTGATTTTCTCACCACGCGCGCGGCATTCTCAATGGCCGCCAAAACCACAATCGCGGTGCCGTGCTGGTCGTCATGCATCACGGGAATTGAGAGTTCTTTTATTAGCCGCTTTTCAATCTCAAAACAGCGCGGTGCAGAAATATCTTCAAGGTTGATGCCGCCAAAAGTTGGCGCAATCGCTTTGACTGCCGCAATAATTTCCTCCGTATCCTGAGTCGCGAGCACAATTGGAAACGCGTCAATACCCGCAAATTTTTTGAAAAGCAGAGCTTTCCCTTCCATCACCGGCAACGCCGCGTCAGGCCCGATATTCCCCAGCCCCAAAACCGCCGAACCGTCGGATACCACCGCAACGCTATTCCCTTTGAATGTGGTATCGCGCGCAGAAATGCGTCCTGCCGCGATCGCCGCGCTCACCGCACCCACCCCGGGCGTATACACAAGCGAAAGTTCCGCCCGGGTCTTGAGCGGAACTTTACTTGCAATAGTGAGTTTTCCGCGCATACGCGCATGAAGCGCAATGGCGCGGCGAGCAGGATCAGACATTCAACTGAAGAATCTCACATATTATAGTTTCAGCGCGGTCTGGAGTTCCGATTCATCAAATCCGACAACGATCTTTCCATCCACATCAATCACCGGAACACCCAATTGCCCGGATTTTTCCACCATCTCGTTTCGCGCGGCAACATCACGCGCAACATCTTTCTCTTCGTACACGACATTATGTGCGCCAAAAAACTCTTTTGCCCTTTTGCAATACACGCACGTAGGGGTGGTATATATGGTAACGTGCGCCATAAAGAGAAACTCCTTACTGATTCAACGCCGCATCAATTGCGGTTTGAAATTCCGCAAAAGGCACTGCGCCGGTAATGAGGGTGTTGCCGATAAACACCGCGGGTGTTCCCTGCACCCCTGCCGCGCGGCCGTCGGCAGTATCTTTCTCTATCTCATCCCTGTACTTCTCGGAAT
>CAZCSJ010000023.1:0-1567 GCA_964501445.1 uncultured Candidatus Saccharibacteria bacterium
AAACTCGCGAGTTGTATCGGCAGGCGCGAGGACACACACCCGATATCGAGCACGACGCCATGAGGACGCAGGAGACGCACGATCTCCGGATATTCAATAATACGCTCGTTCACCAACACCTTCCCGCCAAAAAGCGGCCTCCGCCAACGGAGCGCGCGGAGAAGTATCGCATTGAAAAAATGATACGCCGCACCGCGCACTTTTCCGAGACGCGGGTAGTACGTCTCAAACGCGTCATTCAGTTCTTCGTGGAGTTGATTGAGAGCCATGAATGAGATAATGAATCGGGTGTATCAATGAGCGGGTTTGAAAGCCGAGCGGGCACGGTGTCCCGATGTACATCGGGACGAGCGAGGCTTTCCCCTGCGCGAATCCTCGCTGGGGATTCGCGCAAAAGCGAATGATACACCCGATTCATACATTTCTATCATTTCTATACTATACAGACGAACGAAAGCGAAGAGGCGCGCCTGTCTCAAACACTTCGATACAAAACAACATACTCCCGAATCTTTTCATCCCAACGGAATTGCCGCGCAAATTCTTTAGAATATTCCGCCATCTTTGTATGTAACGAAGAATCTCCCAAAATGGTCAGAATCGCCTGCGCGAACCCCTCGGTATTTTCTTCCGCGACAAGCAACCCATTTTTTCCATCAGCAACCGCATCGTCAATCCCGCACCCTTTGGTGCCCACGACCGGAAGCCCGCACGCGGCGGCTTCCAGAAACACAATGCCGAATCCCTCCACATCATGGCCGGTGTTGCGCGAGTAGAGGCAAAAAATCTCGGCGCCGCGGAGCCATGCATACACATCTTTTTTTGTATCCGCATTTTCTACGAGAATCACACGGCCCTCAAGGCCGCATTTTTTTATATGCGCGGTCAATGCGTCATAATACCCCCCGCTCAAACGCTTTCCGACAATAACATACCGCAACTCCGGCATCACGCGTGCCACGCGCGCGAACGCGCTCACCGATTCAATGTATCCCTTGCGTCTTCGGAGCGCTCCAACGCTCACCACATAGGGCTTGAGATGCAGCTGGGTATCAGATACTTCTGTTTCTTCCGAAAAAGCAAAATCCTCTTCCTGCAACGCAGGGGTTATCACCGCCACCGGCTTTCCGATATGCGGCTCTATTTCCCGCGCCGTGAATCGGCTTATCGCGGTCCTGTATACCGCGCGCCGCAACACCCATCGCGCCAAGGGCGCGAACCAGCGATGGAGCGGGAGTACCGACCCCGTGCCGATGGCAGTAATAATCAACGGTTTTTTGAGCCCGAACGAAGTGAGCGCGGCGAGAATCCCGTACGGAAACACATCAATCGCGTGGATGACATCTGCGGCGCTGCACTGCGCGCGTATGGCAAAAAAATTCCGCAGCATCGCGCGCCAGCCTCCGGAGAGCAACGGCACCTCAAACGGATAGCCGCTTTTTTCTGCGGTGAGCGCCACAACCTCTGCAGGAAGAGTATTGCGCAGTCCCTCAATCAGTGAACGAGAAAATATTCCTCCTCCGTTGTCGGTCTTGAGATTATGGACGAAGAAACATACTTTGGTCAT
>CAZCSJ010000023.1:1667-2856 GCA_964501445.1 uncultured Candidatus Saccharibacteria bacterium
ATACCAATCGGAAACTCCCGTAAGGCGCACGGTGAATTCAAACCAATTCGTAGACGCATCCACCTGTATGCGGGGCAAAGAAAAAAGTGGATCGCCCCGCCTGACCCGCCGCTGGTCTACTGTCCACCCGGATCGAAATCCCGCGTCCCGCGCCGCATCCGAAACCCGTTCATTATAACTCCCTTTTGGATACGCAATATCGGCAACGCCTCCATGTATTGTTTTGGAACGCACGAGTTCGGACACGAGCTCTTCCTGTGGCATCCGTGTGAGCTTCCGGTGCGTTGCGCCGTGGCTCCCGAGAGAAACCAAGGGATTGGCCTTGAGTAATGCGATCTCCGCATCGGTGAGAAGCGCCAGCTCACTCCCCAACGCATCGCGATCCACAGGCCCCGCGCATACGAATACCGTTGCGGGTATGCGGTACTTCTCCAAAATCGGGAGCGCATGAGTTGTAAAATCCTTATATCCGTCATCAAACGTGACCGCAACCGCGTCGCGACGCGGCGGGAGATTTTTCTCTCCTGCGCCGTAGCCGATCACATCATCAAGCGAAACAGGGTGATAGTGCTTTGCAAGATACCGGATCTGTCGCTCAAAATCGTGGGGCCGCACCGCGTAGTGCCACGGCGCATCCGACACCGAATGGTACACCAAAACCACCGGCCGTAAATCCCACCGAATAAAAAATGAGAGGCCGCGGTGTGCGAACCAGAGAATTCCAAGGAATACACGGCGGAGCGCTACCTTATACATCATTGCGTGAAAGAATATCCACCATCTTTGCCACGGTGTTCTCAAGCGAATGGTGCTCCACGACAATGGAACGCAACGCGAGATTCGGCCGCGGCTCGTCTGCGAGGAGTTTTATGCGCTCCGCGAGAAACTCAGGGGTGAGATGCTCCAAAAAATATTTCTTGGGCATGAGCGTGCGGTACGCCTCGTTTGCGGTGATCACCGTGAGGCCGGATGCCATTGCCTCCAACACCGCCTTATCCATTGAACCGGTGCCCGACACGTTCAAAAAAAGATCATACTCGCGAAGGAGATCGGGAATTTCAGAAAATGAGTGCGCGCCTTCAAACCGAATATGCCGTTCGAGCCCCTCCGCGCGGACGAGCGCCTTCAAGGACTCCAGATACGAATGGTCGCGCGGCAAGAGCGGTCCCCCGACAAGTGCTAACTCCCA
>CAZCSJ010000023.1:2956-7481 GCA_964501445.1 uncultured Candidatus Saccharibacteria bacterium
CCGCAATTTCCATGTGACGGATTTATGCGCGTACCAAAGGCCCGTGGGCTTGCGAAGCGAGAGAGTGAACGGGCTTGCGGCGATCACAAACTCCGGCCCCATGTGAAAGAGTACGGCATCGGCAATCGGATAGTAGCGCGAAAAAAGCTCCCAGAATGTCCAGAGGCGCCGGAGACGCGACTTTCCCTTATCCTTGCCGAGCGAATGCGCACTGGAGTTTTGCGGCAACTCGTACCTCCCTACCGAATCGGCAATCACTATGGCACGGCCTGCTTTTCGCGCGCACGCCTCAAACCAATAGGCAAACGCGCCTAAATTTTCATCAGTGCGGTCAAATTTCTGCGCAACGATCAAAAGCGTCATGGACGAGGGATTAGGTTTTAGGGGTTAGGGTTGGGACAACTCTACTACGGAATAACGAAACAATGGGTAAAAACGCGTACGCCGCGTAGAACAATGAGATCGGAAGACGCAACCGCGCATTAATCGCATACCCCGTACTCAAGCTTGCCACCAAGAAATACGCGATGAGAAGGCCAATGGAGATGTCGCGGAATCGGTGGTCTCCTTTTCGGAGCGACCACGCAAAGCCCAAAAGAAACAAAAAGAAAAAGAGCATCCAGAATGCGCGGCCGAGGATAAAAACAAAAAACATGGGGTCTGCCGCAACCACGCGGGGAATTGCCACAAGCGATTCGCGGAGTTTTAAAATGGTGAGCGGCGGACCGGTGCGCTCTTTATAATATCCCAGGTGCACTGCAAGATCGTAGTACGCATCGTGCGTAAAAAATTGCCATCCGGTGAGCGCGTTGCTTTTGAGCGCCGCCAACGGATACTCGGCAATAATACCGAGCGTCCGGCGTTTCAAAAGTCCGGCATTGGAAAGATCACTCGGGTCAATGCCCTCGGCGCGGAGGTCCGCGAGCATTACGCGCCGCTCCTCATCCAGGGTTGTCCCGTGCGCCATTGCGCGAACCGACCCCCCCAGTAAAAAATAAAGGTTAGTATTTTCAATGGATGCGAGCCGCGGCGCGCCAAAGTGCTGCCAGTTTCGCGCGAGCCACGGCGAGAGAACGAGTATGCCAAGAAGGAGTGCTGCCCCCGCATGCGTAACTGCCTTCCTCATGCCTGCCCGGCGGCGGAGAATCACCGCAACCGCCAAGAGCGAAAGAAGAAAAAGCAGGTAGAATCCGATCGGCCGCACGAACGCGGCAAGCGCCAAAAGCACCGTAGCACCGTAAAGCAAAAGCGGATTTTCTCCATGAACCCAGCGAACCATCAAGATACATGCGAGAAGAAGCAAGAAAATAAAGAGCACTTCCGTGAGGAGAAAGACGCTATGTGCTGCCAAAAACGGTTCAACAGCAAGAAAGAGCGCTGTCCCCCGCGCGATACGTTCATCAAACCGGAGACTGCGCAAAAGGAAATATCCGAGGACAGGGATCAGCGCGCCGAGAAGAATTTGAACTCCGAGCGCCACACCCGGACCGCCAATCGCGTAAAGGGCGGCGAGTACGGCGGGGTAGCCCGGGGTTTTAAATACATACGGACGAAAAGGCGGGATTTCATCCGCGCTGAAGCCGTTGCCCGCAAGGAGATTTCGCGCGAGAAAGTCGTAATTCGTTGCATCGCTATAATGCAGGAAAAACTTCTCGCCGCCGGCAGAAAACCCAATTAAAAGCAGGGCTACACGCACCGCAAGCGCGAGAAATATCACAAGACCTAAAAATCGGTAAGACATAGTGAGATAAATAGACCTATGCATCTGTGAGCGGGTTGGAGGCCGAGCGGGCATGGTTTCCCGGCTTGCCGGGAAGAGCGAGGCCGACTCTCCAGCCCGAATCCTCGCGGGGGATTCGGGCGTAGCGAACAGGTGTATAGGTCTATTTTAAATTATAGTATATCACACACACGACCGGAACACATCAGCATATATACGAGCATACGACTCTTGATTGAGCGCGCCGAAACGCTCAAGAACTATTCTCTGCCCCGCCTCCGCAAGCCGCTTTCGAAATGCAAGATCATCTGCAAGCGTGCGGCATGCGCGAAGCAATGTCTCGCGATCCCCGACTGGCACCACCATTCCATTTTCTCCGTTTTTCACCACTTCTCCCGCAAGCCCCACATCGGTCATCACCACCGGAAGTCCCGCGGCCATTGCTTCAATCACCACTCTCCCCCATCCCTCGTAATTGGAAGTCAAAAGAAGCGTATCAAATGATTTCAAAAATGAAGGCAGGTCCTCTCGCCAATGTTCAAGAATAACGCTGTTTTTGAGCCCATAATTCTTAATTCGTAATTCATACTTCTTCTTGTCCGGTCCGTCTCCCACCAGCACCAAAAGCGCTCTTGGATGCGTCCGCACCAACTCCCGCATCATGTCAATCAGCATGCTGAAATTTTTCTCTTTGTCCACGAATCGCCCGACCGCCACCATTTTGAAGTTATAGTCGCGGAAACGCTCTTCTGTCAGCGGATCTCGTTGTCCCTTAAGAAATAGAGAAATATCCGTATAAATCGGAAGCACCGTAATCGCCTGTACCGATCTAAGATCGGTACATAGATTTGTACCGATCTTAGATCGGTACAATGAATCTTTAATCCTCTCGCTCACCACCCGTACACACGCGGCGCGCGGAATTAAAAACCGTGCGAGTATGTAGCGCACATACTCTTTCCATCCGGCGCGGCGGTACTGCGGGCTGAATACATCCGTATGGATTTGCAGGCGAAACGGAACCCCTGTGCGGCGCGATGCGAGCCATGCCGCAATGCCCGATTCTCCGGCGTCTTGCGCGTCAATCAGATCCGCGCCTTCACGCAGGGTAGCCGCGCGCGCAATGCGCGCGGCGTCAAAAACGCGAAAGAGAAACAAGCGGGAATTAGTCGGATATATGCGAAATCCTTCACCTTTTATCTCGGCAGGATGGCCGAACTCCGAAAAAACCACGACGTGATACCCGTCGAAATGCCGCGCGTAGGATGCCACACGGCGGCGCACATCGGAATCCGAATCAAAAAGATGCGGGTCTTGCCCGATAACAACTATTTTCATTTCATTATTACCTTCTTACATAGTGAAACCCACTCCTCCGCGGCTTCGCGCCAACTCCTGCGAAATCGCCACTCTCCCAATTTTTTTTCATATATCCTGCGCGTATCGTCGTCCATAAGAGTGGTAAGGGCGCGGCGAATATCTTCATCATTTGTCGGGTCAACCACAATCCCGATATCCTTTACAAACTCCGCGAGTCCCGATTCGCGCGTCATGAGAAACGGGGTCTTTGTTGCAATCGCCTCCACGATCACATTGGGCCACACATCGGAAAGCGAAGGCAATACATAGAACGCCGCGCCCGCCATCCGCGTCATCAGCGCCTCCCGCGCTACGGGAGGGAAAAAACGCACGCGCGCAATTCCTTCTCTCTTCACCATATCTTCAAGCCCTGCGCGTTCCGGCCCGTCTCCCAAAAGATGCAATTCGTACCGCGCGTCCCCAACCGCCGCAAATGCGCGAATCAAACGCCGCAGATTTTTTAAGTGCATCATGCGACCTGCCCAGAGCACCACGCGCTCGCGTTCCCCATGCGATTGCGGCGCCCTGTACTCCGGAAGGGCATTTGGAATGATGACCGCGCGGTCATGCAGCGCTCCCAACATAGACCGCCGCCATTCAGAAGAACAGGCAACACCCCGCGCGCGGCGAATCACACAACGCCCCAACCACATGAGAAGTCGGTCTTTCAAAGGGAGCATCGGAGGATGGAGAACAAATTCACGCAGGGTAAGGTCACGACGCGTGCGTTCAGCCGTGCGCTCCCAGAAAAAATCTCCTTCAAAACGGAGCACGAGAGGAATCCGCAGGAGAACACTTGCAATCATTGCCGGTATTCCCGCGCTCATATAATCAAGCGTGAAGAGCACATCAGCGCCGCGCGCCGCGCGGAGCAGCCGCGCGAGATACACGAGATGCCGGATGCCTGACGGAAGGCGCAGGAGCGGACTGAATACCACAATCCGCGCTTCGTGCCCGAGCGTGCGAAATTCATCGCCCAAGTGCTTTGCGTATGTTGCCGGCCCCCCGAGATCCGGAGGATAGAGTGGTGTGGCGATGACGATTTTCATCCCGTGAGAGATTTACGAAACACTTTTTCGTACGAATCCGCAATCGTATCCCACGAAAAATGACGCCGCACCATACGAATGCCATTCTCTACGATAGATGCCGCGAGCGCGCGGTCTTCTAAAAGCTTCACGATTTTCTCCGCGAGGTCTTTCGGGTCATCCACCCTGCAAAAAAGCCCTGTCTTACCATCCTCAATAATATCCGTAATGCCACCAACCGCAGTCCCGATAATCGGCACGCCCGCCGCAAGCGCCTCCACAAACGAATTCCCCATGCCTTCGGAACGTGAGGCGCGGACAAAGACCGCTGATTCATGCAGAGAGCGCGGAATTTTTGGATACGGAATATTGCCGAAAAACTCCACAGTTCCTTGAAGCCCCAATTCCCGCACGAGCG
>CAZCSJ010000024.1:0-6821 GCA_964501445.1 uncultured Candidatus Saccharibacteria bacterium
CGACAAAAGTTTCGTAACCCCGTCGTCTCCCATCGTCACCCCATAGAGCACCCCCGCACACTTCATGGTCTCGCGATTGTGAGTCACCAAAATCAGCTGCGTCTTTTTTGAGAGGTCTTTTAAAATCGAGGCGTAGCGCTGAGAGTTTGCCTCGTCAAGTGCGGCATCGGTCTCGTCAAGCATCAAAAATGGCGGGGGATTCACCGTCGCGATCGCCAAAAGCAATGCGATTGAAGTGAGTGTTTTCTCGCCGCCCGAAAGCATTGCAAGCCCTTTCACGCGCTTGCGCGGCAAATCTACTTCAATCTCTACACCTTCAGATACTTCTTCCTGTTCGTCTGTTTCGTCCTTAATTCGTAATTCATTATTCATAATTCTCAACGTCGCCTTGCCGCCGCCGAAAATAAGCGAAAAGTACTCATTGAACTCTTTTTTTATTTTTAAAAATCCTTCATCAAAATCGTTTTTCATGTGGCGCTCCAGTTCTCCCATGAGTTTTGCAAGGGACGTCCGCGCAGCGGCAAGATCATCAATTTCTTTTGAGAGAAATGCAAATCGCGACTCGGTGTCCTGGTATTCTTTCACTACTGCCGCGTCAATTCCGCCAATTTCTTCAAGCTTTCCCCGCAGGCGCTCGATTTTTTTTCGGAGCGCGTCGGAGCTCTCACCCCCGTACCCATCGGCGGTCATACCCGCGAGCGCCGCACGACCGATGCCGACCTCTTCCAATTCCTTCAAAAACTCTCCCTCGCGCGCCCGCAGGCGTTCTTCGTCAAATGTGAACCGCTCACGCTGCAGCGCCAAATCCCGTTCCTCCTCTTGAAGCGCTGCGAGCGCCCGATCGGACTCATGCATCTTTTCTCGCAGAGCCCGAAATCGCTCCCGCTCCTCGCGAAGTGCGGACTCCAAGGTCTCTATCTCTGCCGCAATCGCCGCCGCGTCTTTGTGCAGGCCCGAAATTGCCTTTTCAAGTTCCAAGACCGCGGGAGTGGTGCCCCGCAAAGCGGGATCCTCACCTCCTCCCCGTTCAATTTGCGAAATCAACTTTTCAAGGTCTTCAATCAATACAAAAAGGTGCGAGCGCACCACATCAATGCGGTCCTCCTCCTCAAGAATAGAGCGGATCTCAATGATAAATTGCTCAAGTTCATCCTTGACGTAGGCGGGGTCAAGGACGCGCGCCGAGTGTGCGGGACCTCCTTCCCGCAGCGCTTCCAATTTCCCTTCAATCCGCCCGATCTCCCGCTCAATCTCGCGGCGCTTCCCTTCAAGAAGTGCTAATGTCTGCTCGTCTGCGCGGGAAACGGCAAATTCCTCTGTACCCGAATCCGATCGTCCGGTTTCTCGAAGAAGCGCTTCAAGTTCCTTTTTTACCGCGCCGTGTCGCTCGGAAACGGGTGTCAAACGGCTTCCCAGACCCTCCCGTTCTTTTTGAATATCCTCCGATTCTCTTACAAAATAGATCCGCTGAAGCGTCTGTAACTCCGCCTCAACACTCCCCCGCATATCCGCTTTTTTTGCCTGGCCCCGCAGAAACGTGAGGTGGGGCTTGATCTCGCGAAGCAGCGCCTCGGCCTGACGCAAATTCTCTTCGGTTGCCGCAAGCTTCCGCTCGGTCTCATTCTTTTTTAACTGATACACGCGAAGCCCCAACGCCTCCTCAAGCATTTCTCTTCGTTCAAGAGCGCTTGAAAGAAGCATCCGGTCCACTTCGCCCTGGCCGATGATGTTGTGTTTGGTTTGGCCAAGACCGAGGCGCGCAATGAGTTCCACAATGTCGCGAAGCCGCACTTGCGAATCGTTCAAAAAATATTCGTTCATCCCGTCGCGGAAAATTTTCCTGCTCACCGCCACTTCATTAAAATCCAATGCGATTTTTCCGTCCGCATTGTCAAAACGGAGCGTGACCGAGGCCTTGCCCATGCGCGGCACGCCGTTTCGCCCCGAGCCATTCGGCACTGAGCTCATGGCCGAAGTGCGCACTGATGGAGGCGACCCGTTCCAAATCAAATCTTCGCCCTTCTTGCCGCGAAGCGCTTTCATTGACTGCTCGCCAAGCACCCATCGTATCGCCTCGGCGATATTGGATTTCCCTGAGCCGTTGGGACCTACAATCGCGGTAATCCGCGAGGGAAACTCGAGGATTGTAGATTGTGCGAATGACTTAAAACCGGAGAGTTCTAAACTTTTCAACATCTCTATTCCCACCCTTTTACGCGGAGTCCGTTGCGCGCCGCCTCCTCCTGCGCCGCCTGCTTTGACGGCCCCTCGCCTTCTGCCACAAGTTCTGCTCCAAGATAAATTCCCACCACAAAATGCTTGTCATGGTCCGGCCCCCATTCGCGGAGCACTTCATAGGTGGGGGTCACGCCCACAATATCCTGTGCCTTTTCTTGGAAAAGCGACTTGGGGTCTCTATGCAGATTTTTCTCAAGCACTTCCGAGAGATGCGGCGTCACGACGCGGCCGATAAATCCGTTTGCCGCCTCGTACCCTTGGTCACGATACATCGCGCCGATAACCGCTTCAATCGCATTTGCCAAAATGTATTGGCGCGCGCGGCCGACATCTTTTGCCTCCCCGCGCGAGAGCATGAGAAAATCATTGAGTCCGAGGTCAGATGCGATGCGCGAGAGCATATTGGCGTTGACGAGTGCTGCGCGAAAACTCGTCAATTCCCCTTCGGGCTTGTCAGGAAAGCGGTCATAGAGCGCCTCGGTCACGGCGAGCTCCAGCACCGCATCTCCCAAAAACTCAAGCCGTTCATTGTGCCCCAAACGAAAATCCGGCCGCTCGTTCAAGAACGATCGGTGGGTGAGGGCTTGCAGGAGTAAATCCTTGTTTTTGAATTCAAATCCGAGTGTGGATTCAAGAGATGAGAGATTTTGCACAAAACGCGATACCAATATACGAATGCATACCAATTATACGAATATTTGTATCATTGGTATAATTCGTATATTCGCATCGAAATTATTCTTCTTTCTTCTTCGCCACTTCCTCTCTCCTCGGAAATTCCTTCCCCGGCTCGCCCATTTCGCGGTAGACCGTACCAAGAACCCCATTCACAAATTTCCCCGAGGATTCGCCGCCGAATGATTTTACCAGTTCAATCGCTTCGTTGATCGCGACTTTGGGCGGCACCTCGTCGTGATTCCCGAAAAGGAGCTCGTAGAGGCCAAGGCGCAGGACCGCACGGTCAACCGACGCAATCTGGTCAAGCGGCCATTCGGGCGCCGCTTTCTCAATTATTTTATCAATCGTTGCGAGATTTTCAACCGTACCATTCACCAGCCGCTCAATAAACGGGTACTCCTCATCAAGTCCCGGTCCGAACTCTTTTTTATTTTTCTCCATCACCTCTTTTAACTTTGATGGAACCTTCCCATGAAAATCCCACTCAAAGAGCGATTGGACGGCGATGGAACGAGCGAGATGACGGCTTGCCATGAATTATGAAGTATGAATTATGAATTAAGGAAAATCTACGCATAATTCCTAATTCGTAATTCTTAATTCGCATTTTTAGCCACGGCTTCCTGTGCCGCAAGCTCTTTTTCTTTCTTCTTCCGCTCCTTCTTGTCCAGTTTTGCAAGCACATCCACCACTTGGCGGTTCGCATAGTACCCGCAGTTCCTACACACAATATGGGGAAGCGTCTCGTACCCGCAATGGCTGCATTTCACAAAACGCGTGGCTTTGAGCGCATGGTGCGAGCGCACGCGATTCCGCTTGCCCTTCGTATGTTTCATTCGGACTACCATGCAAAAACCATATCAAAAAGAGCGGATTTTGGCAAACTTCACCTATAGATCGAGTGATCTCCAACTGAATGGAACATCACCACTCCTTTTTCTTTAAAGTCAAAAATAATGCGATTTTTGTAGTCTATCCAAAAAGCCCAAAATCCCTTAAATCGCCCCTCCAATGCATGAGTCCTAAGCCGAGGATCAAAAGGATTGTTACAAAATATGATTTCCTTCTCTTCGGCTAACTCCTGCAAATGCAGTGAAAGCCGCTTGTATTCGCGGCTGAACTTTGTGGAATAATAGATTTTCATGTGAGTCTAACGCAAATCCTTGAGGGAACGGAGCAGTTTTGCCTTTCCCTGTTCAAATTCTTTTTGGCTCTCTTTCAATTCCTCCAAAAGTTTCTCCTCCATCCAGTCACGCAAAAGAGAGCGAAAGAATTCGCTTTTTGTGGAAAAATTACCTTTTTTCACTCCCCGCTCTACCTCTAGAGCCATTTCTTTGGGAAGCGATATATTAATGACAGTACGCATATCTCAAGTGTACCTGTAATACAAAATATTACAATAGCAAATTATCGATTGTCACCCGAACCGCCAAGCTGGCCACGGTCCTTGCGCGACGCGAGCTTTTCCATATTCATCTGCGCCACTTCCTCAATGGAGGAGCCAAATTCGCGCGCGAGCTGGGAAGTGTACCAGAGCACATCGCCAAGCTCGCTTAAAATATCTTTGCGAAACGCCTCGTCCACGACATTACCCATGTCGCGCTGGATCTTTTTTACCTTATTTGCGATTTCCCCCGCCTCACCCACAAGCCCCAGCGTGGGATAGATAAAATTTTTCCCCGAATCGGGATATTTTACGGTGCTATTTGCTGCTTCTTGGTATTCTTGGAAATTCATAATGCTTTTTTAATTACTTTTAATAAATCCATAGTAACACGAAAATGTACTGCTTAGACAAATGTAGGCCTTCGACAGGCTCAGGCAATATTATTTTTACTTCCTGAGCGAACGGAGCGAGTCGAAGGATTACAAATTTTATAGAAATTAAAAACAGCCGAGATCTTGTGGACGACGGCTGTTTTGTTTTGCCGAGCTACCTGGTATTCTCAACTGACTTAGTATACCCCACCGTACCAATCTTGTTTCTTCTCAGATAATTTGCTATAATTTTGCTATGAAAAAAACTCTTCCTATCATTGATGTAAAAAAGTATGGCGGTAAGCAAGTCGCGATTATAAAGGGAAAAATCGTTGCATCTGGAAGTAACACACACGAACTCCTTGCGAAAGCAAAGCGGCTTTCCCCCCGCGCCTCGTGGCGCGATATCCTTTTGGTCAGCGTGCCCAAGGGCTTGACGGTTGTCTATCAACTATGACCCAACACATATTTCCTTACGGCATTCGTTTTCAAGAAGACGGCCGTATTGAAGTATTCCCCGCGCTGGAGATTTCTCTTTTAGGACCAAAGGGAGATGGTCTCCGGCTTCTCTTGCACATCGACTCTGGTGCAACCACAAGCATTCTTCCCGAGAGCGACGCGGAAAACCTGAAGATCTCAAAAAAGAACGGTAAGAAAATGCTGGTTCGCGGTATTACCGGAAGCCCATTAACGGGATATCGGCAATTGGTACGCATTCAGCTTGGCACCATCACCTTAAAAATTCCGGTCATTTTTGTCGCAGAGAACGCAATACCCCGGATTCTGGGAAGGGAAGGGGTATTTTCTAAATTTGGCATTCTCTTTGATGAGGCAAAACGGCGTACCGCATTTCTGAATGACCGAACTCGTATTAATTCATTCCTTCAGTGACGAAACTGATAAAAAAATAAGGGAAATCCTAACTTCCTACCTATTATCCCCGCTTCCGTGGAGCTGGTTACGGTCACGGCGCGACGCGAGCTTCTCCACGTTCATCCGCGCCACTTCCTCAATGGAGGAGCCAAATTCGCGGGCGAGCTGGGAAGTGTACCAGAGCACATCGCCGAGCTCGCTCAAAATATCTTTGCGAAACGCCTCGTCCACGACATTACCCATGTCGCGCTGGATCTTTTTTACCTTATTTGCGATTTCCCCCGCCTCACCCACAAGCCCCAGCGTGGGATAGATAAAATTTTTCCCCGAATCGGGATATTTTACGGTGCTATTTGCTGCTTCTTGGTATTCTTGGAAATTCATAATGCTTTTTTAATTACTTTTAATAAATCCATAGTAACACGAAAATGTACTGCTTAGACAAATGTAGGCCTTCGACAGGCTCAGGCAATATTATTTTTACTTCCTGAGCGAACGGAGCGAGTCGAAGGATTACAAATTTTATAGAAATTAAAAACAGCCGAAGTCTTTTGGACGACGGCTGTTTTTGCTGTTGCAGGCATTTTGGTAAGGCGAGCCTGCGCACCTTACTGGGTTGGAAGTTTTATGTCACTCCCAACCTAATTCCTTGGCGAGGGCTTGGTAGGTGGTCTTCACCACCCCCGCCCCCCCCGTGTTCAGCATGAACACGGGGGTGTCCTCCGTGAGCTCCTCCACCTCGTGGACGATATAGTGAACATTATTCTGCCCCCTTGGGCGAACCGGCTGGTATACCTGGGTTATGTATATTCCCGGCTCGCCCAAGAAATGCCCAAAGTGGGGACTCCCACTGGGAGTCCCCGGGAGAAATACCTTCTTCATTTTTTTCCTTCTTTCTTTTTTTCTATTCTGAAAGAAGGTCGGATTACCATCTCGTCCGCTCGGGACTCGATGGGTTCCTCTTGCCGACCTTACGGCGGCATCAACGTGCCTCGTTGAGGAGGGCTATAGCTCTTATCTCTATAGCGAGGAACCTTTCTTTTTATGCAGCGCGGTTTGGCTGCAACCTGGGGTTCTATCGGCCCAGGGACAAGAAGCTGACGAACAGCACTTTCTCCACGAGAAAATCCCGAAGAAAACGCTGTTCGCCAAAACACCCTTTCAAAGAACTTTATAAAACAATGATAGCACACACACACACACACACTTGTCAAGTACACGTAATGTATCATGACCTTGGAACCACCTCATGTAAATATGGGATATATGGCATA
>CAZCSJ010000025.1:0-6402 GCA_964501445.1 uncultured Candidatus Saccharibacteria bacterium
GGGGCGATGAAACTTTTCTTTGATGAAGTAGAAAAAGAAAAACAGAGCAAAATCCTTTATGGGAAAAACCGCTCGTGGCTGGATAAGCAAAAAGACAAATTTGCAAGCGCGGTGTTCAATATCGCCAAAGCCCTCTATGGCAGCAGTGTGACGGAAAAAGATTTGGCGGATTTAAACGATGAAGGTGCGAGCGTGGCGCTTACTATCACTCCGCGCACAGAGCCACAAAAACCGCAAGAAAATACTGCGAGAGATTCTTCGCCTTTGGCTCAGAATGACAGTACGGTGGGGGCTCAGAATGACAGGGGTGGGGCCCAGGATGACAGAAGTAGTGCTCGGGATGACAATAAACTGGCACAGGTCAACACCACACCCCCGCCCGCTCCCCAGAAAATTTCTACACCTATTACCTCTCCTCTTTCATCATCACCCTCTGTATTCGGCCCTGTTATAGCCGCCCCTTTTGCCGCCGGAGCGGGCGCAGCACCTCCCCCGCCCCCACCGCCGGCAGAAACCACCACGGCGAGCCCGATTCCCTCGCCACCTCCGGCCGACACCACGCCACCCGCAGCGCCTGTGATTTCTTCGCCCACAGAAAACTTTGTCGCGTCCACCACCTCAATCATCTTTTCCGGAACTGCGGAAGCGGCGAGTACCATTACGAACGATTTCGCAACGAGCACTGCGACGACAACCGATGCAAATGGTAATTGGTTATTGAGTATTGACTCTCTGCCGCAAAGCACCACCACAATCCAATTTTTTGCAAAAGATTCTGCGGGGAATATTTCTTCGGGAACGAGCCGCACCGTATTTATTGATTCCACAGCGCCCGACCTCGCGTTTTCTGTAAACGAATGTAGCCAGTCGTTCTCGCCCGATGCCTGCCTCGTTGCGACAACCACCGTCACGCTCGCGTGGTTCTCCAACGCGGCAGACATAGATTCGTACTTCCTCAACTCCATTGGCACCACTTCCACGAGCACCGCGATGACCCTTGCCGACAACACCGCCTCAACGTTCACCATGGAAGCGCGCGACACCCGCGGCAACACGAGTGCGACGCAATCAAAAACAGTGGAAGTGGCGGTGCGGCCGGTGGTGATAAACGAAGTCGCGTGGATGGGCACCTCTGCCGCGCAAAGCCAAGACGAATGGATTGAACTCTACAACACCACGAGCCGCGCCATCACCCTCTCCGGCTGGGTGCTCCGCTCCAAAACCGACAACTCGCCCTTCATCTCCCTTTCCGGCACAATTCCCGCAAAGGGATTTTTTCTCCTTGAACGGACGGATGACACCACCATTTCCAATATATCCGCACACCAGATCTACACCGGGGCGCTTGTCAACACCGGCGAGATACTTGAACTCTCCCGCGCATCCACCACAATAGACGCCACGCAAAACCCGAATCTTTGCGGCGGCTGGTGCGCGGGAAACGACACCGCGTACTCCACCATGGAACGCTACGATCCATTCGGGGATGGGGCGGCAGTGACGAGCTGGCTCACCGCATCAACCTTTCTTAGAAACGGCACGAATGCGGATGGCGCTGCAATCACCGGAACGCCAGCAGCCCGAAACACCGCACACTACCTGATTGACCGCTCCACCTTCATCTCTTCTTCCAAAACGATCACAAAAACGAGAAGCCCGTATGTAATCCCGAGTACCACCGATATCGCAAAGGGCGCCACGCTTACAATAAATCCGGGAGTTGTCATTAAATTTTCCGGCGCCAATTCCTCACTTGCCGTAAATGGCGCGCTTGATGCCCGCGGCACTGCCGCAGATCCGATTGTATTCACTTCATTAAAGGACGACGCGTACGGCGGAGATCTGAATAACGACGGTTCGGCAACCATACCGCAACCCGGCGACTGGAACACGTTAAACATTAAATCAGGGGCCCAAGCGCTCCTTGATAATATGCTCATCCGCTACGGCGGGAATACCGCGGATTTCAGCGGATACCTCGCCGCGATAAAAATTGAGAATGCCTCCACCACGCTTACCAATTCCGTAATTGAGAAATCCGGCGGATACGGCATCTGGATGAAAAACGCCTCAGGCACAATTGAAAACAATACGATTCGGGATAATGCCGCAAACGTTTCCGAGGCAAGCACCGGCCTGGTTTTGAGTCAGAGCTCGCCTGTTGTCCGTAAAAACACATTCTCCGGAAATACGTACGGGCTTTCGGTGAGCGGAACAACGTCTCTCCCACTCATATCGCAAAATACGTTTACCAATAATACCCAATACCCGATAAGCGTGGTGGTCGCCTATCCGACGTTTTCGGAAAATACCGCATCAGCAAACGGGAAAAACGGCATCCTTATGCAAAATACCCTCGTGCGCGACTATACGTTGAGTCCGGACCTCCCCTATATTCTCACGAATCAAAATTTCTCGGTGCCCAAAGCCCTGGTCCTCACGCTCCAACCCGGAGTTATTATCAAAATGCAGGGGTTTACTCCCCTCACGGTCGCAGGGAAGCTGGTCGCGCAGGGAACAAGCGAGAAAAAAATTGTGTTTACCTCAATCAACGACGACGACTGTGGGATTCCTCCGCCGGCCGGCGGCGGATGCGGCGACACCAATGGCGCTGCCACTATTGCGCAAGCGGGCGATTGGCAGTCCATTGACTTCAATCTCGGCTCCTCATCATCCACACTTGAACACGTCATCATCCGCTACGGCGGCACCGGAGATACCGTGGGCGCGGTCCGTATTCTCAACACATCAATTGATATCAAAAATTCGTTAATTGAAAAAAATTACTACGCCGGAATTTTTATGCAGAATTCAACTTCCACGACCATCAGCAATTCCACAATTCAAAATCATACAGACGGCACCGCGACCACGATGTATGGCATCTATCTCACGGCTGCCTCAACACCGGCAATTACAAATACCGTTTTCCAAAATAACGAAAAAAATATTTATATAGGGGCTGCCTCGTCATTTACCGACGCTGGCGGAAATACGCCGAGTCCGCTACAATAATTTCAGTAACTTCTGAAAGGGGGTGAAAATTTTGTCGCATACGACAAAAACACGGCGGGTACAGAAGACTAGGACGCTCACCAATGCGGTGCGTGTCAAATGGATCTTTGACACGGGCGCCATCACTTTAACCGAAGATACAAGAAAATTTCTACAAGATTCATCTTGCTCCCTAAGAACCTTCTGGGAACTGATGCTCTAGATACACCCCAGTACACGTGGCGGCAGGTCTCCCCTTCCGCCGCGTATTTTTTTGGAGCAGTGTTCAAAAAGAGTATAATACCCTCATGGTAAGAACTCCTAAAGAATCTTCTGACCAGACCAAAAAGCGCGCGCGTGAAATCAACCGGCGGCTCAAGAAAACATATCCCAAAGCGAAAATTGCGCTTCGCTTCAAAAACCCGTGGGAGCTTTTGGTGGCGGTCATCCTCTCCGCGCAATGCACGGACAAAAAAGTGAACGAGGTCACACCCGCACTTTTTGCGCACTACAAAACCGTGGACGATTTTGCCGCGGCACGTCCCGCCGACATAGAAAAACTTATCCGCCCCACGGGGTTTTACCGCGCAAAGGCAAAAAGCATTTTGACAACCGCGCGGCTCGTGAAAGAAAAATTTGGCGGGAAAGTGCCGCGCACCATGAGAGACATGCTGACCCTTCGCGGAGTCGCGCGGAAAACCGCAAACGTGGTGCTCGGCAATGCGTACGGAGTGGTTGAGGGAATCGCCGTGGATACGCATGTCCGCCGCCTTTCGCAGCGGCTCGGGCTTTCCGCCCATAACGACCCGGTGAAAATTGAGCAGGACCTGATGCGCCTCTTTCCGAAAAAAGAGTGGTTCCCTCTCACCTATCGCCTGATTGACCACGGACGCGTGATCTGCACCGCGAAGGATCCGCGATGCGATCTCTGCCCACTCAAAGACATTTGCCCGTCGGCGTTCCAATTCCCGCGCTTTACAAAAAAGTGAATATCTCCTATAATCAACTCAAGAAAGTTTGTAAGGCACACTAAACTTTCTTCACCAGGGCCGCCAAACCTCACAGTGGGCGGCTCTTTTTTTATTCAAAAAGTTGACGCAGACTCCTTTTTACATAATAATCATAACATCCCTTCGTTTCAGCAGTCTGAAGGGACAACCGGCTTGAGCCGCCTTGCACGTTGACGTCGAGGCGGCTCTTTACTTGATGGAATCCCCTATACTATGATACCGTGTAAGAAGTAACTTCACACCGACGCGACCAGATGGGAGTCGAGTATCCCTTCCCATCAGTCGCGTCCATTTCCGTCATCGCGAGCCAACCCTCCGACGCTCTGTGCATTTTGTCGGAGGGTTTTTTTATTGACATCACAAGTGGATACTATTATGTTGATGTACGAGGACTACATCCTCACTCGGAAATTGGGGGAGCCTTGCTGATGCGGCTCCCCCACTCTATTTTGGGGGTGTGCCCGGTAGTAGAATTTCGACTGTCCCGACTTCGTCGGAACAAAAAAGGGTCGAAATTCACTACCGGATTAGCCCAGTAGTGAATTTTGATTGTGTTTTGCCTGCAAAACACCTTTTCCGAAAGGAAATCAAAATTCTACTACCTGGGGATAACCCATTTTGACACCAATTTTTGCGGGTCTACAATAGATACAGAAGCGACCGAATCTCGGTTTCAACTCGCCCAAAAGGGCATACATACGGCGCTTCGTTCCACATCTCACGTTCGTTTACAAAAGAAGTGTAGCCGCCCGACACGTCGGACTCTTTTTGGTCTGAAGTGCCGGGCGGTTACCGCCAAAATCTAAGAGGCCCTTTGGGCCTCTTTTTTTACTCCCTGAGAATTCATTGTGTGGTGGAACGCCCGCATTTTGAAACAATCAGGAGGCGCGGCGGCATGGTGTCCCCCGATGAACATCGGGGGACCGCCGCGCCGTATGCTTAGTGAGCGAGTCGCTGGACGAGCGAACGTGTTTCAAAATGCGGGCGCGACACCGCATACACCCAACTAACTCTTTGCCGCCACCGCAACGGCAACCGGACGTCGTGCCGAAATCCGCTTTGCCGCCTTTCCAAACTCCACTTTTCCTTCCACCGCATCCACTACCACACTATCTCCCGCCTTAAATTTCCCCGCAATAATCTCCTGCGCGATGGAATCAAGAATCAACGCCTGAATCGCGCGCTTCAAAGGACGCGCGCCGTAATGCACGCTGTACCCTTTTTCCGCAAGGAGAGATTTCAATGCCTGCGTAAATGCAATCGTAATCCCCCGCGCGCGCATGCGCCCCGCAACGCGCTCAAGCTGAATTTCCACGATCCGCTCAAGGACCTCGCGCGCGAGAGGAGAGAAAATAATAATCTCGTCAAGACGGTTCAAAAATTCCGGCCGGAAGTGGCGTTCAAGCGACTTCATGATTTTCTCCTTCATGTCGCCCTCCTGTGTTTCTCTCGTATCTTCATTAAACGAGGCAAAGCCGATCCGCCCCATTTCTTTGGCAAACTCACTCCCGATGTTGGAGGTCATAATGATAATGGTATTTTTGAAATTCACCACGCGGCCCTTCGCGTCGGTGAGATGGCCGTTATCCAAAATCTGAAGGAGAATGTTGAAGACCTCCGGATGCGCCTTTTCAATTTCATCAAAGAGAATTACAGAATACGGCCGATGCTTCACGATTTCGGTGAGCTGCCCTCCCTCTTCATGGCCCACATAGCCCGGGGGCGAGCCGATGAATTTTGAAACCGAATGCCGCTCCATGTATTCAGACATATCCACGCGCACCAACGCCTTCTCGTCTGAAAAAAGAAACTCGGCAAGCGCTTTTGCAAGCTCCGTTTTTCCCACACCGGTGGGACCAAGAAACATGAAAGAACCTATCGGACGATTCTCTTCCGAAATCCCCGCGCGGGAACGCCGCACGGCATTTGCGATTTTCACAATTGCCTCGTCTTGGCCAATGACGCGGTAACACAGCTCCTCCTCTATGCGAATGAGGCGCGAGGCCTCGGTTTCCAAAATCCGGGTTACGGGAACTCCGGTCCAGCGCGCGACAACCGCCGCAATCTCCTCCTCCCCCACTTCACCCTTTGCGAGATGCCGCGAGTCCTGCAGACGCGTCAATTCTTTCTCCGCCTCGCGCAGGCGCTTCTCGGCATTGGGCGTCTTGCCATAGCGGAGCTCGGCAACTTTTCCGAACTCGCCCGCGCGCTCCGCAATGTCCGCTTCCTGCTGGAAGGCGTTGAGCGATGCCTTGAGGTCGCGAATTTCGGTAATAAGGGTTTTTTCCGCGGTCCACGCGGCCTCACGGCCTTGAATATCTTCTTTGAGATCGGCAATCCGTTTCTCGAGCGTACGGATGCCCGTCTTTTTCCCCGGCTCCTTTTTCACTGCCTCGCG
>CAZCSJ010000026.1:0-5694 GCA_964501445.1 uncultured Candidatus Saccharibacteria bacterium
TTCTTGACGCTACCATACCATTCGGCAAAAGTTATATCATTGACAACACCGATATGTCACCAAAAAAGGCGGCCGCTATGATACAACGACACTATCGTCTATGATCGTCACTCCCATCAAAACGCGCGTGATGGTGCCGCCCACGGACGACCTTTTCGGTATGATGCGGGATGCTCTGCCGAGATTGGAGGAAAAATCTGTTCTCGCGGTTACCTCCAAGGTTGTGAGCATCGGACAGGGACGATGCATCCCAAAAGCCGCGTATCCGGACAAGGATGAATTGATAAAAAAAGAAGCGGACAAATACTTGTCGCGCGACTTTGTGCCCAACCGCTGGGTCATGCACACGATTAAGCACGGGCTTTTTATCCCCAGCGCGGGCATTGATGAGTCCAACGGGAATGAGCACTATATCCTGTGGCCGCGCGATCCTACGGGTACGACAAAAGAGATTTGGGACTGGGCGCGAAACGAGTATGGTGTCACGGATCTCGGTGTCATCATCACGGACTCGCACACCATTCCCATGCGGCGGGGGACGCTTGGTATCTCTCTCGCCCACTACGGATTCATCCCGATCAAGGACTACCGCGGCGACAAGGATATTTTCGGCAGGGAGCTCGTGATACAGGTGGCGGACATCGCCGACGGCCTTGCCGCGGCCGCGGTGCTTGCCATCGGCGAAGGAAAAGAGACGACCCCACTTGCTGTGATCACCGATATCCCGTTTGTGGCATTCTCCGAAAAACCCTATGCACCGACCAAGCCATTTTCGTCATTTGCAATAGAAATGGAAGAGGATCTCTATTATCCGCTTCTCTCTTCCGTGCCATGGGAAAGAGGCGATGGTGGCATAGAGTGACGGAATAACAACTTTTGCACTGCGATACTCGTCGCAATACCCACCATTGCGCCACCAACAATATCACTCGGCCAATGCACGCCCGCGGCGACACGGCCGATGCCAATAGAGAGCGCCGCAAGAAAAAAGAAAGTGCCTGTTTTTGGATAGTAAGAAAAGACAGCCGTTGCTATGGCAAATGCGAGCGCCGCATGACCGGAAGGAAATGCGCCGTCTCCCGCGTGCGGCACCAGCTGTATGACATCCGGCAATACCTCAAACGGACGCGGCCGCGGATAGATCAGGCGAATGAGTTCCGTAATACCAAAGCGCGCGATGAGAGCCGCGCAAAAAGCCAATGCGAGCATCCGTATGTTTTGCGCCGTCCAACGGCGATACTTTTGGATGAGCGGCACGATGATAAAAAGCAGGGCGGCGCCGATCATAACCCACAAAAGATACACGGCGCGAAATCGTATGGCCCCGTCAAAAAAGGGCGAGACGCCTGTCCAAGAATTGAAATATCTGAAAATTGCAAGATCAATGGAATACATCATGATGCGGCGAGTGTTATAAGATTTCTCAAAAGCACGGCGACGGTGAGGGGTCCCACACCGCCCGGAACCGGCGCAAGCGCGGATGCTTTTGCGGATATTGAATCCTCGTCTGCGTCACCCACGATTTCTCCCGCGGATTCGGAAGTGCCCGCGTCAATCACCACCGCGCCTTTTTTGATGCGGTCTCCAGTGATAGAGCGCGGTTTGCCAGTACCGGAGATCACGATGTCTGTCTCGCGCAAAATCGCCTCCGGATACGCGGTGCTTTCGGTAACGAGCGTAAACCCCACGCCCTCTCCAAGCAGCCACAGCGCAACCGGCCTGCCGACCAGAGCGCCTGCGCCGACAACCGCGATTGATTTGTTCCGATAATCAATCGCGTATTCCTCAAAAAGTTTTTTGATTGCTCCGGCAACCGGCGGCATCACGGCGCTTTTGCCTACAGCAAAAGCGCCGATAGCGCGAGCGCTCAAAACATCCGAATCTTTTTCCGGCGGGATCGCGTTGAGGATATATTGTTTGTTGATGTGCGGCGGGAGCGGAAGCTGGATAATGACTGCGCTGTTTTTTTTCTCATGCACGATTTCCGCGATCCGCTTACGCAATTCATTGGTCGTGATATCCGCGGGAAAAGGATAGACGCGCACTTCAGCGCCGACAAAATCAGCGGCTTTTTTCTTCTGCGCGATGAAATTCTCCACCACTGAATCTTTGCCAACAACAATAACGGCCAGACGCGCCCGCTTTTTCCCATCGGCAACATCCGCCTTCATACCCGCCAGCATACCGTCGGCTATCTTTCTGCCGTCCAAAATCTTCATACCCGCATGGTAGCAAAACGCAATAAAAAAAGGAAGTTTCCGCAAACTTCCCTTATCACCGCCTTATCGTCGGCCCAAAAGCAACTTTTTTTTATGCAGAATATACAACCCCAGAATAAGTTTCCATCCTATGCCCAGGAGAAAAGCGTGCCGTCCGGAAAGCCCCGGCAGAATCGGAAACTCCAGTGCCACGCGAGCAAATCGTCCAACTATCGTACTCGGAAGCACCGCATCAGCGAGCATGAGAAGCAAAAACACCACAAAGCCCGCTCCAGCAATCCCCCAGCCAATGCGCTGAATTGTATATTTTATCACGCAACCTCCCCTCTTTCTATGCGCGAGCGTATGGCGTGAAAAGAACAATGTGCCAATCAATCACTTTCTCCAGGGAAGGAATGTTATAAACTACTACAGCTCTCCATAGATTCGTTCCCACTCTGATGTATCCCACTTCACCAAGAGAAAAACTGCACCGCAGGATACCGCAACTGCTAGCGCAGTAACCGTCCAGTTGAAATTTAATGCCGCGATAAGAATACTCGCTAACATTAAAACAAAGATCGATCTTCTGAAAAAGCGATGTCCCATTGCTCTTTCTATGTGTTTCATCTTCCCTCCGTCACCAAATTGAAAAACGCTGACAAAGATCTTTTACCTCTTTCTTGATACTCTTGAAATCGCCAGTTGTCAACACCCCATGAATCAATCGCGCAATTTTTTCCATCTCCTTCTCTTTCATGCCGCGGGTGGTGACCGCGGGCGTGCCGAGACGGATGCCCGAAGGATCATACGGAGGTCGCGGATCATGCGGAATCGTGGTACGGCTCGTGATAATACCCGCTTGTTCCAATCTGGTCTGCGCTTCAAGTCCAGAAATATTTTTGTCTGTTAGGTCAACGAGCATAAGGTGATTGTCCGTGCCACCGGAGACGATGCGAAATCCCCGCTTTTGCAATGCCGCCGCGAGTGCCGCGGCATTTTTCACAATCTGTCTGCCGTATGTTTTGAATGCGGGCTTCATTGCCTCTTTGAGACACACCGCAATCGCCGCGGTCTGATTGTCGTGCGGCCCTCCCTGCAAGCCCGGAAAGACCGCGCGGTTCACGGCGCGGGCAATCGTCATTTCTTTTTCTCCGGACTTCTGGGACTTCAGCACCCGATCTATGCGCGAAAAAATGATGGCCCCACGCGGACCACGAAGCGATTTATGTGTGGTCGTGGTTACGACATCGGCATACGGAAACGGAGACAGATGCGCACCCGCGGCAACAAGCCCCGCGATGTGCGCCATATCCACCATGAAATATGCGCCGACCTCTTTTGCAATCTCTCCGAACTTCTTGAAATCAATCGCGCGCGGATATGCCGTGAATCCCGCGAGTAAAAGTTTTGGCTTTTCTCGCAGAGCAATCGTCCGCACCTCTTTATAATCAATATATCCCTCCGTGCCGACATGATAATGCACGGGCTTGAAGAGACGGCCGGAAAAATTCACGGGGTCTCCGTGCGTCAGATGCCCGCCGGAACTCAATGCCATTGCCATAAACTTGTCGCCGGGATTCAACAGCGCAAAATACACCGCCATGTTGGCGGGAGCGCCGGAAAGGGGTTGCACATTCACGCTCCAGTTTTTGTCCAAACCGAACAATTTCCGCGCACGGGCTTTTGCCAACTCCTCAATCTCGTCAATAATCGCATTGCCTGCGTAGTATCGCTTGCCCGCGTATCCTTCGGAGTATTTGTTGGTAAGTGCGGAGCCCAGCGCTTCGCGCACTGCCAAAGACGCGATGTTTTCAGACGCAATAAGATTGATCGTCTCCTGCTGGCGCCGCGTTTCCGCCGCAATCAGCCGTGCCACCTCCGCATCAGATTTTTTAAGAAAGTCCAACATCATTCCAGTATACCTGCGAGAGTAATAAAAAAGAACTTGACAAGATTATTTTAATAGTGTAGTATAAAGATAGTTTTTAGTCGGGCATCCGAACCCATCCAGTATAAGGAGAAGGTTGTGAGAATCTGCATAGTTACGACGGCGGTGTTGTGTAGTATGCTGTTCTTTGTGAAAATCACGCATGTATCGGCGTTGCCCCCAATAGAGGAAGACGCCGATAGATACAGGTCTCCCGCAGGCGTAATATATTACATCCATGCTACGAATGCATGGAAATCTTCAGTAAGAAAGTCCTTACTAAAGAATGGTTTCATCTTTAAGGGGACAGTCAAAAAGGGGCACATACCAGAAAAGGGTCAGTGTGATCTAAAACTCCGCTATGGATCGGGAGATTCCGGTTTTTACTGGACAAGATTCTGGTGCGAAAGCAAGGCAGGATCGTTCTTTGGGCTCGGATTCCCGATCACCGACTATAAAAGCTATATCAAAAATATCCTCGAGTTCGTTGCAGAAACGGAGCAACGAATCAATCAATAAAGAGACTGGTCTCGCCAAGACACAGGATGGGTAGAGAACTGCAAGAGGCCGTACGGATTCGTCCGCCGGCCTCTTTTTCTTTTACTCTGAGACTGCGGACTAATTTTCTATAACCCTCCCCATGCTTTGATGCCTTCCCGATCCGCCATGCGCCAGATACCCCGCACGAGATTATGCGCCCAAAAATCAGCGGCTTGTTTCTTTTTTTTCTGGATCTGCCTAAATCTATTTTTCTGTCTTCATTCCATAATCCTCATTTTCTTGAGGCAAAACCGGTATCCGTTCAACAACTTCAAAGGTAAGAACGCGGTGCGGAAATGTATAATTTTCAAGTTGTTCCTCCCCGATCTTTCTCAGCTTGAGCACATATCCCAAGTATTTCGGATCAAATCTCGGCTCTGGTCCGCCGGTAAATCCGCCCTTACTCAAATCGCCAATATCAAGTCCCTCTTGCTGAATTTTTTTGAACGGCTCCTGATCCGTAGTAAGAAACCGGAATAAAATAAGTTCATCAGGGTTATCTTTATACGGGCGTGCCTCCAGATTATTGATATTCCCATAGCCTATCTGCGGAACGCTATCCACAAACATTCTTCTGTCCAAAACGAATTCGTCTCTCTCCAAAAGTTGCTGGTATTGTTCGGGACGGATCTGATAAGCATAGGTGGAATGGAAAAACTGCGACTCGCCTTCTTGGAGCGGTCTCCCGTTAGATTCCGTCCAATTACTGCTAATGGAAAGCGCACCAAGAATCTTTGTCTCCGGTGTTCCTATATCACTCTGGATTATCTCAACTTTTTTTACTCTTTCTCCAGCCATATTATTATCAACTTTTCACCTACCAGCCGCCAGCGCGAAACCGATGACGGCAAACCACCCTCTATTCTTTTGAAATGTATTTCTGAATTACAACAAGATACTCGTGATATACAGGGAGAAATCTCTTCGCTGATTCGTAAAACAACTGGTAGTCCTCCTCAAAGTCGTATTCGTGCACGAGAATATTGCGGAGCTTTGCGCTTTCGGCAAGCGTTTCGGCTAGTGCCA
>CAZCSJ010000027.1:0-3489 GCA_964501445.1 uncultured Candidatus Saccharibacteria bacterium
AAAGAGAGAGACGTTCTTTTGAAAATAGATGCGGCCGGCTTATCACCCACCCGATAAGCATTAACGCATACATTGGTACGAGGAGTACGAGTGAGAATTTGAGGAGATTGGCGGCGGCAAACGCAATTCCTGCAAGGATGGTGTTCTTCCACGAGGGATTTTCAAGAAACACTAAGAATGCGGCAATCCCGATGAAAAATCCGAATGCCGCGCCAAGATCAGTTGTCACATAACGCGAATGGGCGAGAATCGTTGGCGAGAACGCAAAGAGTGTGAGCGAGAGAAGGGCGGTCTTTTCGTCAAAGCGTTTTCGTACCCATAGGAACAAGAGCCACCCGAGGGCAAGTGATATGAGTATCACCGGAAGCCGCGCAAAGAAAAGAATACGGTCGGCATCATTACCCGATTCATAGAGAAAAATGCGTCCTTGGTCCCACTGGCCGTTGATATCTTGCCGCCATGCCTTGGTGTCGGTGGGGAAATAGGGGCGCACCAGAAGATCTGCCGAGAGTGTGGCCAGGACCTTTATGAGCGGCGGGTGCTCGGGATTCAGGCGGTAGTCAAGTTTTTTTACATATCCAAAGCCCGCGGGGATGTGCGCGAGCTCGTCCATGGTTGCAGAATCATTCCAGACCGAGCCGAGCATCAGGGCCGCCATCACCGCGAGCACCACCAAAGCGAGTTTTGTGGAAAGACGCAACTCCATTTATTTCTGGAGATGAGGAAAAAAAATGATGATACCGATGATCGCCGCACCGAGGGATGCGAGGAGCACGATTGCCGCCATCAGGTCTTTGATTACGCGAATTTTTCCGTTGTCGCGAAGGTCAATAAAATCAAGGAATCGCTCAAGCGCGGTGTTGATGAGTTCAAGCCCCAGCACTGCAAAAATCATGGTGAGGAGGGCGACGTTCTCGGCGCGGCTTGTTCTAAAATATGCCATTCCCGCGAGCACCCCGAGCGCGATTGCAACCATGTACTTAAATGCGGTTTCGCGCCGGAGCACGTACCAAAAGCCGTGTCCTGCCGCCCGGAAGCTCTCAACGATGTTTTTCTTTCGGGAAAAATTGTTTTCGTGTGCCATGTATCTTTTATTCCCTGAGCGAAGCCACGCCTAGCGGGGCGAAGTCGAAGGGTACGAATCGTTAGGTATCGCTTCAACAAGCTCAGCGAATACTCCATTTATTACATTTGGTATCAGAAATTCTGCAACGCCACGAAGTCGCGCGGGGCGTAGATTTTGAAATTCGGAAAACGCTGGGTGAGCGCGTTTTTCAATTCTACGTCATTGCCGTTCATGAGCGCAATGAAGGTTCGCTGGTCAGTAATTGTTGATAATTGAGTATTAATCTCCGATGGCAGGAGGTAGCGGAGATTTTTTTTCTTGCGTTCCTCCTCGCGGAACGTATCGGTCGCAAACATCAGGGTCTGGGCGGGCGTGGGGATGCCGCGAACCTCCACACCCGGAAGGTTTACGATGACATATTTTTCCACATCGGGCGGGATATCCCGGAGATATTGGCCGAGATGCAGGAGGTCGGTGGAAAACGCAAAATATGTTTCCGGATGCGATGCCCACAAAACGAAATACTGGCGGTACGTAAAGACGGGAATCACGAGAAGGAACGCAATCCCGAGCACTGCGAGTTCTTTTTGGATGCGCGTGAGTTTCTCGTGGATGTCAGTGAAGCGGATTTTTTTGCGTTCAATCCAACCAAAGAGAAACTGATATGAAGCGTGGGCGCCGAGCCCTGCCAAAATCATCACGGGAGGAATCATGCCGATTGCGCGGAGCGCATGGGGAATGCCTTCGCGAGTGAGGGTCGCGGGGAGGGACATCATCACTAACCACGCTATGAGGGTATAGGGTTTAGGGTCTAGGGGATAGGGTTTTTCGGTGATAGCGCGTATTACTGCAATGAGTCCTATCAGGAAAAAGAAAGCGACTATGGGATTCAATTCCGGCTGGCAGTTGTAATTATGCCGCCAATTGCAATCGCCGCGGATAAAGAGCATGCCGGTCGTGAGGAGATCGGATTTCACGTATTCAAAGAGGGGATTTTCTGCAGAGAATATGGAAATCTGGCCGGTGCGGCTCGCAAAGTCCTCGGGGTTTTGGATAAAGTGGAGTGCCAGAGGTGTTACCACCGCGACGGTTACAAGGATAAAGAGAAGGACGGCGCATGGGGTACAGTGTCGGTTGGCTTGTAGGTTGTCCCTCGACTCTGCTCGGGATATATTTCCTGAGCCATTCGGCACTGAGCTCATGGCCGAAGTGCGTGTCGAAGGATACCTTGTATGTTGTAGATTGTTATACCAGTCCAAAAGGGACAGTCCGATTGGTACTGCGAGCACCACCGGAAAAATACGATACGCAATATAGGTATGAAATCCAAGTCCGGTGAAGATGCCTGCGGCAGCCAGGGAAGAAATGCGGCCCGTGCGCAGGCCCTTCAAAAGAAAGTAGAGCGCAAAAGTAGTCACGAGCGGCACCAGAATCGCGCGAAATCCTATTCGGGAGAAATTGATGTGCCAATAGGAAGTGGCGAGAAAAAAGGAAGAAAGAAGGGCTATAGTCGTCGCCGCAGTATCTCCGCGGCCGTTCAAAATCCCCAGCGTGGATTTTGAACTCGCGTGATCTCGTCGCTCTTCGCCTGCGGGAGAAACCATGCCCGCTCCTCGATCAAGCGCCGCGTCCGACACAGTGGCAACTCTTTGAAATAGTTCTTTCGTCACGAGGAAGAGAGAGAGGATTGTAAGTACCCCGATCATGGCACTCACCACCCGCAGCGCCCACGGTTCATTGCCAAATGCCGCAAGTGAAACCGCCTGGAGGTTGATAAAAAGCCCTTCGCGGCCGTTGTTTTCTGGATAGAATGTCTTAAATCCGCCAGCTGGCGGACCGGTTGCGAGGGCTTCAAGCGCATTATTTCCATTCATCGCCTCATCGGGGTAAAGCCCGGGCGGAGCGTCGGCAATCCTGAAGAATCGGAAAAACGCGCCGAGCGCGAGGATCGTGATAAGAATAAAAACCCCGTATCTTTGCATAGTACATACAGTATATCACATCTTGCAGGATTGATTTTTACACATCAGTAGTGTTGAATAAGTGGCGTAGACAGAGATAAAAATAGGGAAGGAGGGTTGAGCGATGCCGACGATTCAGCTGTCTCTGGAAACCGTCCGGGGCGCGTGGCATGTATGCACGCACCCCATTGAGCTCCTTAAATTTTTTGTAGTAAACTTTTGGCAGGTCTGCCGGGTGATCGCACCCACGCAAGCGGATGTGGTGGTCGCGATCGGCTACGGGACCCAAAAGGATCGTCTGACGATTCCTTCCGAAACCGCGCTCCGCCGAGCGATTGAGTGGTGGGGCGTTACCCCTGAAGCAATGTTCGCATTTACGAATGCAAGCCACGCATTCCCGGGTTCGGACCGCGAGGAGAGCAGATTAAAACATGCAATCCTCATGGGTGCGGGTGTGCCGTC
>CAZCSJ010000027.1:3589-5598 GCA_964501445.1 uncultured Candidatus Saccharibacteria bacterium
GGTTCTTGCTGACCAACCGCTTTTCTTTTGGTATACTATAGGGAATGCCTGAACTATCAAAAGGACTCCAAGAGGAAATTGCAGAGCTCGAAGCGCGTATCGCCGAAAAGAAGGCGGCAATGAAGGAGGGCGCGAGTGCGGAGACAGCACTCTCGGAGAGAGAAATTGTGCGGGAAGTGACAAGGGAGAAGATTGCCGCAACGCCGCCTGCCGGTGGAGGCGGCGTTGCGGGCGCCGTACCGCCGCCCCCATCTTCGGGTGCAGCGACAACTCCGTCTCCGCCGGCCGGTGGACTACCGTCCTATTTTTCCGATGAGTTCCGGCCAAAAATCCAGGAGTTTGCAAAAGTGGCGCTTGAGAAATCCCTCGGGAGCGCCATTGCGCTCGCAAAGGCGAGCAATAATGCCGCGCTCATTGACGCATTCCATGACTACATCGTGGACGAGCTCTACGAAAAACTTGTTGCCGAAGCAAAACTTCGGGAAATGAAATAATATGACATCGCTTGTGGCAGTGTCTTCCTTTGTTCTCTTTGCGGCAGCGATTCTCGCGGGCACTTTTCTTTTCCGGCATTTTCGCAAACAAGGCGAGATTGCGCGTGCTCTCGGGATAGCGCTTTTTTCTGTTCGCGTACCCCGCGAGTACCCCAAAGAAGGGCAGGAGCAAAAGAAAGAAAAGGAAATGATTGGCGTCATGGAACAGCTCTACTCGCTCTTTTCCAATTTTCACGCACGTCCCTGGCAGCGTTTCCTCTACGGCGAGCCGTATGTGGCGTTGGAACTTGCGGTGCACCACAAAGGCGAAGAAATTCATTTTTATGTAGGCGCTCCGAAGGTCTATGCGCGGATCGTGGAGAAGCACATTCTCGGTCTCTACCCCACCGCGGAGGTAACCAAGGAAAAAGATTACAATATTTTCAACCCGCAAGGTGCGGCGGTCGGTTCCTGGGCGCGTCTCAATCGCCACCCCGTGTTGCCGCTCCGGACATACGAGAAACTTGAGGCAGATCCTCTTGGTGAAATTTTGACCGCGATGTCCAAACTCCGAGAAGAAGGAGAAGGCGCGGCGTTGCAACTCCTCGTCCGTCCGTCCAAAAATAAAAAAATCAAAAAGGTCGCGGGGAAAGTCGCAGAGGGATTGAAAAAGGGCTTGAACTTTGAGGATGCCTTGAAAAAGGCAAAGATAAATGAATGGTTTGAGGCGGGGAAAGAAGTTGCCATGGAACTGATGAGCCCCGCAACCCTCTCTCCGGAGCAGATCCGCAAAAAAGAAGAAGAGAAAAAACGCATGCCGTTGACGACACCCTACCACGAGGAGCTGGCAAAAACGATCGTGGAGAAAGCCGCGCGCTCTGCGTTCAATGCGAATTTCCGTCTTATGGCATCTGCCCCGTCCGAGGCGCGGGCAACGGAAATTCTCCACGATATGGAGAGCGCGTTTGTGCAGTTCGGCGCGCCGGATACGAACGAACTTGTCTTTTTCCGCGGCGAGACGAGCCGTCTTGAAAAATTGATTTTTGATTTTTCCTTTCGTCTCTTCCGGCCGTCGGAAACCATGCATTTGACGACCAATGAACTTTCCTCGCTCTATCACTTCCCGCTCCCGACCACCCCGGCGCCGCGCGTGAAGTTTTTGAAAGCAAAAGCCGCCGAGCCCCCGGCCGACCTCCCGCGCGAGGGGATTGTCCTTGGCAGGAATAACTACCGCGGGGAAGAGCACCTTATCCGTATGACACCCGATGACCGCAGGCGGCATCTCTATGTCATCGGGCAGACGGGTACGGGCAAAACCACGTTTTTGCAGTCGCTCATCGCGCAGGATATTGCCGCCGGGCAGGGCGTTGCGGTGATTGACCCCCACGGAGATCTGATTGACGACATTCTTGGGATTATTCCCGACAACCGTGCGGAGGACGTGATTTTGTTTAACCCGGGCGACGTTGCGCGGCCGCTCGGTTTGAATATTTTGGAAATTGATCCGGCGCAACCCCAGCAGAAATCCTTTGTGAT
>CAZCSJ010000028.1:0-5026 GCA_964501445.1 uncultured Candidatus Saccharibacteria bacterium
CCAAAGACGGCGCCAAGATGTCCAAATCTCGGGGGAATGTCGTAAATCCGGATGACTACATCAGGGCATACGGCGCGGACGCCATGCGGATGTATCTCGCATTTTTGGCACCCTTCGATCAAGGTGGCGATTTTCGAGATGCGGGTATCAAGGGCATCACGCGGTTTCTGGAGCGGGTGTGGAAATTGGCGGGCGAAAAATTAAAAACGAAAAACGAAAAACGGAATAGTAAGATCCGGAATGAAAACGTCCGGCAACTGCTCCACAAGACCATTAAAAAAGTTACTGACGATATAGAGAACCTCCGGTACAATACCGCGATCTCGGCGCTCATGATGCTCCTCAACGGGTATGAAGAAAACAAAAACGCGGTGTCTCCGCGTGATAGAAAAATGTTTCTTCAACTTCTGGCGCCGTTTGCGCCCCATATTACCGAGGAACTTTGGCAGCGGATGAATGGCGTGAAGAAGAAGTTCGTGTCCATCCACCAGGAGCCGTGGCCGAAATGTGATCCGCGATTCACCAAGGAGGACGAGTTTCGTCTCATCGTGCAGGTCAACGGGCGTACCCGCGGGATTCTGTCCCTTCCGCTCGGCCTATCCGAGGCAAAAGCGGTTGACGCCGCGCGTGCCATTGACGTCGTTCGGAGCCGCCTCGCCGATCACGAACCGCGCAAAATAATTTTCGTTCCGGACAAACTCGTTAATTTCGTCGTATAGCGGACATGGAAACTCTCGGCGATCTTTTTGCTTCGTTTCATCAACGAGGAGATAAGGCCGCATTCGTATACCGTACGGGCGTGCGGCGTTTTGTTTTTTCGTACAATGACCTGTATCTGCTTTCACGCAAGATGGCGGGATGGCTCGAAACGCGGGGCGTGCAAAAAGGAGATTGCGTGGTACTGTGGGCGCCAAACAGTCCGTGGTGGGGGATTGTGTTTTGGGGAATCATTGCGCGAGGCGCGATTGTTGTGCCGGTTGATTTTATGTCAGGCAAAGAGCGGGCACAGACAATAGCCGAACTTACCACAGGAAAATTACTCATTCAAAGCCAATATAAACTCGACAAGATTGACGTTGAAAATTCCATTTTGATTGAAGAATTGGAATATCTGCTTGATGATGATATTGAGCCGGCAGAGAAAATATTTGAGACAAAGCCAGGCGATATTGCCGAGATTATTTACACTTCCGGATCAACGGGTGATCCCAAGGGCGTGGTGCTGACGCATAAAAATCTCATAGCAAATCTCAAACAGATAAAAGGTCGCATTGTTTGTATCACTCCCAAATGGAAATTTCTTTCCCTCCTGCCTCTTTCACATACACTGGAACAAATGGGAAGTTTTCTCGTGCCCCTTTCCTGCGGTAGCGCCATTGTATACTTGCGCACGCTCAAACCAAGCGCGATCATGGAGGCGTTTGCCGAGGAAGATATTTATGCTGCGGCTATTGTCCCGCGCCTTTTGCAAGCGCTCAAAAATGCGATTGAGCGCGAATTATCGCTCAAACATATGAGCGGTGCATTCGCGTGGCTCGTAAAAGTAACGGCATCTTTTTCAAAAGCAACGCGCAAAAAAATATTTTTCCCCATACAACGGAAGTTCGGCAGACACCTCTCGCTTTTTGTGTCGGGAGGCGCTGCGCTTGATCCGGAGGTCTGGCGATTCTGGCAGGCGCTGGGGTTTGACGTGCTTGAGGGATACGGCCTTACCGAATGCTCTCCGGTTTTGACTATAACTTCCATCGAGAAACAAATCGCGGGATCGGCCGGCCAGGCGCTTCCGGACATTGATCTTAAAATTGAAAACGGAGAAATCCTTGCGCGAGGCGACAATATCTTTTCCGGTTACTATGAGAACGATGCTGCCACGAAAGAAGTGTTTACTGCTGACGGCTGGTTTAAGACAGGCGACCTTGGTGCTTTTGATAGAGGAGGCAATCTCTTTATCAAAGGAAGAAAAAAAGAAGTGATCGTAACCGCCTCGGGCATAAACGTATTTCCGGAAGACGTGGAGCGCGTGCTTAATACTCTCCCGGGTGTGCGGGAGTCGTGCGTAGTCGGCGTGAATACCGGAGAGGGCGAAGAAGTGCACGCAGTCCTGATTCTTGATAACACAAGAACGCCGGAGGAAATTATCCAAAAAGCAAACGCGCAACTTGACCCGACCCAGCAGATCACGGATTTTTCACTCTGGGGTGAGCTCGAGTTTCCCAAAACGACCACGCTCAAAATCCGCAGATTTCAGGTGCGCGAGCGCGTGACGCAAGGCGCCAAAGGCAACGGGCCGCCCCCCCAAGACAAACTCGCCTATCTTGTCGGCAAGGTTACGGGAAAATCAGCGAGCGACATCCGCGAGGATTCGGTCTTGGTAGCCAACCTCGGGCTTACCTCAATCGGGCGGCTTGAACTCACAAGCTACATTGAGCAGGAATTCCGGTTGGACATGGAGGATACGTTCATCACGCAAAAAACCACAGTCGGCGATCTGCGTGCGTTCATTGAAAAACGCGAGCATCACAGGGAGAAAAGTCGTCTGCGTCTTTGGACGACAACGCCATGGTTGGCCTATCTGCGGAAAATTACCGACATCGTACCGACTCTTTTCTTTAACTGGCTGATGACTCCCGAATGTAAGGGATTGGAACACCTGAAAGAGATCGAGAACCATATGTCCGTCATTTTTATCGCAAACCACATCAGCTATTTCGATTTTCCCGCGATTTACTGCTCGCTTCCTCCGAGGGTACGCTATCGTACCGCCACTGCGGTATGGGAGGAGTTTTTTTTCAAAGATACGAATCTCCTGAAGCGCGCATGGAAGCGATTTGCATACGAGTACGGGACTATTTTCTTCAACTTTTTCACCTTGCCGCAGGAGAGCGGTTTTAGAAAAACGCTTGGACACATGGGGACATTGATTGATCGCGGCAATAATATTCTTATTTTTCCTGAAGGGGAGCGTTCGCGCGATGCCACGCTCCTGTCGTTTCAGGCCGGACTCGGCATTATAGTAAAAGAACTGAAAGTACCGGTCGTTCCGATCAAAATTTCAGGGATTGAGAATATATTTCCGGTCGGTGCCGCATTCCCCAAACGCGGAAAAGTAAAAGTGATATTCGGGAAACCACTTTATTTTACGCGCGAAACCCCAATCAAGATTGTAGAAAAATCTCGACAGGCAATTATTGATCTATCGTCATGAAAAAGAAACGAGCATTGGTAATCGGCGTGGGGGCGTTGCGAGGTGCGTATGATGCGGGGGTTGCAGCAGAACTTTGCCGTACACTCGGAGCAGAACATTTTGACTCTTTCTATGGCTGTTCTGCTGGAGCTTATGCTGCCGCGTTTTTCATCGCAAACCAGCCGGGCGTTATTGAGAATGTGTGGAGAAATCACGTGTATGACGGAAGGCTGGTAAACTTCTTGAACCCACTATGGAAACGACCGATGCTGGATCTTGAATATATGGAGAATCTTTTTCAAAATGGAGAAACGAGATTGTGTGTTGAACATATTACGAATGCCAGCGCACGATTGATAATCGTTGTGACGCGTCGTGATACCGGTGAGTCGGTCTATGTGCGTCCAACCAAAGACATGGTATTGAAATTGATGAACGCATCTTCCGCGGTGCCCTTTATGCATGCACCGATTACTATTGACCATGGCATATATATTGACGGCGGCCTGTCCGACCCCCTTCCTTTTGCAAAAGCTCTTACTGATGGCCATGATGAGGTTGTGGTGGTGTACAACAAACCAAAAGGATTTTTTGTGGGTAGCCGATATGATACGTTTTCTCATCTGCTCGCGATGAGTATGCCAAAGCACATTGCACACTTGGTGCGGACGCTCAAACTCCGTTTTCAGGAGATTGAAAAAGAACTTGAACAAGAGCCGCGACTCAAAGTCATCAGACCTAAAATACAACTTCCCCTCAAATCCATTCTTGACACGAACAAAGCGCGGCTCAATGCCTGCGTGGACATGGGCATTGCGGACGCCCAGGAGTTTTTGAGGACATATCATCCGTCTTGACATGGCCTAACCATTGTATATACTTTTGGTATGAACACTGTGATCAATATCAAAACCAAAAAAGAAATAAAGGCGCGCGCGCAGAAAGTCGCGAGCGGTCTTGGGTTATCTTTGAGCGCGATAATCAACGCCTACTTGAGGCAGCTTGCGCGCAGCAAGGAAATTCGTTTTTCCCTTACTCCTCGCATATCGCCGGAACTTGAGCGTTTGATTGGCAAGGTCGAATATGACATCACCCGGAGGAAAAATATTTCCCCCCGCGTTACTTCTCATAAGGAGTTAGATGCATATTTCTCGGGGCTATGAACCTTATCTTTCATGGTCAATTCCGGAAACATATAAAGAAGCTCAACAAAAAACAGCGGCGGCAGTTGCAAGAACGGCTTCATATTTTTTTGGACGACCCGTTTTATCCTATGCTCAACAATCATGCGCTCAAAGGGAAATACCTTGACTATCGGAGCATCAATATCACGGGCGACCTACGGGCGATTTACAAGTCAATCAGTGAAGACGAATGTATTTTTGTAGCGCTTGATACTCATAGCAATCTTTATCCATAGACGCTTGATGGGCATAGGGCATACCATGGCTCACATCGGCATTGACCTTGTTTATATTCCGGAGTTTCAAAAGCGGCTTGAGCGAAGCGGCGGAGTTGGGAAAGTGTTTACCGAATCGGAGCTTGCGCGAAATCAAAAGATTGAGAGTCTGGCAGGGGTTTTTGCCGCGAAAGAAGCATTCATGAAAGCGCTTGGCAGGAAGATTGACTGGCATGACGTGTGGATAGAAAAAGAAGAGAGCGGCCGGCCGGTGCTCGCCTCTTCCCTACTTGTGTCGGGGGAACGCGCGGATGTCAGTATATCGCACGATCAATGGTATGCGATCGCGTTCGTCATGCTGGAAAAATCGGATTAATGCGGAGTGACGAGACATGAGCGGAGAAGCAAAAAACAATTTTTGTTCCTGATAAACTGATCAATTT
>CAZCSJ010000029.1:0-4798 GCA_964501445.1 uncultured Candidatus Saccharibacteria bacterium
GCAACGCCCTTTTTGCCGCCCGGCACGAGATACGCGTAGAAATAATTTGTTTTTGCCATTAAAGATAAACGATATTCTAATTAAAGTTGATTGCAAAATTATACATTCCCATGGTGCATACTCCGCGGATAATCGCGCCGGCTTTTTGAGGAGGAACCGTGATAAGGGTCTCTCCCGATGGCGGCAGGTTTTTGCGATAACCCAAGCTTGGAATAGCGAGTGCGGAAGTGCAGTCAAAGGTACCCCGCGTATTCATCTTTATCACTGTATGCATATCAGCTCGGGCAGTCGTCACTTTCGGCGAATAACTACCCTTGGCGTGAATAGTGATAATTTGTGTGCCGTCCACCACGCGCACATTGTTTTTTGAGCCCGCATTGTCGCTTGAGAGTGTGATCGCTCCTCCGATCAAGACCGCGGCGATCAGTACGGATATGATCGTAATTTTCATAAGTTTTTGTCCCGCATCGGATTTGATTAGAAACTGAAAAGGGGTGGCATGATACCGGCGGCAACCAAGCCATTCATAAGATTAAAAAGTCCAAAAAATATCACCACGAGACCAGCTGTCTTGAAAAATACGCTGGATTGCGCCTTTGTGTAAATGCCGAGCGAACTAAAACTCAAGAGCGCCAGCACCGGAAGCGTGCCGAGCGCGAAGATACCCATGATGAGCGAGCCCGCCGCGAAACTACCGGTGGTCAGCGTATAAATCTGCATGGATTGGGTGAAGCCGCACGGCAGGAAGAATGTGGCAACGCCGACCAATAGAGGCATAAGCGCATGGTTTATATTTTTGAGGCCGTGCACGCGCGTGCCGATGAAACGAGGGATAGTTGGCTGAATCCTCTTTGCCCATGGAAATATATCAAGCAAATTGATACCGAGCACAAGAAGTACGAGAGCAACGATCATACTCAAGGCGAATGTACCCATCGTCCCCAGCTGGAATGTCGATCCCAACGCGCCGATCACGCCGCCAAGCAGAAAAAATGATACGAGCCGCCCCGCGTGAAATAACATCTGCGGATGCACCTTGTCGCCCTCTTTTGCAAAGTTTGCGGACAGGGAAAGCGCCAAGCCGCCGACAACTGCCATACAGGTAGAAACGGATGCGATAAGCCCGATCACGAATGCCGTGCCGTAACCAACTTCGGATGTGGTTACCAAGTTCACTATGCCGAGTTTTTGCAAATTGATGAAGAGGGCGATAAACACTCCGGCAATCGGTAGGGCAATACGGAAGTCCGACCATTGCACCGGCCGTTTTTGTTTTTCATGAGAGATTGTATAGCCGTGCGGCTTCAATACTTCGCTCAAGTCCCGTGCAATGTGCTTCGGCTCTTTATCGCCGAAATCACCGGTCACTTCAACGCTATGATTTGCAAGCGATGATTTCGCATATGACACCTCCGGCACATCAGTCAATTCGCTTTCGGTCAACACCACACATGCCTTGCAATGCATACCATTGACATGGAAAGTGTATGTTTTCATATTCTTATAATTTCTTTGCTTTGAGGCGCAATGAATTGCCCACGACCGACACGCTGGAGAACGCCATCGCGAGTCCGGCAAAAACGGGATTGAGGAGCCAGCCGAAGAACGGGAAAAACAATCCTCCGGCAAGAGGAATGCCGATGATGTTGTAGATAAACGCCCAAAAGAGATTTTGTTTTATGCCGCGCATGGTAAACTTTGAAAGACGGATCGCTTTGACCAGTTTTGAAATATCGCCGTGCAAAAGGGTGATGCCGGCCGTCTCAATCGCCACATCGGTGCCGGTTCCCATCGCAATACCGACATCGGCTTGCGCCAGAGCTGGAGCGTCGTTGATGCCGTCGCCTGCCATGGCCACGATGCGGCCTTGATTTTGTAATTCTTTTATTTTATTGAGCTTGTCATCCGGAAGCACCTCGGCTACCACATCATCAATGCCGACTTCCCGGGCAATGGCAAGAGCCGTGTTTTTATGGTCGCCCGTGAGCATGACGGTTTTGATGCCGAGATTGTGGAGATTTTTGACCGCTTCAATCGCCTCCGGCTTGATCGCGTCAGCCACCATGACCACGCCGAGCACCGCCTCCTTTATAGCGAGGATTACCGGAGTCTTGCCCTGTAAAGTTTCTGCTTCAATTTTATTTAGATCAAAAGATAGTTTGAGGTCGGACAGCAGTTTCGTATTCCCAGCGAAGTACTCAGTATTTTCAATAAATGCTTTTACTCCTTTGCCTTTAATCATCTCAAAATTAGAAGCTGACATGAGAGAGATTTTTTTTGCTTTGGCATATTCTAGTACGGCATGAGCGATCGGATGCTCGGATTTGCTTTCAAGTGTAGCGAGCAGGGAAATTATTTTCTCATCGGGCAATGTTGACATGTTTTGCACATGCGCCAACTCCGGTTTGCCTTTAGTAATCGTTCCCGTCTTATCAACGACGACCGTATCTACCTTGTGCAGTTTTTCCAGAGTCGCCGCGTCTTTGATCAGAATACCCTCCCGCGCTCCCTTGCCGACGCCGACAATGATTGCGGTCGGCGTTGCAAGGCCGAGAGCGCAGGGACACGCGATCACGAGGATGCCGACAAACGATACGAGGCCGTAAGAAAGCGCTTGCGAGAAGCCGAAGGAATTTGTGCCGAGGATGAGCCAAGCGCCAAAGGAAAGAAATGAGAGAACAATAACAATCGGCACGAATACCGCTGATATTTTATCGGCCAACTTTTGGATCGGAGCGCGGCTTCCCTGCGCTTCCTCAACCATTTTGATGATGTGGGCAAGCAATGTCTCCGATCCGACCTTCGTCGCTTTGAAGGTGAAAGAGCCGGTGGTGTTGATCGTGCCGGCAACGACTGTATCACCAGTATTTTTCTCAATAGGCATGGATTCGCCAGTAACCAGTGATTCGTCAACGAAAGACGATCCTTCTGATACAATCCCGTCTACCGGAATACGCGCCCCCGGCTTTATGATGAGGTGATCGCCGTGCACGACCTGATTGATAGGAACTTCCTGTTCTTTGTTATCCCGAACAACGATCGCCGTTTTTGCCTGGAGATTGAGCAGTTTTTCTATAGCGTCGCCGGTCTTTATTTTTGCTTTCGCCTCAAGATATTTGCCGAGCGTGATAAAGGCGATGACGACGATAGCCACATCGTAATAGGTATTCTCAACATTCAAAAACGGACGCAAGGGTTCCTCAAAAGCCGTGATGATAAAACTGTAAAGAAAAGCGGCGGCCGTGCCGATGCCGATGAGTGAGTCCATGTTCGCCTTGCCATACCGCAGGAAGCGATAGAAGCCCATGAGATATGGCTTGCCGACGACGAAAAGCATGTATGTCGCGCATATTGGCAAAAGATGATGCGCGAATTCATCAACGACTGGGGACATTGCGGAAACGATGCCGAATGAGGCGAGCGTATCCCAGCCCATGATAAAGATGCTGAACACGGCGAGGGGGATGGCCGCCATTACTTTAGTCCTCATGTCAGCAACTTCAGCGAGCTTTTCCTGTTTTGACTGGCCCAGTCCGGTGTGCGCCGCGTGTTCCTCGGGAGACATTCCCATGTCCTGCGCCGTTTTTTCTGAATGGACGGAATGGTTTACATCCATCGGTATGACCAGAGAATATCCGAGCGGTTCAATCCTTTTTGACAGCTCGTGCGGATTGATTTTTGACGGATCAAAAGATACCTTTACGGTCTCCGTGCCATAGTTCGCCTCCGCCGATTGCACGCCTGCTACCTTTTTGAGCGTACTCACAATAATCGCGGAGCATGAAGCGCAATGCATCCCTTTTATCCGATATGTCTGCGTGTGCATATTTTTTTAGTCATGGACCTACGGGGAATCGAACCCCGATCTCTCAGATGTTCCGATTATCTTGGCGGGCCAATGGACCCGGGGAGAATAGAACTCCCGTCTACCGGACCTGCCCCGTTACTCGCCTATATTTGGACCTACGGGGAATCGAACCCCGATCTCTCGGATGCAAACCGAGTGCTCTACCACTAAGCTATAGGCCCACCTCGCGAGTAACGGGGTGCACAAACCGGGTGCTGTTTTGCCCCCTCGGCAAAACCCCGGGAAATCCTTTACGCTCGCTCGGAGAGCTCGCTGGATTTCCCGCAGATGGGGCGATTTTGCTTCACAAAATGCGCCTCGCATCTCTCCGCGAGCCAAGCAGTTGGCTCGCGCCCACTAAGCTAATGGCCCGTTACTTTTTGCCAAGGATCTTTCTGAATTCTATCGTTGAAATCTTTGCTTGTCGCAGGATTGCGTGCATAAGCCACAGTGGAATAGGAGTACTGTGTTGGGGCACAGTGGTTTGTCGCGCGATGTCCGTGTAATGCCGAAGCCGCACATGACTGCCGCTTTGTCGCGTGATACGAAAACCCGCCCGAATCAAGGCGGCAATAACCTCATGCGATTTCAAGGAAGGGAGCAACCCCATGTGCTACGCCGGTACCAATACGCGCGAGCGGGGGATATGCCCTGCCACTTTGCCCGTGTCGTCCAGCACGAGCTTTCTTTCACTAATGAGATCGTCGCAGTGAAGTTCTAGGGCATCTTTTATCATTCGCTTGGCGTCTGCAAGGGAAGTGCCGAATGTTACCACTTCTTCGGGGAACCCCGTTACTTTAGCTCCGTATGTCCCGCTTTGTTTATCACGCCATATTCGCGCGCGATACGCCCCGTGCCGGGTATGGATAACAAATTGTTTTTTTTGTGCTACCATTTCGGTTATTTTACTCCGTATAATTCATATTGGCAAGCGTTTTCATATCCCCCCAC
>CAZCSJ010000030.1:0-4329 GCA_964501445.1 uncultured Candidatus Saccharibacteria bacterium
CAGGAAACCGCAAAACGCGCGCTCACCATTGCCGCGGCAGGCGCGCATAATATCCTCATGTCCGGTCCCCCGGGAGCCGGGAAAACGCTCCTCGCGCGAATTCTCCCGACCCTCCTCCCGCCGCTTGAGTTTGACGAAATACTTGAGGTCACAAAAATCTACAGCGTTGCGGGCGTGCTTCCGGAGAACGCCTCATTTGTATCCACACGGCCGTTCCGCAGTCCCCACCATACCTCCTCCCATACGGCAATCATCGGCGGCGGCACGTACCCGCGGCCGGGAGAGGCAACGCTCGCGCACCGAGGAGTGCTCTTTTTAGATGAGATTCCCGAGTTTGACCGCCGCGTCATTGAAGCGCTCCGCCAACCCTTGGAGGAGCGGCGCATCACGGTGTCGCGTTCACAGGGCACCCAAACATTTCCCGCGGAATTCATGCTCGTGGCGGCAATGAACCCGTGCCCCTGCGGACATTACGACAATCCCCGAAAAGATTGCGTCTGCAGCCCGGGAGCGGTGCTGCGCTATACCAAAAAACTTTCAGGACCCATGCTTGACCGCATTGACATACACCTCGCAGTACCGGAAGTTGAGTATGAAAAACTGGAAGGGGAAGGCGACGTGTCGTCGGAAGATATCCGGGAGAAAGTCATCGGGGCCCGCGCGCGCCAGAGGGAGCGCTTCGCAAATCTCCCCATACGAACCAATGCGGAGATGGGAATCCGTGAAATCAAAACCTTTATCCATCTCTCCGACGAACTCCGACCGATTGTCCGGAACGCCCACGAGAAATATCGGCTGTCCGCGCGCGCCTACCATCGGGTTCTTAAGCTCGCGCGCACTATTGCAGATGTGGAGAACTCTGATGAAATAAAAGAACGCCATCTCTCCGAGGCGCTCTCGTACCGGCCGAAACAAGAAGTATGAAGTAAGAATTATGAATTATGGCAACGAATCCTGCGTCCGTAATTCATACTTCGTAATTCATAATTCACGTCAAAACGGATTCTTCGCTCCGCGAATCTCAAAGTGGACGTGGCAGCCGGTTGAATTGCCGGTTGAGCCGATAGTCGCGATCTGCGAACTTTGCGCAATTTTCTGGCCGACAGAACCGAGAATTTTTGAGAGATGCGCGTAGAGGGTCTGCGTGCCATTCGGATGCGCGACCACCACATACTTTCCGTACCCGCCGTTCCAGCCCGATGCGCGGGCAATAATAATCGTGCCCTCTGCTGATGCGAGCACCGGCTCGCCGCAGGTTTGTGCGAGATCCACGCCATTATACCCGTGAATGCCGCGGCTCTTGCGGCCGCCGATTACCGGACGCATGTAATAGCCCTTGTGCTGGGGAAGTGCGGCAACGCGGGTCTTTGAAGAACCCTGCGGCGAGAGGGAGGAGACAGGGGTGGCAACCTCGCCATCGGGAATGATAATCGTGATGCCCACGTCCAGCGCCTCGCCCACCACCAGTCCGTTAAAACTCAAAATGTCGCCCACATCCCCGTTGAATTTCTTTGCGATCCCCTCAATCGTATCGCCCTTGCGCACCTGGTACTTCACGCCAGAAACCGGAAGAATCACGAGCGTATCGCCCACTTTGAGCATGCGTGCGGAATTCAGGTCATTTGCCCAAAAAAGAGTATTGAGGGAGATATTGAACTTCTCTGCGATCTCTGCGGGAGTATCACCGGGTTGCACCGTATAGACCGCGATCTGATCACGGGTGGAAGCGAGCGTCCCTTGGGGATTTCTCGTGGCAACGAGCGCGCTCTCCTCAACCGCTGCGAGCGGGGTTTCATCCGTTTCGCTCGCGCCATCCGCAACCGCACGGTCTTCAAGTCCATTGCCCCCGCTCCCAAGAAGAGGGAGCGAGAGGGTTGCCGCAGAAGATTCCAGAGGCGCTGCTCCCTCGGCCTTGCCTATAATCATTGAGAGTAAATCGGAAAAAAAGCCCGCATGCGCCTGGGCAGGAGCTGCAAGCGCGAGTATTCCAAAAAACACGAGAAAAAGGCTTAAAAGCCTTTTTTTAAGAAAAGGCGTACGTAAGAGAAATTTTTGGAATCCGTCTTCCGCCGGCTGGCGGAGCGGTGAAATGTCTGGTTGAGTACTAATAGGCGAGAATTTCCTCCGAGAAGCCATTTTTTATCGTATCTAAGCGGCTCGGAGTCAATTTTTACCGTATGTAGGCGGTTTTCAGAGATGAAACAAAAACAGCGTAACCGCCACACCCCAATGGTACCTCCTCTCAAGGGGTAGTCAAGCAAAGTATCCACAGGTATCATATGAGGGATTACGTGTCAGATTTTAGGGATATGCTTTTAGACAACCTCAATCAAAAACAGAAAGAAGCAGTAGAGACCACAGAGGGCCCGGTGCTCATCCTCGCAGGTCCGGGAAGCGGAAAGACGCGCGTACTCACGCACCGAATTGCCTATCTCCTCTCACAAGGGGTACCGCCGGATACCATTCTTGCCGTCACCTTCACAAACAAAGCCGCGGAGGAGATGCGTGAACGGGTGCGCGGGCTTGCCGCGCGCGGCGGATGGCCTGTGGACGGGCTGTTTCTGGGCACATTCCATTCGCAGGCAGTCCGTATCCTTCGCGTAGAGGCGCCCCGCATGGGCTTTAGAAAAAACTTCACGATTTTTGATGAAGACGATGCCATGGCGCTCTTGAAAGAAGTGTTAAAAGAAGAGGGGGTTGACCCAAAGCGCTTTCCCCCGGGACTTGTCATGAATATCATCTCGCGGTCAAAAAACGAACTCATGACTCCGGCGCGTTACGCAGAGGAAAGCGGCCTTGCCGACCCATTCTCAAAAACCATCTGTGCGGTCTGGCGCGCGTACCAGAAACGGCTGCAGAGCGCAAACGCCATGGACTTTGACGATTTGATACTCCATGCGGTCCTGCTCCTCAAAGAACACCCGGACGTTGCCGCGCGCTACCAGGAACGTTTTCACTACATCCATGTGGATGAACACCAGGATGTAAATACCGCACAGCATGCCTTGATGTCCTTGCTTGCCGCGCGCCATAGAAACATCTGTATTGTCGGCGATCCTGACCAATCAATCTACGGCTGGCGAGGGGCGGACTTCCGGAACATTCTCTCATTTGAAAAGGAGTGGCCGGACGCAAAAATCATAGTCCTTGACCAAAACTACCGCTCCACACCCGTGGTGTTGGAAGCGGCAAGCGCGGTGATTTGCCACAATAGTGAACGGAAAGAGAAAACGCTCTCTGCCCAGCGCCATGGGGAACACCCGATTACCCTCTCCGTTGCCGAAAACGAGTACGATGAAGCGCGCGCGGTATTTGAGACCATGGAATGCCTTGCGCGCGAAGGCATAGGAAAAAGCGACATTGCAATTCTCTATCGGACAAATGCCCAATCGCGCGCCCTTGAAGAAGTATTTCTTGAAGAACAAATTCCGTATGTGATCATCGGCGGCATCCGATTCTACCAACGCCGAGAAGTAAAAGACATCATTGCCTATGTCCGATATCTTTTAAATCATGACGACCATGTGAGCTTGAAACGAATCATCAACGTGCCTGCGCGGGGAATTGGACCAAGGTCGTTTCTCCTCTATCTCCAAAAAGACAAAAAAATCATGGCGAGCGCCTCTCTCCGAGAATTTGAAACCGTGATTTCTGGGCTCCGGGAACGTATGGAGCGCGAAAAACCAACTGCGTTTTTAAAGACACTGGTACGCACCATCGGCTACCGCGAATACCTTGAAGGAAACATGGACAATGCCGACGAACGGTGGGAAAATATTGAAGAGCTCGTGAGTTTGGCGCGCCGTTTTGATGAGCAGGAGCCGATGGAAGGCCTCTCACAGCTCCTTGAAGACGTAGCACTCCTCTCGGAAGCGGACGGCGCGCCCGTGCCGCGCGAAGCAATCCGCATGATGACGCTCCACGCGGCAAAGGGGCTTGAGTTTCCGGCGGTCTTCATCGTGGGGCTTGAGGAGGGAATCTTGCCCCACTCGCGCGCCTTCACCAGCCGAACGGAATTGGAGGAGGAACGCCGGCTCTTCTATGTAGGGCTCACACGGGCACAAGATCGGGTGTTCCTCTCCTGCGCCCTTCGCCGCGCCCATTTCGGGGCGCTTACGGCAAATCCGCCGTCGCGGTTCCTTGGAGAAATACCCGAACACCTGCTGGAAATAAAGGAAGATGCAACAATTGAGTTGTAACAAACTATCATAATTTATGTACCGATCTTAGATCGGTACATATCCTATCCTAAATGCCTTATATTGGTAAAAAATCACTCGGCCAACACTTCCTCACATGCGCATGGGTGGGGGAAACGCTCGTGCATAC
>CAZCSJ010000031.1:0-4207 GCA_964501445.1 uncultured Candidatus Saccharibacteria bacterium
CATTTTCAGGTAGGGGGAAGATCGTGAACAGGTTCTTAGTCCTGATTTAATAATTCCCCCTAATCGCCGCGGCAGTGTGCAATTCAATTGACTCTGGAAATCGGGGATGGGCGTATGCGATCCGAAGCGTTATGCGAATTGATTCGCGGCCGATTCCTTGGCGCATCTCTTCAAGATAAAATTTTGTTACCCGCACCCAGGGAGCGGAAAGCGCGCGCTGGTTTCCGGCCTCGTCCCGCATATATAAAATGCCGTTATCCGCCCAAAAATCAACGTATTGCGCCGTATGCCCGGACGGAACTCCTGCGGAAGTGATGAGCGAAAGCGCGCCCATGGGAACTTGAAACGCGCTTGTGGGGGCATACACTTGGCTTGCTTCTTCAATCGCGCGCACTACCTCGGTTATCACCGTGCGGCCGCTTGCAACGGTTTCGCGCGCCGCCCGCGCGCGGCCATACGCGCTTCCAATCTGGAGCATGAAGTTTCCAAGCAACACGGAGATGAGCCCGAGCAATGCGACATACACAATCACTTCAATAAAACTAATGCCCGCGCTCAATCTAAAACGCAAAATGTAAAATGCAAAATTGCGGTGTCTTTTCGGGACGATTTTACACTTTCCTAATTTTGCATTTTGCGTTGTCATTTTAAACTTTGAATTATTTACTGGAGCGCGTATACCCGGAATCCAAAATCGTAGCCATCGAGCGGATCTCCCGCGTCAAGAGGGTTTGAGAGACGGCCGATGTATCGGTATGCCTTGCCGTCCGGATATGTTCCGGGCGTAGCGTATGCCCAACGCATTGTACCCGCCGATCCGGAGGCGGCATCGGTTGAGGAAGGGATGCTCCTTACGCGCAAGAAATAGGTAGTGGAAGTCGCGAGCAGAATTGCGGGCGAGAACCGAAATTCCACCCATGCGAGTGATGTCGTGGCGATTGTGGAAGAAGTGATCGTCTGTGAAGTCGCAAGCGCCGCGCTTGTTGCGGATTTGCGAAGTTCTACATATATCGGGGAAGGAGTGGTGGTTGCGTTTCGCAAGAAAAGATCTACTCGGGTCACGCGATATTGGGGCGAAGAAGGCGTGGTAAAACTTTCGGCCGGATCGCCTTCCCCGAGATCCTGGGAAGGAAAATGGGCAAGATCACCATCTTCTGTCGCCCCCTCGTAAAAAATCACTTTTGATTCTTGCAGAGGCGCAAGAGAAGACTGAAAATCGGTGATATAGGTTGAAAACTCAACTGTTCTATTTTCCCAAGTAACGCGGCTCGTTACTTTCCGCGTGCGCGTATCTTCAGTACCGGAAGGCGCGATCTGATCGCTCTCGTCCCGATACACGCGGTTTATTACAAGCGAGCGATCATACATGCCATCCAATTTCGGAGGAGCGATTTGCGTCAATTTCCACTTTCCGTTCTGGATCACCGGATAGTACGATGTGCCAAACAGAAGTCCCGCGATATTGGCGGCCCACGACTCGTCCCGCACCGCGCGCATTGCTTCAATCCCCTCGCGCCCGTACCACGCGGCGGTCTGGTACTTCTTTTCAACCGAAAACAGCCGAAACGCAAAAATCTCGCTTTGCAAAAATCCCCAAAGCGCGACAGTAACAATGGAAACAACCACTATGATCTCCACGAGACCAAAACCGGAGAGTAAAGAATGCGTCCCCACAACGAAAAATATTTTTTTCTTTTTGGAAATTATATTCACCATACTGACTTGCATTACGAATTAGGAATTAGGAGTCACGGGTAAGAATGAGGAGGTTTTCAAAATTCATAATTCCTGATTCTATTCTTATGGTTCATTCATCATTCCTCCAAACGCTCCTATAGTTATTGTTTTGCAATCCGCTTCATACGTCGCAATGGTTTTCTCGTCTATCGCAACCGTAAGTTTTTTCGTGTTTTGCCTGCAGTCGCGGTCAATCAAAAGCGTGGTGTCGGATGCGGTGAGCGAAGAAGCATGGATGCGAAGCGCTTGTTCTTCGCCGTCAACAATAATCGCGCTTGCCCAGTCAAACCCAGTTCCGCCGCCGATAAAATACGGCGCCATGCCGATTGACCGTACCGCGCTCGGGTCGTAAAACGTGAGCGTAAGCGTACTCGCCCCTTGGATGGACCACCCGAGCGTAAAGACGCGATGCCGCAGATCGCGAATCCTCGTGTCTAACATGACCGTACTCGTTCCCGCGCGATAGGCGTTTCCGGAGCTGTCTACGCCGATTGAAAAAACCTGCGTGGGATCGTTTTTCCCGGCAATATCAAATGTTCCTGACTCTGTAGTGGTCCCTGCCACACTTTGAAACACGATATCCTTGCCTCCTTCGTTGAGAACCACATTGGTAAGACGCACAGAAAAAAACGGCAAGGTATGGACAATGGAAGAGCTTGAAAAAACAGACCCGCGAAACATGCTTATCTGATCTTGGTCCAAGCGCACGCCCCACGGCGCATTATCCTCTCCCGCGCGCGCGCGCGACTGGGCGTTGCGGAGGATCGCTATTCCGCTCTGTCCCGAAGTAAGCACGTCCTCGGATGTGCGGGTGCGAACAAAAGAGATCAACGCAAGCGTTGCCACGCCTAACATCACGCTCACCACCACGACTATTTCAATAAAAGAAAACCCTCGCATACATTAGGAAGTAGGTGGTAGGAAGTAGGTAGTAGGTAATAAATTCTTCCTATCCTACTTCCTACCACCTACTTCCTACTCTCTCTATTTTACTGTATGCTCCCCAAACTTGAATAAATCGGCTGTAACATTGAGACTGCGAAAAAACCTACCACCGCTCCGATGAAAATCATGAGAAACGGTTCAATGATAGTAGAAAAATTTCTGGTGGTGGTTGCCACGTCTTCCTCAAAAAAAAGCGCAAGACGCAAGAGCATATTTCCCATTGTGCCGGTTTCCTCACCCACTTTAATCATCTGGATCATCACCGGATGGAAAAGCTTTGGATATTTCCCGAGGATTTCACCAAGGGTAGTGCCTTTTTGGATCTCACCTGCCGAGGCCGCTATCGCCTTCCTATATAACGTATTACCCACCACGCGCGAGGTGATTTCAAGAGATTTTATAATCGGCACTCCGGCGGTTACGAGATACGAGAGAGAACGCGAAAATCGCGCCATATTAAACTGTTGGATGAGCGTGCCGAAAAGCGGAACACCTAAGACCACGCGGTCAAAAAGCTCCTTACCCATGCGTAATTTGAGCAATCGCCAGAAGAGAAGACCACATACCAAAATCCCCATAAGCACAAAAAGCGCGTAATGCGACATAAGATCACTTATCGCAATGATAATCCGCGTGCTCAAGGGAAGTTCAACGCCAAGCTCTTTTATGGTTTGCGAAAGCGCGGGAATAACATAGACCATCATAAGCCCTCCAATCCCGACAAGCGTCGTTACCACAATCGCCGGATAAATCAATGCGCCTTTCATGCGTTTCCTGATGTCATAGTCCTTTTTCATCTGGTTTGCGAGAAGTGTCAAGACAAGCGAGAGTTTTCCGGTGGTCTCCCCCACTTCCACCATGTTTATGAAAAGATCGCTGAATACTTCCGTGTGGAGACGGAGAGACGCGGCAAAGGGATTGCCTTTTATCAGCGAATCGCTTATATCCGCGATAACGCGTTTGAATTTCCGGTTTGAGGTTTGCTCTCCGAGCGCTTCCAGCGCCCGCGTGAGCGGAAGTCCGGCTTTGACCATAACCGCAAGCGTCCGCGCAAAAAACATTTTCTCAACAACGCCGACCCGCCGGATGCGGTCCATGAGCGTTTTGATCTGGGTGGAGGCGTGCCTGGGAAGTGCGACCGCGTTCTTGCCGCTCCGGTGCGCTTCCAAAAGAAAAAGGCCGTCTTGTTTGAGAGCGCGCGCAAGCGTCTTTTCACTCTCGGCCTCGCGCGTGCCGCTTACAATCGTGCCGCTCCGCTCGGCCGCGGAATACATAAATGTGGGCATGAATGTATTATAGCACAATGCCCCTACTGCCAACAATTCACAGAGAGGTGGAGAACTTAACCAAAACTAAATAAACCGCCTCGCGGCGCGCTGGGTGGTACGGCATTTGAAAAAGTATGAGAAAGTGCTATACTAAAGTCGTTTTGGTGAGGTCGCATAGAGGCCTAGTGCGGCGGTTTGCTAAACCGCTATACGGCTTTAAAACCGTATCGAGGGTTCGAATCCCTCCCTCACCGCCA
>CAZCSJ010000032.1:0-3824 GCA_964501445.1 uncultured Candidatus Saccharibacteria bacterium
ACGAAACGGCAATGTATAAGCTTGATGTGGGCGCTATCGCCGCGATGAAAGAAGTCGTGAAAGAAAAGTTGACGCTCTTTGGCGCGATTGGTAGAATGGGAGCATCACGCTAAATATGGGGTTGAACAGAGATCAAATTCAGTTGATCGCAAAAACGCTCGCCGATGTTGCAAAACTCCTTTTTGCCTCATCGGTGATCGGATTTTTTATCCCCGGATCGTCCGGCACGGTAAGCATATCAGCATTTGCCGTAGGATCCGCGTGCGGCGTTCTCATGTTTACCGCCAGCGTTGCGACACTCAAATCTTAAACAATGTTTTATGGAGTATCTTATCATCGCATATATTGTGATGGGAATATTGGGCACGATGACCTTTATCTATGTGATGAAGCATAAGTGAACAATATTCCTCACATCCATGAATATCTTCGTACTTGACATCATCGCCGCAGTAGTTCTCGCTATCTTTCTCAGCGTAGTGGTGTTTTATCGCCCGACAAAATAATATCTTGGCATGGATCTCCTCTCCCAATACAAACAAGATCATCCGGAAGCGTTTCAAGAGAAAAAAGCCGTGCCGATGGCAGATGAATACGGCCACGCGTACCCTCGGATGGTGCGCATGGTGATGCGGCTTTCGGGCGGACGGATCACAAACATTCATCAGGCGATCTATGCGCTTGTGATAGTGGCGGCGGTCGTCTTTGTAGTATCATTGACTGTTTTCTTTTGGGGTAGCGGCGGCAATACTCCTCAGCCTCCGCCAACGCCTTTCCAATCGGAAGGCAGATAATCCTATGCGATACAAAAACAGCGGCTTTACCCTCATAGAACTCTTGGTGGTGATCTCCATCATCTCGCTTTTGTCCAGTATCGTGCTGACAAGCGTGAACTCGGCGCGCGCCAAAGCTCGTGATGCGCGCCGTATTGCGGACTTCAAACAGATTCAACTTGCACTTGAGCTTTTTTACGATCAGGCCGGACGCTACCCTTCTGCCAACGGAGCGGCGACATGGGATGAGCAGTGGGCAAGTTTTTCCGCCTGTCTCGAAACGGGCGTCTGTAACGGATTTACGGTCGCCAATTTCATTTCACCTATCTCTAAAGTACCCAACGACCCCTTGAATGCTTCGGGCGTCTTTGATGACGGGCGCGTCTATTACTATGCATGGCCTCCGGCATGCGGTACCGGAGAGGCGTATCGCCTTGCCGTGGTATTCGAAACCAACCACTCCGCGCTACAAAGTGATGTCGACGGAAGTTATTATAACAATAATTTGGGGTGTGTGGACAATGCCACCAATTATCACTATTGCGTCGGCGTCGGCACCTGCAGTGGATGGTGAATAAAATATGAAAGTATACATTACGCGGAACATACCGGATGCCGGGGTAAATCTTTTGAAAGAAAAAAAGAAAAGAGGCGTGGGGTTGTTGCGTTCCGGTTTTCTATGATACAATAATATGCATGGATAAAGCAGAACGATGGCAAAAAATCCCGCGCACGCTTCGGCCTCTTTTGTGGTGGCTTCGCTGGCGCGACCTTGACGCAATGGAGGACAAAGAAGATGTTATCCTTGCGGTGATCAACGACGGCACGCTTGCCGAGTGGCGCTGGCTTATCGGGATGTACGGCAAAGAAACGGTGCGCGCCGTTTTGGAGAAGCGTTTAGAAACGGAATTCCATTCTGAATCGCGGAACTTGGCAAAAGCAATCTTTGGATTATCCCGTTTTCGGCATGCACGATAATGCGCTCACAGCAGAGGCGAAAAAACTTTTTCCTCATTTTGTAAAGTTTGAGGAATTCTACTTGGTTGGCGGCACTGCGCTTGCGCTTCAGATCGGACATCGCGTATCCGTTGATTTTGATTTTTTTTCCGAAGAAGAATTGTCCTCTTCCATCCTCCCAAAAATAAAGCGGGTGTTTGCCGATGGTTCTCTTGCGATAACCTATCGTTCCGAAGACCAGCTGGATGTTTTGATCAATAACATCAAAACAACGTTTTTGCATTACCCGTACCCGCTGATCGAATCTCCCCGGACATATCGGGGCGTATCAATCGCGCCTCTATCTGAAATCGCCGCTATGAAAGCATTTTCAATCGGCAGGCGCCTCGCGTACAAGGACTATGTGGATTGGTACTTTATGCTCAAAGAGGGCCATATCGCGCTCGACGCCGCCGTGGCACTCGCCCAGAAAAAATACGGCGGCGAATTCAATGATCGCCTATTTGCCGGCCAGCTTGTTTCCCTTGATGAAGTCCCCGGACAGAAGATTGATTTTTTACGGGAGAGTCCGGATTTTGCGACCGTAAAGGAGTTTCTCACAAACGCCGTAAAAGATTTTATCTCGCGTAAAACATGAACATGAAAATTTTCATTACGCGGAACATACCGGATCGCGGGGATATAGGGGCTATGACACCGGAACAATTTATTGATATACTACAAAATAAACCTCTAATTGATAATTGAGTTATGGACATCCTCTCCCAATACAAGAAAGATCATCCGGAAGCGTTTCAAGAGAAAAAAGCCGTGCCCATGGCCGATGAGTATGGCCGCGTCTACACCGGCATGGTCGCATTGGTGATGCGGCTTTCGGGCGGGAGGATCAAAGATGCGCGGACAGCAAATATAGCATTATTAGCCGTTGTAGCGGTGATTGCGATAATGACAATCTATTTTTTTATTTCCGCAATAAGTGGTGGTACAAATTCCCCGTTACCCTATGACGCGACATACCAGCCGCTCCAGTAGTGCCTGTCGCGTCCACGATATATGAAAACCAATCAATTAGGTTTTACACTCATTGAATTACTGGTGGTTATTTCCATCATCGGTCTTCTGTCGTCAATCGTTTTGACGAGTGTTAATTCTGCGCGGAATAAAGCGAAAGTAGCGCGCGCCGCGGCTGACTTAAAGCAACTCGTTCTTGTCCTAAATTTTTATCTGGACGGACCGAACGGAAACGGCGCATATCCCTGCTTTGATCACGCATGGGATGACACCAAAGAAAAGCAGTGGTCAGCGCCTTACATTCCCGTATGGCCGGTGCCGCCGTGGGGAAATACCTATCATTGGGAACATGCAATATTTGTTTCTGCAGATTGGCGTTCCATATCCATAAATAATCCAGGACAGGCAAACGCAGAAGCATTAGATAAATTTATGGATGACGGGAATCTAAACACAGGCATTATACGCGGTAGCGGCACTCGTCTTGAGTATGCAGGAATGGATCAGTCCGTGCCATTTGTAGATTGCCACATATGAAAATACTTATAACGCACGCGATTCCGGATCGTGGGATCAACCTACTGAAGAGCAAGGGGTATGAAATTGCGATTGGCGAGGCGGTCAATAAGCAAGAAATGATCGCGGAATTGGGAAAAGACCGGTATGACGCGGTTCTGTGCGATTTGAACGACAAAATTGACGCAGAGGTTTTTGATGCGGCAGGAAAACAATGCAGGATTTTTGCCAACTACGCGGTAGGGTTTGATAATGTGGATTTGAAAGCGGCGCAAGAAAGGGGAGTGATGATTACAAATACCCCCGGGGTGCTGACGGATACGGTGGCGGAACACACATTTGCCTTGATACTTGCCATTGCCCATCGGGTCGCCGAGGGAGACAGATTTACCCGCGCGGGAAAATATCACGGTTGGGAGCCGCTTCTTTTGCTCGGAACCGATGTCTCAAAAAAAACCCTCGGCATCGTGGGGCTCGGCAGAATCGGACAGCGCGTAGCGCACCATGCGATACGGGGGTTTGAGATGAAAGTTTTATACTATGATATACAGCGCAATGATGAATTTG
>CAZCSJ010000033.1:0-3715 GCA_964501445.1 uncultured Candidatus Saccharibacteria bacterium
AACGTAATTTTTATGGAAGATATTGAAAATCAAACAGAGGGGGAAAAAGAAGAAGAGAAAACGGTTTCTCGAGTTGGGAAAACAAATCCCTTACTTATACCGGGAGCGATTATCGCGGCAGGCGCGTTGATTGCCGGAGCAGTAGTATATTCAAATAGCGCGGGCATTGGTGCGAGAACAAGGGGGACAACTGCGGCTGTGTCTTTGGGACAAAAGATCGCGACCGGGAATATCCAAGATGATGATCCAGCGCTTGGCAATCCCAATGCGCCGGTAACAATCGTGGAATTCAGCGATTTTCAGTGTCCTTATTGCGAGAAATTTTTTCAAGGAACGGAGAGACAAATTATTGAAAAATACGTGAAAACGGGGAAAGTGCGTTTTGTGTACCGCGATTTTCCGCTTTCGTCCAGGCATCCGATGGCGCAAAAAGCGGCTGAAGCGGGCGAATGCGCACACGAACAGGATAAATTTTGGGAGTATCACAATATGATATTTAAAAATCAGCCGGACCTTAACGCGGATAATCTGAAAAAATGGGCAAGGGATCTTGGGCTTGATGCCGGCAAATTTAATGCATGTCTTGATGGGAGCAAGTACGCCGGAGAAGTCCAGAAAGACCTTGACGATGGAGTGGCGCTCGGAGTAACCGGCACACCTACCAATTTTATCAACGGCAAGTTCATCGAGGGTGCAGTACCGTTTAACCAGATTGAGCCGCTGATAGAATCAGCGCTCAAAGGGGAATAGTCATGACGCGCGGCAAAAAACGGAAATTTTTCAACCAAGCACCGTCAACAGCGCTTGGTTTTTTGCTTGCATGAAATTGAAAAGTGTTGTAGAATGAAAACGATAAAATGAAACCAGCGATTGCATGCGTACGTTATTATTAGTAAAGGGCTGGTTTTTTATGATGTATGACGTCATACCTTGAAGACCTTGCGGAACAAAAAAGCGAGACAAACGCTGAAGGAATGAAAGACGAAGAGATACTCAAAAACTCCCTTAATCAGCCCGCGCTTTTTGAGATTTTGGTGGAAAAATATCAGGAGCCCTTGATGCGCGCGGCATGGCGCGTGGTGCGGAGTCGCGAGGAGGCGGAAGACATTGTGCAGGAAGCGTTTGTAAAGATGTATAAAAACGGGGACAAGTTTGAAAAACTTGCCGGAATTGAATTTAAGTCATGGGCGTATAAAGTAACAATCAATACCGCAATCACCCATTATCGGAAACTGCGCCGCGGCGAATTTTTAAGCGAAGACCCGGGGATCTATCAGGAAGCGGGCGAAGAAGGTGAGGATACGCGTCTGCATGGCGCGGTTGACGCGAAGGCAACGGTTGCGGCGGCCCTTGAGAAAATGCCGGTCCATCTTAGAACCGTTCTGGAACGGTATTACTTTGAAGACAAATCGTATCAGATGATTGCGAAGGAAGAATGCATATCAATTCCCACGCTTAAGATGCGCCTTTTTCGCGCGAAACGGCTATTTAGAAAAATCCAGGATGCGCACGATTTCAGTTTTTAATCGCGAAGCGAATTCCCCGCAGCTCTGCTGGACGGGTTACCTTGCAGGGAAGGTATCGGAAACCGCAGGTTTCTGATTATCAAATCTCTGCAAGATACCTCGCAGCTTGCTACGAGGAGCTTCATTGTGTATCCCATTATGAATCCATCTTCATTTCAGTCGGCGCGCCTCTCCCCGCGGTTTCGCGGAGAGGTGCTGAACAAAATCTATCGGGTGTGGCTTTTTAGGCGGCTTTTGCCGGTGCTCGTGCTTGAGACTCTGCTTTTCACGTTTCTTTTATACGAACTTGGGCAAAGCATATTCGTGCGAAGCGTCCTTGAAAATGCGTTAAGCGTGCTTTTTAATAACCCCGGCCAGATTGTCCCGTTCTTTTTTTCCGCGTTTTTCCACGCTTCTTTGTTTACGAAAATAATTACGCTTGCCATTGCCGGAGCAATTGCTTTTTTCGTGCGTCACGCGACGCAAGGCATACTTCGTTTCATTCTTGTGCGGGAAAATTATTTTAGAGGGATTCGCGACAAAAATGGAACTTGAAATCATTTACTCGGACGCCGATATTATTGTTGTCAATAAACCCGCAGGCATGATGGCGCATGGAAAAGAAGGAGAAAACGCCCGCAGTGCGCGGGCGTCTCTTTTATCTCATCAAGGCGAAATGTCTACGGTCGCCGGTATTCTCGCAGAGAAATTTCCCGAAATTCGCACGGTGGGAGATACCCCGGCGGCGCGACCGGGTATTGTGCATCGGCTTGATAAAGACACTTCCGGGATTATGGCGGTCGCGCGCAATCAAAAAAGTTTTTTGGCGCTTAAAACTCTTTTTCAGACGCGCGCGATTGAAAAGAGATATTGGGCGATCGTCTGCGGCGCGCCAAAACGAAAAAGCGGAGTGATTGATTTTCCCATTGGCCGCCTCGCAAAAAATCCCACAAAACGCGGGGTAGCGCTCGGGAACGCCGTGATTCGAGGTGGTCGCGATGCAATAACGGAATATAAAGTGTTGCGGCCGGGCGAGAAATTCTCTCTTGTTGAACTTATGCCGAAAACCGGCCGTATGCACCAGCTCCGCGTGCATCTCAAAGCAATCGGGCATCCGGTGGCGTGCGACAGAAAATACGGAGGGAAGAATGTATGTTGCCCCATGGCACCCGATGCCCGGGCTAGCCCTAGGGCGACCGGCGCTCGGGCTAGCCCCGAAGGAGTTTCCCGACAGCTCTTGCACGCGCGTTCGCTCATCTTTAGTTTTCCCGAAGGCAGGCGGCTTTATTTTGAAGCGGATCCGCCCGAGGATTTTGCTATTGCGGAAAGTGCGATTTTTTGATATACATTACCGTATGAATGTAACTATTCTTGAAACATCATATCTTCGCTCTGATCTCCCGGAAATGCGGCCCGGAGATACAGTGCGTGTGCATCAGAAAATAAAGGAGGGCGGAAAAGAACGCATAAGCGCGTTTGAAGGACTTGTAATCGCGCAAAAGCACGGGAAAGGAATCTCGGCAACGGTTACCGTCCGCAAAGTGGTGGATGGAATCGGCGTTGAGCGCATATTTCCCATTCACTCGCCGGTGATCTCAAAAATTGACGTATTGCGCCACGCAAAAGTCCGTCGCGCAAAACTGTATTACATACGCGACAAAGCCGCCCGCGAAGTCCGGAGAAAAATGAAAGCAATCGTGGGAGAGGCGATGAAAAAGCCGGCGGAGAAAAAGGAGGAGGTGGAAGAAGTTGTGGAAGAGAAAAGCGAGTAAGATTAAGACTGTAGAAAAATTAAATATAGAGTCCCTGAACTGGTTGAAGGGCTACCTTAATAGCATTTTTACTCAAAGTATGGCTTTCACCCGCTTTGCCCGCGAAGCGAAGCGAGGCGAGAAGGTTAAGCCAATAACTATTTTTCCGCAATCTCAAGATATCAAAATCTAATTTACCGATCGGAGGCTCAATGCAGTCTTTTGATTACTGCATTTTTTTGTTAGAATAAGCGTACGGCAAACATTTTTCATCCGAGGTTTTTGCCAAGTTTATATATGCGCGGGTGGTGAAACCCGGTAAACACGCTAGCTTGAGGGGCTAGTGCCCGCAAGGGCTTGGAGGTTCAAATCCTCTCCCGCGCATCATATAAAAGACTGCTCTTGAGCAGTCTTTTATATGATGTCTCTATTGTACCAAACTCGCACCTATTTCCAAAA
>CAZCSJ010000034.1:0-3708 GCA_964501445.1 uncultured Candidatus Saccharibacteria bacterium
ATAGCTCAATGGATAGAGCGCAGCCCTCCGAAGGCTGAAATCGGGGTTCGAATCCTCGTGGGGACGAAAATTAAGAAAAGCCGCGTGACGCATTACGGATCATACGGCTTTTAGATTTTTGGGTCACATTGAGGGATTTCTATCCATCTTTATTTCGAGTCCGTCCGCAAGAAGTTCCGCCTCCCTGCGTGAGGCGTTTTTTATGGTGAACAATGCCTCAAGTCCGGAATCTTTTCTATTTTTCTTGACCCAGAAGGTAATCGTGTTTTGCGACCATTCCAACTGGAATGGTCGCCCATTAAGTAAGGTGCATAGTAGCATGGGCGATATCCCAAAATCTTTTATAAAAACCCCGTCGCTCTTCTCGCCACACTTTTTTAACATGCCATTCTCTCCTCTCCCCGTAAGATGGTATAATTCTATACGTTTAGCATTCTTTTGACCACATGAAATTATCATTCCACGGCGGGGCGCGGGAGGTGACGGGCGCCTGCTATCTTCTTGAAACAGGGAGTCCCTCGACCCCATACCAATCCCTACAGGATGCTACGGGGCGGGCACGCTCGGGGAGCAAAATTTTAATTGACTGCGGGCTTTTTCAGGGGTCGCATGAGTCCGAGAAATTGAATGGTGAACCGTTCCGATTTGACCCAAAAGGACTTGACGCAATCGTGGTAACCCATGGTCACCTTGACCATGTGGGCCGTATTCCCAAACTCGTGCGCGAGGGATTTCACGGGAAAATTTATTCCACTCCTCCCACGCGTGATCTCGCGCGCCTGATTTTGGAAGACGCGCTCCATTTGGCCGAGCGCGAGCGCGAAGCGCTCTCCACCAAAGAAGATCTTGAGCGCACATTCTCTTTGTGGCGGAACGTGCCCTACCACGAGGAATGGGCAGTGGGGGACATACGGCTGCGATTTAATGAATCGGGCCATATTTTAGGTTCTGCGCTCGTGGAGCTCTGGGCAGAAGGGAAGCACCTGCTTTTTTCCGGGGACCTTGGCAACGCGCCCTCTATTTTACTTCCGCCGCCCGAGAAGCAAGAAGATATTGAATATCTGGTGATTGAATCCACCTATGGCAATCGCGCGCATGAAGCCGCGGGCGAACGCAATCTCCTTCTTGAGCGCGCGGTGGAAGATATCGCCGCGCGGGGAGGCACGCTCATAATTCCCGCGTTTGCAACCGAGCGCACCCAAGACCTCCTCCACCTTTTAAACGAATTGGTGCTCTATCGCCGTATTCCTGAAATGCCGGTATTTGTGGATTCGCCCCTTGCGATCCGCGTGACCGAAGTGTTTGAAAAATATCCGGAGTACTACAATGATGAGATCAAGCAGTTGTTTTTGAAGCACCCCAATCTCTTCAAGTTTAAAAAATTGCAGCTCACGGTAACCACCGAGGAATCAAAGAAAATCAACGATGTTCCGGCGCCCAAAGTCGTGATCGCGGGCTCGGGCATGATGTCGGGCGGTCGGATTTTGCACCACGCGCGCCGCTACCTCTCGGATTCAAAAAGCATGCTCCTTATCACCGGGTATCAAGCCGCCGGGTCTTTGGGCAGGCGGCTCATAGAGGGCGAGAAGCGGGTAAAAATTTTTGGAGAAGAAATTGACGTGCGGGCAGAAATCAGAAAAATTAACGGGTTTTCCGCGCATGCCGATAACCCCCAGCTTTTCTCGTTCGTGGAATCAAATCGCGATGCGCTCAAACGCGTATTTACGGTGCATGGGGAAGAGGCGCAAGCGCTCCATTTTGCGCAGGAAATAAAAGACCGCCTCGGGGTGGAGGCGGATGCGCCGAAACTCGGCGAGGGAATTGAGATTTAGAATTTTTGCGGTTCGAAGTTTGGTGAATATTCGTCATTCTGAGCGATAGCGAAGAATCTGGAGATCCTTCGGCTTCGCCTCAGGATGACTTCGTGATTTTGTCATTCAGCATTTATCATTTATAATTCTTATTATGCCCCCCAACCCCCACATCCATTTGAAATACAAATTCGCGGTCTCGGGTGCTGCAGAAACAGGACACTGCGCGCCCGACGCCCTGGAAAAGACAAAGGAGCTCGGCCGCGAGATTATTCGCCACAAAGCAATTTTGGTAACGGGCGCTACCACCGGCGCGCCCTACTGGGCTGCCATCGGCGCCAAAGAAGAAGGCGGATTTGTGGTGGGCATCTCACCCGCGACATCCGAGAAAGACCACGTGGAGAACTACAAATTGCCGGTGGATTACCACGATGTGATTATGTATGCGAGTTCCGGATACTCATTGCGAAATTTCTTTATGACGCGCTTTGCCGATGCGGTGTTTGTCACCTGCGGCCGCATGGGAACGCTCAATGAATTTACGATTGCCTTTGAAGATGATAAGCCCATAGGAATCCTCACCGGACTTGGCGGCACCACCGATGACATCAAAGATATTCTGGAGCGCGCACACCGGGGATTCGGTAAAGTGGTATTTGATGCAGACCCCAAAACTCTCGTGGAGAAGGTGATTGCAATAGTGAAGAAAGAAAAAGTGGTGGAGATATAATATAACGCGAACAACGCGAATGAACTTTTATTACTGTTACATATGATGCAGGTGCTTGAAGCAGTGGGCATTCTTTCGGGCTACATTGTGGGGGGAGGGATGTTCGCCCTCCCTTTTGCGTTTGCCGCAGTCGGGTTTTGGCTTGGCGCGTTTGAGCTTCTCGTACTCGCGGGCGTAGTTCTTCTCTACCACCTCCTCTATATGGAAGTGGTGCTCGGTACTGCAGCACCCCATCGCTTTCCCGGCTATATAAAGACCTATCTTGGCAGATACGCGACGTCGTGGTCGTGGTTTTCCGCACTCGTCGGTACGGTAGGTACTCTGCTTGCATATGTTATTCTTGGGTCACTCTTTTTGCAGAATATTTTTCAGAGTATTCTCCCATCCGTTTCAATGCTCGGTTGGGTGCTCGTACTCGTAGTACTTGGTGCGGCGATCGTCTTTTTTCCCATGCCGCGGGAGGCCGCAATCAATAGTGTTCTCACCGCGCTCCTTTTCCTCTTTGCCGTGGTGCTGATTGCAGCCCTCGCGTCTCACATACGCCCAACGCATTTTAGCGGCATCAACCCGAACAATCTTTTTGTCCCCTATGGCATCCTCCTCTTTGCGCTCTCGGGCGCTACCGTCATTCCGGATATTGTGACGCTTCTGGGGCGTAACCGCACGGCGTCGCGTCGCGCGGTTCTCGTGGGCACCCTTGCTCCGGCACTCCTCTATTTTTTCTTTGCGCTCGCGGTCGTGGGCGCGGTGGGTCCGGGTGTCAGTAAAGAGGCGATTCGGAGCGTTGCGGGAGTTGCGGGCGGGTGGCTGTTTTTAGTCGGCAGTATTGTAGGGTTTCTCGCGATTTTCACCTCATACATCGCGCTCTCTTCCAGTTTCCATCGCCTGCTCCGGATTGATGTGGGGATCCCGAGCATTATCGGGTGGGGACTTGCCTTTCTCATCCCGCTCGGGTTCTACCTCGCGGGATTTCAGGACTTTCTGCCCATTATGGGGATTGTCGGCGTATTCTCCATCGGTATTGATGCCGCACTTCTTATGACCGCCTATCACGTCATGCGAAGACGCCAAGGCGCAGCGCGTTCATGGTTTGCGTATGTCTGGACCGGTGCGGTGTGGGTGCTTATTGTCGCAGGTGTCGTGTTTGAACTTTCGCAATTGCTATGA
>CAZCSJ010000035.1:0-3425 GCA_964501445.1 uncultured Candidatus Saccharibacteria bacterium
GAGATGAACGAGACCGTCTGGCGTATATAGATGCCAGATTCGGAAATAAAGTTTTTTATAAATTGAGATGATGGGGTAGCGCGCTATTGTTTCTTATATTTGTCTCTGGCAAGTTCATGGACGCGAGCGGATATCTGCCGGAGAAGATGTTTTTTGTTGCGGAGGTTTTGCTCAATAATTTTTATGAGCGCACTGCCCACAATCGCGCCGTCGGCTCCGGATCTTTCAAGCGCCGCAATATGTTTTCTTTTCGAGATACCGAAGCCGACAGCAAGAGGTAGATTGGTTTGCCGCCTGATCCCTTGGAGGAGTTTGGGGAGTTGCGGTGAAAGAGAATCGCGCGCTCCGGTGACTCCCAATACTGATACGATATAAAGATATCCTTTTGCCACGGCGAGTATCTTTTTGATCCGTTCGGGCGTGGTGGTATGAGTAGCAAGAAATATCGGATCAATACCCGTGATACTACTTGCGTGCACAAAGGGCGTTGATTCTTCCACGGGCACATCCGGTACCAAGACGCCGTCAATGCCCGCGGCCCTTGCATCGTGATAAAAGCGCATGATCCCTCTTTGATAGACGAGATTTGCGTACACGAGCACTGTGATCGGTATCTCCGTGTATTCGCGTAATTTTTTGATATAGGCAAAGACGCGATCAGTGTGCATACCGGCGCGAAGCGCACGGCTATCAGCGTTTTGAATGGTGGGGCCGTCCGCGAGTGGGTCAGAGTAGGGAAACCCTATTTCCAGAAGGTCTGCGAATGGAATGACTTTTTTGGTGATAGATATGCTTGTCTGAAAATTAGGATCACCAGCAACCAAAAATGGCATAAAAGCGATTTTGTGCTGGGCTTTCAACCCTCTGAATTTATTTTCTATCCGTGTCATAAGGATTTGGTATGGACAACAGTTTCGAGATCTTTATCCCCTCGTCCTGAAAGGTTGATAATAAGGATTTTGTTTTTCGGAAGTTTTTTTGCAAGGTTGTACCCATAGGCAATTGCGTGCGCCGACTCAAGCGCCGGGATGATCCCTTCGGTTTCCGAAAGAAGCGAGAATGCGTCAAGCGCCTGTTTGTCAGTGACCGATGTGTACTGCACTCTTTTGATCTCGCGAAGGAAACTATGTTCGGGTCCTACGCTCGGGTAATCAAGCCCCGCAGAAATACTATGCGTCTCCTGTATCTGGCCGAATTTATCTTGCAACACAAATGATTTTGTCCCGTGAAGAATGCCGACTCTATCTCCGGCGAATCGCGCGGCGTGTTTGCCTGACGCGATTCCCATGCCTCCGGCTTCGACGCCGATCATTTTGACGCTTTTATTTTTGAGAAAAGGGTAAAAAAGTCCGATGGCATTACTGCCGCCTCCTACGCACGCAACAAGATAATCCGGAAGGCGTTTTTCTTTTTGCAAGGTGTCTTTTTTTGTTTCCTCACCGATGACTTTTTGGAAATTACGGATCATAAGCGGATAGGGATAAGGCCCCAGCACTGATCCGAGAAGATAGTGGGTGGTGGTAATGTTGGTAATCCAATCCCGCAGCGCTTCATTGATGGCGTCTTTGAGTGTTCGCGATCCGGAGGATACTGGTACTACACGCGCGCCCAAAAGTTTCATTCGGAGCACATTGGGTTTTTGCCGTTCAATGTCAACCTCTCCCATATAGATGACGCATTCAAGGCCAAATTTTGCCGCCGCCGCCGCGGTTGCCACACCATGCTGTCCGGCGCCGGTTTCGGCGATAATCCGTTTTTTGCCCATGAAGCTGGCAAGCAATATCTGTCCCACGGCATTGTTGATTTTATGGGCACCCGTATGCGTGAGATCTTCGCGTTTTAAATATATTTTTGCCCCGCCCGCTTTTTTGGTAAGCCGTTCGGCAAAATAGAGCGGCGTGGGGCGTCCGGCAAAGTCATGGAGATGCGCCACGAGTTCTTTCTGAAAGTTTTTGTCGCGCGAGAATTTGAAATAGGCCTTTTCCAGTTCTTCCAGCGCGCTCATAAGAGTTTCGGGCACGAATTGCCCGCCGAACTCGCCGAAATACGCGCGATGTGATTTTTGTGGATCATTTTTCATAAGTATTTTTCATCTTAACACAAATATCTTTCAGAAAAAGTGGGGCGGGTAGCAGTCGGCGAACCGACTGCTACCCGCAAGTTATGCCAGACATATTATTTTTCGCACCATGCCCGTATGCTTTGAGGAACAAGGACGCCTTTATTGTCCAATGCGTTGACGATTGGATCGTTCCGATCATACGAGCCGGTGACAATGTGCCAGCGTTTATTGATGTCGGGTACGGCATCAATGAGGACTTGAGGCCAATGGAGGTGATGGCTTTGTGGATGGCTTTCAGGGACAGCAATCAGAAGAGCTCCCCATTCTATACAACAACCGCCATTCATTGGCCCCCCAACATCTCTCACTGCAACCACCTTTACTATATCCCCTTTTGATTCAAGGACAATGAAGGGGAGGATCGGTCTCGGTTGAGCAGAGATGTCTTGTACCGGAAAAGGATCAGGTATGTTTTTTATCGCCAACTCCACCTTTTGTTCCAACGAAGGACACCATGCCCATTCTTCACCTTGCCACATAGGGAGTCCTTTCAAGACTGATTTAATTGCGCGTCTCAAAGAACTTCACCTTGCCGCCACGTCTTGCGCGTTCTTTATGAAAGATCTTCAACGCGCGTTTTTTGTTTTTACCCCTGACGCGTTTGTTGGCAATCTTTACGCTATAGATCTTATCCCTCATAACCTCTCCTTGGTATAAGGTTGAACCCGTATGGCAAAGCCCGGGTTTAGTGTGCGCAGGGTAGCCGCTTTTTCTTCGGCGTTATCGCGCTTCGCATAGAAAGATGCTATGCGATTCATGGCGCCATTGCCTTCAAACATGATGTAGTAGTTTGCCGCTCCCCGTGGAAGCCGTGCGACAAGCTCCTCAAGTTCGGAAAGCCGCGCTCCGGCAAGGATGCTTCCGTCGACATCTTTCATATTCGTCGCCCTTCATATTTGAATGGGAAAGAGCTGTATCCGGCACACTCCCTGATGTGTGCTGGTGGATATGTATTTTGTGAAATCCGTAAGAAATAAAATGCGCATCCATCAACACAAACGAAAACTTCTCTCGGGAAGTCCGAGAGAAGTTTGATGATGCTATTGCAGTGGCGATGAGACGCGTTTACGGCAAATCAAAACTCGGACTTTGCGAGGAATGCAAAGTCCACCACCATGCGGATACGATTCTTTTTGTCTGATCTGATTTCATAGGATGAAGGGAGTGTAGCGGATGCGCGTTTTTCTGTCAAGGCAGGTTATACACAAAGATAGAATTGCCGATTTGGGCGATGGGCTCGTAGTGCGTGAGCCATTCGTACGAGTCCTCGGGCTTGCGGGAAAAACCGGGAGCGGGAGCGCCG
>CAZCSJ010000036.1:0-3399 GCA_964501445.1 uncultured Candidatus Saccharibacteria bacterium
TGCACCGCGTTTCCAAAAGGATCAAACATCGCCGCGATTTCCGGGCGGATCCGCGCAAAATCAACCGCCCATAAATTTTTTGCCGGGAGTTTTACATATTGGGCAAATATCCCGTCAATGCTCACGCCCAAAATCGCTTGATCTTGGCATACTTCTTCTTCCCCGACCCGGCATTGGAAACATCTTCCGCACGTTACGTGTGAATCGCCGGACACATTGTCTCCCTTTTTTATGTCATAGAGATTTTTCACTTGCGATCCGGCATCTACTACCGTGCCTACAAATTCATGCCCCAGCACACGCGTGGTTTTTTCCGCGCGCGCGAGCGAGTCCAAAATAAGATCCCGGAAAACCTCGCGGCGCCAAATGCCACGATCGGTTCCGCATACGCCTGCATACTGGATTTTCACGATCACCGAGAGGGCATCCGCGGAATTTTTCCGCTCATTTAATACCGGCATGGGAACAGTCCGTTTCGCAAACCCGGTTGACGCATCCCACCCGTCTTTTTTTGTGTCAAACACGAGCGCCTGGATTTGTTTTGACATAGATATTGTAAGCGGCAAGAACGCGTAAAATTATATCTCTCTTCTAAAACCCTCCGCGGCCGCTCCCAGTTTCCGCGTCCCAACCTCCATCTTCTCTTATAACAATATCGCCCTCTTGGTCCGTGCGCAAGACGCGGACGCCCGCGCTCCCAAGCCGATCCAGCACTTCTTGATTCGGATGGCCGTAGCGGTTTTTTCTGCCTGCGGAAATCACCGCAGTTTTTGGGCTAACCGCGCGCAAGAATTCATCTGTGGTGGATGTCTTTGAGCCGTGGTGTCCGACTTTTAAGACATCCGCGGCTAAATCGCTCCTTAAAAAAAGCAACTGGTATTCAAGACGTTTTTCCGCATCCCCCATCAAAAGCACACTCGTGGAAGCGAGCTTGAGTTTTGGCACGATCATTGCGTCGTGCACGTTTTTTACGGACTTTCCGGTAAAGTCTTCAAACGGCGCGAGAATGTCAAGCCGCGCCCCGTCGGAAATATATACGCTCTGCCCGCGATGCGCCGTGATCACTTTTATATCTTTTTCTTTAATAATCCGGCGCCATTCCGCGTATTCGGGCGTGGAATAATTTACTCCTGTCTCTAAAATCATTCCCGCAGTGTAACGCAAAAGCACATCCACAAGACCGCTCACATGATCCGCATGCGGATGCGTGAGTATAATAAGATCAATGGAGTGATCCCAAAAAGGCATTGCGCGCCCAAGTTTCGCGAGCACTGCATCATTGGACCCGCCGTCAATCAATACTTGATTTCCTCCCGGCGCAGAAATAAAAACGGAATCCCCCTGCCCCACGTCAAAAAAAGTGATAACAAGGTTCTGGTGCGATTCAAAATAAAAAACCGCGTACCACACCACGGCAACCACCGCGCCCATGCACAAAAGAAAAATCGGCTTTATATTTTTTCTGATTTTTTCCATATGTGCCACGCCGCAACCGCATATATAATAAAAAGCGGAATAACGCCCCACGAAGGAACCGCCCACGACGCATAGGGAAATTTTGCGAAAAATTCAATCACCCAAAGCATATAGTGGAGCAAGATCCAGACCACCCAACCGCTTAGCTGGCTTAACACCGGCGTGATAAACCCAAGCGCGCCAGTGATAAATCCTACCGCCATTGTGTATGGCACCGCGGCAAGGACCGCGATATTGGTGATCGGACTTATCACTGAAACGCTCCCAAAAAGATAAATCAAAAGCGGAAGCACGGCAAGTTGCGCCGAGATAGTTTCCGCAAGCGTATGCGTGAGCCATGATACAAATCCGGCTTTACGGCGCATTTTGCGGTCAAACAAAATTTCCTCTTCATCATCCGCGTTCTGCGTTTTTATTTTTGCGTAGAGGTGCGATCGCATTCTCTCAAAAAAATTTTCCGCGCGCGGGGAAAGATATATAAGCCCAAGTGTTGCAAGAAAAGAAAGTTCAAAGCCCGCGTCAAATCGGAGAAGATACGGATTTTGAAACACCATCATTGCTCCGGCGCACACAAGCGCGTTTCGGATGGAATACGGCCTGCCTTCACGTTGGGCAATAAGCGCTAAAATTCCCATGATTGCCGCGCGCAGGAGCGAGGCGGATGCGCCCGCCAAAAGAACGAAAAAAATAATCGCGGCAGTCGCGATCCAAAAAGAGGCATAAAACGGAACAGTGAGCAAAAGAAGCCCGGTCATGAGGAATCTCCCCACTATTGAGATATTGTATCCGGAAAGCGCGATAATGTGGGTAGTGCCGGTTTTTTTAAAATCTTCAACAAGACGCGCCGGAAGGGAAGCGCGATCGCCCAAAAGAATTCCTTTCAAAAACGCGGAATGCGGCTCTGGAAGCGTGGCGTCAATATGTTCCTCAAATGCGCGTTTTATTTTTGAAAGATATACAGTAAGCGCGTTTCTTTTCCCTTCTCCGATTTTTTCCATCTCCGGAAACGAAATAATGCTAAAAATTCCATCGCGCGCAAGATATGAGACGTAATCAAAATCGCTGTAATTTTCCGGTTTTTCCAAAGTGCCGCGTATTGTAACTTCGTCTCCGATCCGATAGCGAGGGTATCGCCGCACCGTTGCGAGCGCAAAAAACGGAAGATTATGGAAACCGCCGTCAATTTCCGTAATTTTTATCTTGATCTGCTCGGCTTTCTCCGTCTGGCGCGGTTCTTCCCACACCACTCCCCGTGCCGCAATTTTTTCTCCGTATACCAACGAAAGATCAGGACGATTTTTTTCTACATACGCGAACCGTAAAATTCCCGCGAGAAACGCGAGGCACAATACACACGCGATAATCCCTGAAAAATTTCGTTTTGCCGTCCCGATACAAATCCCGATAATCGGGAAAAGAGCCAAAATCCAAATAACGACGACCGGGATGCCGATGAATGATCCAAACGCAATACCGCCGATAAACGAAAGGAGTATAAATAAAAAAACGCGGGATTTGGTCATGTTAATACTCCAATCCCCGTTTTCCTTTAATCCCTTGATGGTACGGATGCTTAATATCCCGCATCTCGGTTACGAGATCCGCTTTTTCAATAAGCTCTTGCGGGGCATCGCGGCCCGTGAGAATCAGGTGCTCAATTTTTCCTGCTGAAAAATCAATAAATTCCAAAACGTCTTCCTTTCCAATAAGATCAAGCGCGATTGCGTTATTCACTTCATCAAGAATCACCACGTCCCACGCGCCCGCTGAAATTTCTTTCCGCGCATACGCCAATGCCTCCTCCGCCGCTTTTTCGTGTTCTTCGCGCGGAAGTGAATCGCCCATAATCCCCACAAATCCTTTGCCCATTTTAACCAGCTTGAAATTCGGTTCAAGCCCCTTCGCTAAAAAATCCTCTCCGGA
>CAZCSJ010000037.1:0-3130 GCA_964501445.1 uncultured Candidatus Saccharibacteria bacterium
GTGCCGGCGACTATCGCGCCAAGATCAATTGAAATCAATTCTTTTTCCTTCAAGGTTTCCGGCACATCACTCGAAATTATTTTCTGCGCCAGGCCTTCGGCAATCGCGGTTTTCCCCACGCCCGCCTCGCCAATCAGCACCGGATTATTTTTCGTGCGCCGGCTTAACACCTGCATCACTCTACGGATCTCCTGATCCCTGCCGATGACCGGATCCAATTTTTCTTGGCGCGCGAGGCGCGTTAAATTGCGCGCGTACTTCTCAAGCACGTTATACTTGGTTTCCGGCTCGGGGTCCGTAATCCGCTGGCCGCCCCGGAGCTCGGCGAGCGCGCGCAGCACCACTTCTTTATTCAATCCTTCTTTATCAAGAATTTCCCGCGCGCGGGCTCCCACCTCCAAAAGCGATAAAAACAAATGCTCGGTTGAGATGAATTCATCCTTCAAATTCGCGGCTTCTTTATGCGCCTGCTCCATGACTTTTGCGAGGTCCTGCGTCAAATACACCTGCCCCAAGGGAGTTGCCACCATTGCACCCCGCGGCATGGAATCAAGCATTTCAAAGAGTCGCTCGGCGAGTGCGGAAATATCCACCTCCAGCTTCTCAAGAATCGCCTCCACTGTTCCATCTTCCTGCATTACAAGCGACGTCAAAAGATGCAGAGTGTCAATCTGGTGGTGCGACCGCTCAAGCGCCAAGTCATGGGCTTTTTTCAGAACTTCTTGGGCTTTGATTGTAAACTGTTGAAATGGCGGCATTGTGTGTTCGCTGTATGTCGCTCCGCTCAATCCTGCGGCGCAGACAGATAATCCTCGCTCGGAGGCGGGAACCCTCCGTGTTTCCCGGCAAGCCGGGACCTCGGTTTCCCTTCCTCCTCGCTTCGGTTATCTGTAACTGCGCCTCCGTAAATTCGCGGGCGCGACATACGAGCTCGCTTAGGGCTTCCTTAATGTAGAACGCTCTCTATCTCGATTTGTCGCTTCTACTATAGCAGAAATCGGGCGTCAAATCAAAAGCCCCTTACCATCTATATACTCGAAACACTTCATCCCCGCGCTTGTTGCGAATGGAGGTAAATTCTTTCCCTTCAAGGAGTGTTCGCACGAACGGGTCTGGCTCTATATCTATATTGGCTGCCAAAATGAGATAGAAATTCTGAAAGCCCGCGCGCTCATAGTGGTCGTTTCCGAAAAGCGCGAGATTCCTCACATACTCCTGAATCGGAACCACAGGCCAGCCGTGATAGATTTGAAACCGGTCAAGAATGAGGAGTTTTGCCGCCTGCTGAAAATTACCCGCATAGATAATGAGCGCGGGATACGGGGTGTCGCCCCGCTCTTTCGCTTCTCGCACTGCGCGTTCCTGAATGTCTTGAAGGAAATGATACTTTGCGTCCAAAAAAAGTGCGGGAAATTTGCCGTCAAATTCATTTCGCAAAAACGCATCAAGTTCATTGTACCCCCAATTGAAACTTTCCTCTTTCACTTTTGAAGAAGCCCAGGGCTCGGGACCTATTGGATAAAACAGGAGCTGATTATTCACGGTGTATGCAATCTCAAAAATCAGCATAAGAGAAAACGCTGCGATTCCAAGAGTTCGACGGCGATACATCAGCGCATCAAAACCGCATGCGGCCGCAAGCGCGAAAAACGGAGTCAGCATGGTGAGAAAACGAAATGAGGTCCCGATAAAACCGATGAGAAGGAGTGCTACGAACGCGAGCGAGAACGCGAGAAATCCGAACCGGCGCGCGGTCTCCATGGGGCGGCGCGCGAATTGTAGCGCGAATGCGGCAATACTCGCGGCGACGACAAGCAAAAACACCCATGAATTGGTATTCACAAGACGGGGCACGAAATTCGTGAGCCGCTCGGAGAGCGTACCGACATCCTTTCCCGGCGCCGACCTCCACATCTCCGGCGCATTGCCGAGGATATGGGAAATCTGGAAATCAAAATGGCCGGTCGCGCGATACATCGCGATGTTATAGACGAAAATGGGGCTCGCGATGAGAATTGCAAGAAACACGCCGCCCAAAAGTTCCTTTGAGCGGAAAAGGTCACGGCGGAAAAACGCGAGGTATACAAGAAAAATCGGAGCCGCAATAAAAACCGTGTATTTGAAAAGGAGCCCAAGGCCGAGTGCCGCGCCCGCGGCAAAAAACCATTTTTGCTCTTCAAGCGCCCGAAGGAAGCAGTACGATGCGAGGAGCAGAAAAAAAATCACAAACGACTCTTGCATGGCGAGCCGCGAGATATAGACGTGATTTACGGTGACGGCAAGAAGTGCTGCCGCGAGTGCTCCTGCGCGTTCCGAGAAAAGCCGCCTGCCGATGAGATACAAAAGATAGACCGACGCAATCCCAAATACTGCCGACGGAAAGCGATACGCAAAATTATTTTCTCCGAAAAGCTGAATGGAAAAATGCTGTATCGCAAAAACAAGCGGCGGGTGGTCGTGGAAAGAAAGTCGGGTCCACCACGGAGCTGACGGCGAACCCGCTTGCGGTGAGCCAGCCGAAGAGACATGTCCTGAGCTTGTCGAAGGATCATACCACTCAAGCGGGGTGGTCTGCACGTCCGCCTCATCAAAATCAAGCATCCCGATCGCGCGGAATGCGTAGTACACCTCGTCTGACACCGGATCGCCGTGCGGCAATCCCCAGAGCCGCAGAAACGCCGCGACTATTATGATAAATGCAATGACGAACTTCTTCATGATACGTTCCAAGCTAAGCTTGGTACATCGTGTACCAAGCTTAGCTTGGAACACTCCCACTCCGACGCAACAAGAGCACTTTCCAAAAACTCTCAAAGATGATGCCGAGATTGAATTTTGAAACGCCCTGCTTTCGCTCCACAAACGTGATGGGAATTTCGCAAATCCGATAGCCCCTACGGTGCGCGCGGTATGTGGTCTCTATCTGAAAGTTGTATCCCACTGAACTCAATGAGTCCAAGTCAATAGACGCAAGCGCCTCGCCCCGCCAGCATTTAAAACCGCTCGTGAGATCGCGATACGGAAGTCCCAGCACCCGCCGCGCGTAGACATTTCCAAAACGACTCACGAGTTTCCGAAAAAAATCCCAATTTTCAATTTTCCCGCCCGGCACATACCGCGATCCGAGCAC
>CAZCSJ010000038.1:0-3093 GCA_964501445.1 uncultured Candidatus Saccharibacteria bacterium
CCATCGGAAGTATCCTTGCGCCAGTTCCAATAATTTGTCGCGGAATTTGAACCGTAATCAAGCACGATCCAGTATTTTGTGCCGTTCACAAGTGTCGGCGGAGAGGAAAACGACGCATCAATCCACGAGGGTGTTACGCCTACCGACGAGGGAGGAATAGAAATACTCGCAAGCCCACCGGTTCTATTAGGTATGCCGGAATTATCCGTGGTAATACGCAAAGTTATATTTGACGAGGGACTCCCGATTTTCCCCAAAAACACCGAGACTTTATTGAGCGCGCCTCCCGCGGTTGCGATAAACGACTGGGCAGTGTCGCGGTTAGACGATGCGGTCGCAAAAAATTGATCCGCGTTTTGGACGGTCCATTCAACGCTCGGATTATCCGCGATTCCGCCCGCAACAATTGTATCTCCCGTGATCACGGAACTATTATTGCCAACGACGCTCCCGTTTGAATATACGTTGCCATTGATCTGTGAACTATTTGCCATAGTAATCCCTCCGTCTCCCACCTGCACGCCGTAGTAAAAGTTTACCGTATCGGTTACGATATCAATCTGCGCTTCCAGATTTTTTTGAAACGCGCCGCGTTCTCCTTCGGCGCGGATAATGCGTGCAGTTTCGGACTGGATAAAATAAGTGGTAACCGAGGTGGTGCCCATGGAAAGAGTTTCCGAACCTGCGATATTTTTTCCGGTAATGACCCGATACATCACGTCTTCAATTCCTCCTTCCGCCGCGGACCGTGCTTCAAGCGCGTGTATGCTGTTTCTATTGACGCGCGCTTCCTGCAGGGCAAAGAACGTAAACCCGCCCACCAAAATAACGCTTACCGTAAGAACAATCATAAGAAACGTAAGCGCGGCGTATCCATTTTTACTTTTTGTGAGAAAATGTGCAGTCATAAGGATTGGATCAGAGAGGATCCCCTATATGCTCGTTCATTTATAAGACTCACGCGTTTGAGGAATCCCCCTCCTTTCTTCCCTCCCCCTTTATTAAAGAGGGAGACGCAAAACGATTGCTAATCGTTTTGCGGGTGGGGGTGAGGCGCGTAAGAACCTGTTTGCGATCTCGCGGTACCCAACCTGAAAATGCGGGTTTTTGAGCGAGTACAGTCGGAGCGCGAAGCGTAATGGTATTACGATGAGTGCGAGACGAAGTTTTGCAGCCAAAAACATGCATTTTCAGGTAGGGGGAAGATCGTGAACAGGTTCTTAGGCGGGTGAAAATTTGCGTATTGGCGTTACGGCGTATTCGTATATTCGTATGTCATTCATATTTCGTAGCCCGATGGGAATGCTCCCTCGGTATTGGTTTGGTCTGGATCGGCTAAAACGAGCGCCCTCTTATGCGTTCACTTCCCCAATACCGGAAGAGTGATAGTAAATACCGTAGCTTCACCTTCTTTACTTTCAAACGTGAGCGTCCCGCCGTGTTTCTCCACGATATTTTTTGAAACATACAGGCCGAGTCCGGTGCCGCTGGTTTGACGCAACTGGGCGTTTTGCGCGCGAAAAAATTTGCTGAACATCCGGTGCGTCTGCGTTTTGGGGATTCCGATGCCGGTATCACTCACGCTGATTTTTGCCTGCTTGTCAATCACCGCAACGCGCACGCCCACTCTCCCTCCTTGGGGAGTATATTTAACGGCATTATCTATGAGATTATCTATCACAATATCCATTTTTTCTTCATCTACCATAAAAAGCGGGAGTTCTTCCGGCAGATCAAGCGTGAATGCAATTTTTTTCTCTTCCGCAACCGGGTGAAACCGCTCAAAAATTTTTTTCACAAGCGGGCCGATTGCCTGTTGCCTGATGTTAAATCCAAATCTCCCCTCTTCAAGCCGCGCTACGTTTAAAAGATCATTGATAAGATCCACTAAATGGTTGGTCGCGCCAAACGCATCTCCGGCAATCTTTTTCTGCTCGGATGTGAAATTTACAGTGCCCTCCTCAAGAAGTGTGGAGAGCGTCCACTTGATTCCCGTAAGCGGGGTCCTTAATTGATGCGCGGCAACCGAGACGAATTCGGATTTGATTGCATCAAGCTCAATCAATCGAGCATTTGCGCGAGAAAGTTCAAGATCTCTCCGGACAAGCATTTTTCCGGTTCCATCAAGTTCCACCAGAAACTCATGGAGTTTTTCATTCAGGCGCCGCAGACGCATATTATTGATAATGAGAATCACGAAAAACAGCATCCCGAATACGATCGTTGCTCCGGCAAACGCAAATACTTGCCGCTCGGCCGCAAATGCGAGTGTTCGCGGCTGGTCAATAAAAAGCCCGAGGCGCCCGACCGGGATAGGAATCCCCACGGTAAAAATCTTTTCTCCCGCGGGGTTCACGTAGGTATCTTCCGGGCTAAGCCCGTCTGCGATGCGTCCGTCACGCACCACTTTCCCTGCGATACGCCGAGATGCAAAGTCAACGTGAGACCTAATCATACGCGCGTCCGTATGGGCAATAACTTTTCCCTCCTCATTGAGCACATAGACAAGACTCTGATCAATCTTCGGAGTCCGCACCGCATCAAGAAGAATGCGCAAATTAATATCCGCGGTGAGAACTTCCCCAATTATTCCATCGCGTGTTGCCGGAACGGAAAGCACCGCATGCGGTTCGCCTTCAGACGAGATTGAGAAATCTCCGATATTCGCCGCGCCTTCAAGCGCAAGATAAAAATGAGAGTTTCTTGCGAATGTGCGGGTTCCTTTCCTTGCCGTAAGCGAGGCGCGATCCATACGGACTATTTCGTCTCCGCTCCGGTCAACCAGCGCCGCTTCCGTAAGGCCCTCGGTGCGTAAAAGCAGACGGCGTAAAATAATTTCCCTCCGGTCAGGCTCCTCGCCTATATCCTCTCCCGCATTCTCCATTTGGCGGAGTGCTACGCCAAGATAGGAATTGATATCCGCGCGCGCGCGATCAGCGACTTCAAGAGTAAGTCGCGAGGCAGACCGCTGGACATTTTTAACCGTAGGATACAGCCAGATAAGATTGATCCCGACAAGTCCAATCAGGGCAAAAAATAGCCGCGGCATCCACCATGAAAACGAGCCAGAAAAAGAAATACGCATACGTGTGT
>CAZCSJ010000039.1:0-2957 GCA_964501445.1 uncultured Candidatus Saccharibacteria bacterium
ACCAAAGCCACGACATCAGGGATGACGGTGGGGGTTGCGCTGGAGGGGTTTGACGCATCAAAAATAACGAATCAGGAGTCCAAAACAGGAAAAATCCTCGTATTTGTCAATCTCGGCTATACACAACTGGACAGCACAATCGCACAGAGCAATGGCGCGGTTCCCACTAACGGATGGAGCGTAGATCAATCAAGCGGAAAGGTGAATGTCAGTTTTCTGGGCGATATAAATATGCAAGGGAATGCGATATTGGATGTCGGGAAGATAACCGGATACTTGGGGAAGTGGTCTATAGACGAGGGCGGGACCCTGATGGCGGTAAAGGTGATTACGGACGACCTCATTGCAAAGCGCATATCCGTGAGCGAGCAAGCGGTGTTTGGCTCGCCGGAAAAACCAGTCGGTATTACGATATATGATGAAGATACGAAGGAGCCGATATGCGTGAAGGCAAAGAGTGGCGCTTTGGTGGCGGCTCCCGGCGCATGCGGCGCGGCTCCGGCGACTGCCAGCACAGAGGTTTCGCCTCCCAATGGAGGCGAAACCTCTCCGATTGCGACTACGACGCCTGTAACGACGAACGCGTCTGAATCAACAGCGACTTCCACCCCGGCGACTTCGGAAACTGCCACGACGACTGCGGAAACACCATGATTCCATATCACGGATAGACAACGAAACGCCAAAATCCCCAAAAGTCGTGAGACCAAGAGAGTGCAAAATCGTGAGACGGGTTAATAAATGGAGATCTCGTTATGCACAAAGATTTTGACAAATGGAATGAACAGAAAAAGAGCATAGAGGCGGGTATCGCCGAGGGGGGCGGCTTTCCGAAAGCCGGCGAAGTATGGATGTGCGCGATCGGACGAAATATCGGGTTTGAGCAAAATGGCGGCGGCGATAATTTCTCTCGGCCTGTGCTGGTAGTTAAAAAGTTCAATAATCAAATGTTTTGGGCAGTACCACTTTCTACGAAACAAAAGGATTTTGATTTCTACTTCAATTTTACTGACCGCGATAACAAAAAGGTTTCTGCAATTCTCGCGCAAATGAAGTTGGTAAGCGTGAAAAGATTCAAGAGAAATCTCTATTATATTCCCGATGAGCTATTGCGTGAGATGCGGGCGCGGCTTTGTACCTTTCTCTCATAAAATCGAAACCCCGCCATATGGCGGGGTCTCTCGGAGCCCGAAGGCACTTTGTGCCTCCAATATAGTCGGATAAAAAAAAATGTCAAGTCCTGGGGAAAAACAAACGCCGTGCGTCTACTGCGCTTCCGCCGATACGGTGCGGCGCGGATGGCGCGAAAAAAAGCGCGAAAAAGTGCAGTTGTATCTTTGCCGCTCGTGCCTTCGGACATTCACGCCTAAAGCGGTGAAAGGCAAGCACTACCCGCACGCCGTGATCATTGATGCCATGAGTTATTATAACTTGGGATTCTCCCTTGAGCAGGCGTGTAAAATTATAAAGCAGAAAACGGATTTTGATCTCTCCGCGTCAACGGTGGCGAATTGGGTGGAAGAATTTAAGGACTTGTGCCGCTATCATCGCTATCGCCCTTTTGCGGTAAAAATGTGCGAGCCCGCGGAGACCGTGGTGAGCGCCACGCTCGCGCACCGGCAGCTGTACCGCTTTATGTTTCATCGGGCGAAAACACGGCTCATCATCCGTGAGGATATAAAACACGCGTCCTTCGGCCCGCTCGCGGAGTTTCTCTTGCTCGTGCCCTCCGAAACCCCGCACCAGTATTTTACCGCCGAAGGCGGGCAGGCAGGGTTGCGCATGTCCGAGTCGCCGCTACGGTTTTCCAAAGAGCAGATGATCGTGCGTTCCAAGCATAATTTTGCGAATCAACTTGCGGCGTTTGCCTTACAGGGGGTGGAGCGGAACAAAGACCGGCACGAAGCCGTTCAAAAGTTCATGCTCGCGAATGATACGGTGACCGTTGCCACCGAAGTGCCAGTGTATATCAAGCGTGAAGATTTATTGCATATGCAGACACAGCTTGGATTTGAGGTGTATAAAAAGAATGGAAAAGGCATAGAAAAAATAGAGCAGGCGGACGATCTGCCGCGGCTGATTACGGGACATATTGATCTTATTCAGGTGCGCAACGGACAGATACACATATTGGACTACAAGCCCAATGCGGCAAAAGAAAAGCCCATTGAGCAATTGACGCTCTACGCGATGGCGCTCTCACGGCTCACGGGCTTACGGATGTACTGCTTCAAATGCGCGTGGTTTGACGAGAAGGATTATTTTGAGTTTTTTCCGCTTCATGTCGTCCACAAAGGTCGGGGGAAGCGGCGAAAACCGCAATGGGATCGGAGAGAAATCTCGACAAAAGAAGGAGCGTATGCGTTGAATGAATCGCCGACAGATATTGCGTTGCGGCCGATACCCGCATAACTATGTATTATCAAAAACAAAAACAGAATCCCTATTATCCAAAGCGTCCGCTCCACAGTTTTCAGGATTTGGAAGTGTATCAGAAAGCGCTGGAGTGCTCGGTGATGGTGGCAAAGGAAGTGAATAAGTTTTTGGCGGTCCGCGCGAAACCGAAAAAGAAACAACCGGAGCAAGCGCATCTCATTGACGAATTGCTGATAAAAAATATGCTCCCGTGCGCGTTGGGAATACCGCATCAGGTTGCCGAAGCCCACTCGCTCCGTTTCGGCGACCATACCGCGGGAATCGCGGCCATTGAACGGGCGATGCTCGGATGCAACAAGATGGTGGTGTATCTGGAGCAGTTTCGCGATATTTGTGACAGCGGACTGGCGTGGGAGTTTTTTGACGATGCGATCAAAAAGTATATGTATGTGCGGAGAAAAATGTTGCGCTTGGAACAGGCGTGGAAAAAGTTTATGCCGGCATACAAAGAAAAGTGATATAGGAACTGATGGCGGTGAAGGTGATTACGGATGAATTGATCGCGCAGAAAGTGACGGTGG
>CAZCSJ010000040.1:0-2696 GCA_964501445.1 uncultured Candidatus Saccharibacteria bacterium
GTATATTGGCATCGCGTTTCAAAAATTCTCCTCAATCCACCCAATCAGTTTCCGCCCGTCGCCGAAGCGATCCTCGGAGCCCAGAATCACGATGATGGCCGTTTTCTCCCCCGCAGGATACCAGAGAAGAAGTGTGCCTTTTGCCTTATCTGTAAGCCCAGTTTTTCCCCCGAGGAGCGCGGGGAATTCCGAGAGAAGCTCGTTTGTGTTTGTTATAGCATACTCTTGTCCCGAGAGCGACGACACCGTTGCTTCCCGTATACGAGTCATCTCAAGTAGGTCGGGGTGGTGGCGCGCGATATATTCGGCAAGACGCGCGAGGTCTTCGGCGGTTGTCTCATGGCCTTCGGCGTCAAGTCCCGTAGAGTTTTCAAAATGGGAATGCGCCATCCCAATACGCGCTGCGGTCTGATTCAAAAGTTCCCGCGCGCGCGTCGGGTCCGGCTCCACCGCCTCCAAAAGAGCGGCGGCGGCATCATTAAACGACCCTATCAACGCAAGACGTATCATATCATCACGGAGAAATGCCTCTCCCGCGGGCGCGGGCACCAATTTTTCTTCAAGTGCTTTTGCGGCCTCGGTCAATACGAGAATCGCACCCGGAGGCAACCGCTCGGATGCAATAACTACCGTTAAAAGCTTGGTGATGCTCGCAGGAGAAAGGGATTTCTCCTCGCGCTGTTTCAAAATCTGCTGTTCTTCGCCAAGAATTTTTACAAAATATGCCTCTGCGATAATTTCCGGAGCGGGTGTCAACACGCGCGGCGGAGGTGGGGGCGGGAGCGAGGCGCTCGCGGGCGCGGGCTCCGGCGGGTATACGAACGACGCGCGGATTAGGATTGCGAGAAATAAAAACGCGGCGAGCGGTAGAAACACATGCGGCCGAAATGTGCTAGGCGGCCCCTCCATCGCTTGGCTCTTTTACCTCCGGTATCTCAATTGCGGTCTTTTTAAACTCCTCCCAGCGCGGCAACTCCTCCGCGCGCGTTACCCCCATGTGTTTCAAAAAATCAAACGTGATGCGGTAAAGATACGAGCGCGCGTCTTTGGGATTTTCAATACGCTCCACAAGCCCGCGCATTAAAAGATTTCTAAGCGTGAATGAAGAATTGACCCCGCGGAGATACTCTATTTCTGCCCGGGAAATGGGCCCTTTGTAGGCAACAATCGCCGCGGTTTCAAGTGCGGCTTTGGAGAGCGCTTCGGAAAACTCCCCTTTCATCAGCTCTTCAATATATGACGTATGCGCAGAGTTGGTGCCAAGTTGCCACTCGCCGTCTTTTTCAAGAAGCACAAGGCCGCCTCTCTCCCCGAGATTTTCTTTGAGCTCCTCAAGCGCGCGCTTCACCTCCGCGTCATCAACACGAGCGAGTTTTGCGAGTTTCTTTATCCCCATCGGCTCCCCGTAGACAAAAAGGAGCGACTCAATAATTGCGTGAAGATTTGGCATACCTTAGACCCTAATCTCTAACCCCTATTCGCCTAATCATAATATCCTCAAACGGCCTGGCTTGGCGGAGATCCACGAATTTCTGTTTTGAGAGCTCAAGGATCGCAAGGAAATTCATAATCACATCCACCTTTTCTTTCGCGCCTCGGATGAGCTCGGAGAATGCGCGCTCCACGGTTTCTTGCAGCATCACGCGAATCGCCGAGATCTTCTCTTCAAGCGAAATAATGTGGTGGATCTTTTCTTCCGCAAGTTTTTCAAACTTTGGAAGGGCGGCAAGGAACGCCTCAAAGGCCGCTCGCAGCAACTCCGCGCCAACCCCGGGAGGAGGATAGAATACCGGCGCGGACGCCGCATACGGCTCACGGCTCGCGATATGCGCGCCGCGTGCTTCCAAGACCCGCAAATCATTCACCGCATCGCGGATACGCTTATATTGGGCAAGACGGGCTTCCAGCTCATCTAAAGACGCTTCTTCCTCGTCCGATATCTTCAGAGACGGCAGGAGCGCGCGCGACTTCAGAAGCATCAATTGCGCGGCGACCACCAGAAACTCGGCAAGCTCCTCCGGGTCAATCTGCCGAAGCCCCTTCACATATGCGATGTAGTCATCCGTCACTTTCGCAAGTGAAATTTCGGATATAGAAAGTTTCTCCTTCTCTATAAGCTCAAGAAGGAGACCCAAGGGACCGTTAAATTTTTCTTGCTGAACCTGAAACATCCTAATCCCCTGACACGATGTTGATACCTAATTCCTCTAATTGCGCGGCGTCAATCTCCGAGGGCGAATCCATCATCAAGTCCCGCGCGTCGCCGGTTTTCGGAAATGCGATTACTTCGCGAATATTCGGCTCATTTGCCAAAAGCATCACGAAGCGGTCAATGCCGGGCGCAATGCCGCCGTGCGGCGGCACGCCATACTCAAACGCTTCAAGAAGATGGCCGAATTGCCGCTCTACTTCCCCCGGAGTATGACCCAATATCTCAAAAACCGCCTTCAAAATATTCGGATTATGTTCCCGAATTGACCCCCCGCCAATTTCGTATCCGTTTAACACAAAATCATACTGGTCCGCAATCAATTCTTTTGGATAGGTTTTAATATAGGTAATAAATTCGTCGTCATTTTTTATCTTTAATCTTTTATCTTTTATCTTGGTGAATGGGTGATGCACCGCATCCCACCTGCCTTTTTTCTGCCCTGAGCTTGTCGAAGGGTCTTCCTCCTTCCATTCAAACGCGGGAA
>CAZCSJ010000041.1:0-2312 GCA_964501445.1 uncultured Candidatus Saccharibacteria bacterium
ATAAAAATGAGTAAGAGAAAAAATCCGTATTGCTCAAGAAAAGTTTCTATCCCCCGCCACTGGTACGGCAGAAGCGCAAAAAGCACTTTTGAACCATCAAGCGGCGGAATCGGGACGAGGTTGAATACCGCGAGCGCAAGGTTCAAAAGCACAATGCCGGAAATAATAGAGGAGAGATTTGCGAGCGTGGAAAATGCGAAACTCGCGCCTGCGAGCGGCAGAGCCCGGAGTATTAGTCCAAATGCGAGCGCCATCGCGATATTTGCCAAAGGCCCTGCCGCGCCCACTATCGCAGGCCCCCAATTTTTGCCTGCCCCGAGCTTGCCGAAGGGATCGCGGAGATTATACGGGTTGTAGGGCACGGGCTTTGCCCAACCAATGAGCACGGGGCTTTGGGTCAACACTAAAATCAACGGAAGAAGAACAGAACCAAATGGGTCCACATGCGGAATCGGATTTAACGTAAGCCGTCCCGCGTCTTTTGCCGTCGTGTCGCCGAGCGCTAACGCCGCGTATCCATGCGCAACCTCATGGATCACCACAGAAAAAATAAGGATGAGGAATGGGAACAGAAACTGAATTGCATTTTCCATATAAATATGCTAATTTATACGATGCGAATATACGAATTATACTAATGATACAAATGATACGGTATTCGTATAATTGGTATGCATTCGTATATTGGCATCGCGATCATGCGTACATGCGCCATCTGCAAAAAAGGTTCGGTACTCGCGGGAAGGCATTCCTTCCTCCGAAGCCATTATAACCCCACCGGCAAAGTGAGGAAATACCCGAATCTCCAGTGGGGGCGAATGCCCGACGGCACACGCGCGAAAATGTGCGCGCGGTGTCTTAAAAGCCGCACTAAGAAATCATGATCATCAAAGCCGTAACGCCGCGCGATGCGGCGCGCGCGCCGACCATATTCCTCGCCTACTTCCAGAAGGAACCTCTTGAGAGAGAGGTGATTTTTTCGTCTCTGCCCGCGCGCATCCGCACGCTCATCCGCGCGTTTGTAAAAAAGGAATTCCGAGGCAAGGATGACGAAGTAAAAACATTGTGGCTTCCCAAGAAACGAGTGGTACTCTTTGGGCTTGGCGAGCGGGCGCAATGGAACGAACGTATGTCTCACCTCCTCCCGCGCCGCATGGTAGAGCATGCAAAAAAAGAGCGAATTGCGGAATATGCGGTCTCGCTCCGGCCAATGAAAGAAACCGCGGAATCGGCAGAGCGTTTGAGCGCAAACGCCCTCATCGCGCATTTCGCGTTCACGCACTACAAAACCGCGCCAAAAGAGGGGTGGCCGGAAGTAAAGCGAATTATCCTTGCCTGCGAATCAAAAAATGCGCGGGATATTTCGCCCGGTATTAAAGAAGGTATGATAATCGGCGAAGAGGTAAACGGATGCCGCGCGCTTGCCAACACCCCGGGCGGCGACATGACACCAACGACACTCGCAAAAGCCGCGGCAGACGCGGGAAAACGAACAGGGGTGCGAGTGAAGGTGCTTGATGAACGCGCTATGAAGCGGCTCGGCATGGGCGCGGTGCTCGGCGTTGCCCGCGGCTCATCGGAGAAACCGAAATTTATTATTTTAGAATATCGCGCCGGCCCCAAAAATCAAAAACCGCTCGTGCTTGTGGGCAAAGGCGTTACCTTTGATACCGGCGGCCTTAACCTCAAACCGGAAACGGGGATATACGAAATGCATATGGATATGTCGGGAGGTGCGGCGGTAATTCACGGGATCGCCGCAATCGCACGACTCAAACTTCCCGTGAATGTCATCGGCCTCATTCCCGCAGTTGAAAATATGCCCTCGGGCTCCAGCTACCACCCGGGCGACCTTTTGAAAACAATGTCCGGAAAAACAATTGAGGTGTTGAACACCGATGCCGAGGGCCGGATAATTCTCTCAGATGCCCTCACCTACGGCGCGCGGATGAAACCCGGCCTCATGGTGGATTTTGCCACGCTCACCGGTGCCGCGCATGTCGCGCTCGGGAACTATGTCTCGGCACTCTTCACCAATCGCGAGGGGCTTGAAACCCCGCTTCGCGAAATCGGAGATGATTCAGGGGACTACGTGTGGTCCCTGCCCCTCTGGAATGAGTATCTCCCGGAAATCAAAGGCACATTCGGAGACCTCGCAAACCTTGCCAAAGGCGGCTCGCGCTACGGAGGCGCAATTCACGGCGCAAAGTTTTTGGAGCAGTTCGTAGAAAATATCCCATGGGCGCATATTGATATTGCGCCGCGGATGACATCGGTTGAGGGCGAATATCTCGCAAAGGGCGCGACAGGTG
>CAZCSJ010000042.1:0-2276 GCA_964501445.1 uncultured Candidatus Saccharibacteria bacterium
CCATGGCTAAGAAATTGCTTGAAAAAGTCAGAACCCATTTTGCGGAGAATCCCCACGAATGAGATCAGAATATATTGAAATAATATGCAGGAGCAAACAAAAATATATACCTGCCCCATGCACCCCGAAATTCATTCGGACACGGAGGGCTTATGTCCGGAATGCGGGATGCGGCTTGTTTCTGCCACAACAAAGCAAACGGGGCACGGCGATAATGACGGCTTTCATAAACACAAAGGCCACTCAACCAATGTATTCAAAACAAAGTTTTGGGTAAGTTTGATCCTTTCAATTCCGGTCGTTCTTTACTCCGAAATTGTACAAGAACTTTTACAATTTAAAGCCCCTTCATTCCCCGTCTCTTCGTATGTGCCTTTTGTTCTTGCCTCAATAATTTTCTTTTATGGCGGTTGGGTGTTTATCGCCTCGGCATTTCGGGAATTGAAAGCGAAACTGCCCGGCATGATGACGCTCATTGCTTTGGCAATATCCGTTGCGTATGGATATAGCGTTTATAGTATCCTTTCGGGAGGTGCTGAAACTCTTTTCTGGGAACTCGCAACGCTCATTACCATTATGCTCCTCGGGCACTGGATGGAGATGCGGGCAGTTTCGGGTGCCCAAAGCGCGCTGAAAGAATTGTCAAAACTCTTGCCCGATGAAGCGGAAGTTGTGCGCGGTGATAAAATGGAAGTAGTCCCGCTCGCAGAGTTACGAAGCGGAGAAATGGTGCTCGTAAAGCCCGGCGGGAAAATTCCTACGGACGGGGTTGTGGTTGAGGGCGTATCTGACATAAACGAATCAATTGCCACGGGTGAATCAAAGCCCGTACCCAAAAAACAAGAAAGTGAAGTTATCGCGGGAACGATAAATGGCGATGGCGCGCTTAAAATAAAAGTAACAAACATAGGCGAAAATACTTTTTTGGCGGGGGTTATGCGTCTTGTCGCCGAAGCGCAGAGTTCAAAATCTCGCCTGCAAATGTTGTCTGATAGAGCCGCATACTACCTTACTATTGTCGCGGTGGTGGTTGGCGGGATAACATTGGCGGGCTGGCTTGCCGTGGCCGATCCCGCTTTTGCGGTTGAGCGCATGGTTGCGGTGCTTGTCATCGCTTGCCCCCACGCGCTTGGTTTGGCAATCCCCCTGGTTGCCTCAATTTCAACTACAAAAGCGGCGCAGAATGGCTTTTTAGTCAAACAACGGCTTGCGCTTGAAGCCGCGCGCAACATTGATGTCGTTCTTTTTGATAAAACGGGAACACTGACGAAAGGAGAGTTTGGCGTTGATGCGATTATCCCGGTCGGATCGGAAGGTGAAATAAAAGGTTTGCAATACGCCGCTGCGGTAGACAGCCAATCAGAGCATCCCATTGCGCGAGCAATAGTTGCCGAAGCAAAAAAACAAAATCTCAAAATCCCTCAAGCAAAGAACTTTCAACGGATAGCCGGAAAGGGAGCACGGGCAAATATTGAGGGGGTGGAGGTGTTAGTCGGTAGCCAATCTCTTTTATCAGATTTGAAATTTGCCCTTGATACACAGACACAGGCCAAAGTTGATAAACTTTCGGCACAAGGGAAAACGATCATATTTGCAGTGGCAGGAAATACTCTGCTCGGCGCAATCGCGCTCGCGGACATCATCCGAGAAGAATCGCGGGACGCGATAAAATCGCTACGAAATTTCGGAATCAAAACGGCGATGATTACGGGAGACAGTGAGGATGTTGCGAAATGGGTTGCCGGAGAACTTGGCATTGATGAATATTTTTCAAAAGTAGTACCGGAACAAAAATCAGAAAAGGTAAAGTTACTGCAATCAAAAGGCCGGAAAGTGGCGATGGTCGGCGATGGCGTGAACGATGCTCCGGCGCTTACCCAAGCCGATCTCGGTATTGCAATCGGAGCGGGAACGAATGTCGCCATTGAATCTGCGGGCATTATTCTCGTGAGAGACGACCCGCGAGACATTGCCAAAATTATAAAATTGTCCCGCCTCACTTATACGAAGATGATCCAAAATCTTTTTTGGGCAACCGGATACAACATTGTCGCCATTCCTCTTGCGGCGGGAGTACTGACATCCAAAGGTATCTTCCTTCAACCGGCGCTGGCGGCGGTATTCATGTCGTTGAGCACGGTCATCGTCGCAGTGAACGCTATGCTGTTGAAGAAGAAAACTTTATAAGCTATCATACGCTTTTAATTAGAGCGGAGATTATTCACGATGCCAAAAGCGCATTATTTCTACGCGTATCTCGTGCCGGGCGGCAAAAA
>CAZCSJ010000043.1:0-2215 GCA_964501445.1 uncultured Candidatus Saccharibacteria bacterium
GGGATAATGGGTTTTTGCGGAAATTGCTCGTGGAGTTTTCTCATTACATCCGCGAACAACATGTCTCCGCGGCTTGGCGTCCCGTCTTTGCGCAAACCCTGGGCCATGGTCACGATAGCGTCGGCTCGCGCAATTTGTACCATGGTTGCCTGCGGGGCTTTCCAGACAAAAAGGCATCGATTGACATCTTGAAAGAACAATGTACACCTCCTCTCTCTTTTTTCTCAATCACCCAATCAATCCAAAATTGCTCGGGTGAACTACGGGAGTTCTTTGAGCCGTTGCCAGAGCCATAGCGGCCGCCAGAGATTTTTGAGGACGACAAAAGGATGAATTTTCCAGACGACTCTCCCCGTCCATCCGAGCGCCTTCACGCTCTTGAGAAACTCTGCGATCGGGAAAATGCCATCGCCGGGGAACAGATTGATTCCTAAAATCCCACCCTTTGTATCGGGGCGAAAATCATAGATATGAATCTCATCAATTTGAGATTGCAAATCCACGAAGCCGTCAAGGGCGGTATTGATGAGTACTTGGGGATCCGCAGGCATGGCTCCGGGATGGAAACGATATTCGCACCAGTGCGCGACATCAAACACCACGCGATGTTTCCGCGTGGCGCTTGCCATGCGGTTGACGCTTTCTTGCACCACCGGATCGAGGATATCGAACCCCATATGCGCTCCGAGTGCGACAGTCCAGTGCATCACCGGAACCTCTTCCTGCATGAGGTGCCTTCGCATCTCCTCAAACGGCATGACATTGCTCGCATAACTGGTTGAAGCCGGTTGGATCATCACACGGTTAACATCCCCGCGTTCGTCCTAGTTATAAGTGCTTACGACTGTGGGTTTGTAAAAATCGCGCGGCAAAACATTTTTGAGTCGCACGCCTTCTTTCGGGAAAATATGAAGGCGCGTGAGGATGCGGCCGGAAATCTCCGGTCCATGCCACCAGCGGTGGAGCGTGGTTTCCAGACCGTGTTGAAACGCACAATGCGTGATGTCCTCGCGATTGCGGATTACCCGATTGGTCAGCAGGATTTCAACACCATCAAATCCAAACTTTTTGACGAGTTGAAACGCAATGTCATACGGCAGCCCGCACAGAGTTGCGCTTGAAATGAACACCTGTGTTTTTTCCACGGTGCCTTCCTTTCCGAGATAGGCATTGGTCCGCGTTTTAAGAAGTAAGAACCATAGAGAGTATAAACTAAATACTCAAAAAAGTCAAGAGTCGTAATAACAAAGGATGGAGTAGAGCAACGATACCTACTTGACAGGCGTGATTTATCAATGATACACTTTTGATACACTAACTATTTTTACTATGTTGGCGACAAAAACCCGTATCAATGTGAGTATTCCCCGTGCGATGAGGCAGGCGATTGAGCGGCTTGCCCGGCGGGACGAGATGCCGGAGGCAACCAAAGCCGCCGAGCTTATCCGCCATGCGTTGGAGTGCGAGGAGGATGAGGTGTGGGATGCGGTTGCGCGAAGTCGTGATCGCAAAGGCGCGCATTTTGTGTCCCATCAAAAAGCGTGGGCATGACCTACTCATTGCAGTATCACGCGCTCGCGGCGAGCGCGGACATCCCCACTTTGCCTCGTGAATGGCGGGATAGGGTACGGCGAGCGATAGAGAAGCGTTTAATGGTTCATCCCGAGATATACAGCAAACCCCTGCGCCGTTCGCTCAAAGGATACCGGAAACTCCGCGTGGGCGATTACCGGGTGATTTTCAGAATTGAAAGAAATATCGTAAAGATTTTTGTGATTCAGCATCGGTCGCGAGTATATGGTACAGCAGAACAACGATTACGATCATGACGCCGATCCTTTTTGACGTCCACACCCATACGCAATTTGCCGCATTTGCCGAGGATCAGGATGCGGTGATTCGGCGTGCTCTGGACGCGGGTGTGTGGATGGTAAATGTCGGGACCCAGCAGGATACATCGGCCGTGGCGGTGGAGACGGCGCATCAATATCCGGAAGGCGTCTATGCGACCGTCGGCCTCCATCCGGTGCATACGGAAAAATCGTACCACGATGCGCAGGAACTCGGTGCCCCTCATAAGACCCCTTATTCGCACGAATTAGGGACTAAAGAGGAAGCGCAAAATCAGCAAGGAGATGGATTCATGAGCCGCGGTGAGGAGTTTGATTACGGGTATTACGAAACATTGGCGCAAGACCCGAAGGTGGTTGCCATC
>CAZCSJ010000044.1:0-2128 GCA_964501445.1 uncultured Candidatus Saccharibacteria bacterium
CACATTGAGCCAACCGAGAAAGAGGTGATCGTCCGATATCGCATTGACGGAATTTTGCGCGATGCCATGACCCTGCCCCGCCAGGTAGCTGCCGGGATCGTCGCGCGCATAAAGGTGATGGCGAATTTAAAACTTGATGAACATCGGCTCCCGCAAGACGGGCGGTTTAAAGTAGAGAATGCGGAGTATAAAATCTCCTTCCGCGTTTCGGTGCTCCCGGTATTTGACGGCGAGAAAATCGTCATGCGGCTTTTGCCGGAAAACGCAAAAGGTTTCACGTTGGAAGAGCTTGGATTTTGGGGGGTCAATCTTGAACGCGTGCACCGCGCGATTAAAAAACCAACCGGCATCATCCTTGCCACCGGTCCCACGGGTTCGGGCAAAACCACCACTCTTTACACCATGCTTGAGATGCTCAATGTCCCGGGAGTGAATATTTCCACGATTGAGGACCCGATTGAATATCGCATGCCGCGCGTGAATCAGACGCAGGTGCGGCCCGACATTGGTCTTAGCTTCGCAAACGGGCTCCGCTCGCTTCTTCGCCAAGACCCCAATATCATCATGGTCGGCGAGATTCGGGATAATGAAACCGCCGGGCTCGCGATCAATGCCGCGCTCACCGGACATCTCGTGCTCTCAACCCTCCACACCAATTCCGCCGCAGGGGCGCTCCCCCGCCTCCTTGATATGAAAGTGGAGCCGTTTTTGATCGCATCCACGGTAACCGCAATCGTTTCTCAACGGCTCGTGCGGATCCTTTGCGAAGAAAAAGAAGAGCACCATCTCACCAAAGATGATATTGACGGCTTGAAGAAAGATTTGGATGTTAATCGATTGGAAGAGATGCTTCATCATGAAAAGGTGGTGGATGCCAAAACCTCGTTTGGGGAAATCAAGTGGGCGCGGCCCAAAAAATCAGAAGCATGCCCGGACGGATACAAAAGCCGCATTGGAATTCATGAAGTGCTTGAAGTGTCTGAATCTATAAAAGAGCTGATTGCCAAAAACGCCACGTCCGATGACATAGAAAAGCGCGCGCGGGAAGAGGGAATGCTCACCATGCTTGAAGAGGGATTCATCCGCGCAGCCCAGCAAAAAACCTCAATTGAGGAGGTATTGCGCGTGACAAGCGAATAAGACGATGCTACTATACGAATATATGGTGAGCGTAGTCGAACCATTCGTATAATTAGTCCGCCAGCTGGCGGAGCATTCGTATATTGGCATCGCGGTCATTTATGAATAAAGTAGGCTTGGTTGATATTGCCCATTCGGTGCTCGGCGGCACCAAAAAGACCGCAGAGGATGTGGTGGATGCTATTTTTGATACCATCACCAAAACCCTTGCCAATGGCGAGGAAGTGTCCGTAACCGGATTTGGCACCTTTTTTGTGAAAAAACGCCATGCGCGCATGGGGATAAACCCCCGCACCGGCGAGAAGATGCATATCGCCGACACCGTAACCCCCAAATTCCGCGCGGGAAAGGTATTAAAAGAGACGGTGAAATAAAGAAAGAAGAACAAAAAACCCTCCTGGGAGGGTTTTTTGTTATGGGAGCGGGTGATGAGAATCGAACTCACGTATCCTGCTTGGAAGGCAGGCGCACTAACCACTGTGCTACACCCGCAAAATTTCTTAACCTATTTTTTCGTCAGCTATATCACGTCACATTTTGATTTTTGTAAAGGTTCCGGGCAATGTGTACATCTTTTCGGATGAATTGGTGGATGATCGGTGCAAACTCTGTGGAAAAAATGTGAAATGGGTGTTTCTCTTCCATTGATTTATACCCCCTCTTGTGATATGGTGCAAGTAACAGTATGAATACTACTCCTTCTTTCGTAGCACCCTCAAAAATATACTCCTTTCAGGAACTCACTCCAGAACCTAGATCAAGTCATGTCAAAAAAAAATTTTTCGTCCGTCTCGTTTGCGGCTGAGGCCACATGACCGGACACATAATTAGACACACGCTGGGATTTCTCGAGATGAGTTTCTGAAACCGAGCGCGAAAACTCACGATGAAGAGTCGTGGGTTTTTGCGTTTCGCAATCGGGCTGCTGGGAATTGAACCCAGTCTTCATCCTCCCAAAGGATGTGTACTGCCGGTATACTACAGCCCG
>CAZCSJ010000045.1:0-1916 GCA_964501445.1 uncultured Candidatus Saccharibacteria bacterium
TCAAAACTTTGTGCTCTATGCGGGAAAACTTCTTTTCGGCAACTTTTGATTCCTCGTGATGCAGTCCCGATAGATGGATCATACCATGCACGATCATCCATGTCATCTGGTATTCAAATGAATTGTTCTGCGTTTTTGCTTCTGCGCGAATGATCGCGGGGCAGACGATAATTTCACCATACTCCTTTGCATAGTAAAAAGACAAGACATTGGCCGCCTTGTTTTTTTTGCGATAGCGGCGATTGAGCGCCAACGATTCTTTTTCAGAAACCGGCACAACCGAAATCTCCGCAGGCAATCGCAAAGCGATTGCCTGCGGCAGCCGCTTGACAGTCCGCTTTGCAAATGATAGAGTTTTCGGCGTGTGGAGGATAGGTTCCTTCATTTTGGTTCTCTAACAATTAGGAGAATATAATCTTATGACAGTCAAGAAGTCGCCAAATAAGATTTTTCAATTCACTATAGGTGAAGTTATCAGAGAGTGGCGCAAAACTCGACAAATGACCCTCACAGAATTGGCGAAAGCGGCAGAGGTGACCAAGGATTACCTCTCCCAGTTGGAGAATGATAAAATAAAGCATCCAAGCGACGACCACTTGATACGGATCGCAAATGCCTTGAACATTCCAGTATTGTCTCTTGTCAACAGGCACTTACCCAAATGACTTTCATCACCCCACCCATCCATCACGCGGCAAAAATCAGCCGCAGACGCTCCGTTGCAATCAAAGGTTGCAACGGGGCTTTTCAATTTCTACAATTTCTCATCCAGCTCTTCTCGCATTATTTCCGCCTGACGAAGAATTGAATGGAGCGTTCCGATGAAAAGGGGTTTTGGGTGCATGGCGACGGTTACCCGCCTTCCATCCGCATGAACAAGACGAAAATGGCTGCCTTTTATATTGGCTACATAAAAACCCAGCTTGCGCAGGGCTTTTACCACATCTTTCGGGTAGACCTCCCTACTTGCCATAAAAAATACTTACGCCGGCATCGCTATCCGCGCTGTCGTGATGAACCCTCCCGATATCGGCTCCTTGGGTAATGGCTCTTTTTCTTTGCGGAGCGATTCCAAATGAAAAGCAATCAATTTTCGTATATTCTGAAACGCCTCTTCCACCGAGTCGCCGTCGTCCGCGATGCCCAGCGCCGGTACATACGCAGAAAAGCCCGGCTCTCCGGAACCCGTGCGCCGATCCGGCGTGATCACAATCCGATATTCAATGTATCGTTTTTCCTTCGTGCGCTTCATATTTCAATCATACCAGCAAATTTCTTCCCCATCAATCTGGCCGCGAAGACCCTGTCAATAGACGTTTTACGATGGCGTTTACGCGGTCGCCGGAGGCCTTGCCTGCTACTGCCTTCATCGCCTGTCCCATCACTTTGCCAAAATCATCGGCAGACGCCCCTTTTACCATGGGTAAAAGGAGCTTTTCTATTTCCTCGTCGCTCATCTCCGCCGGAAGATACGGCTCCAGTACAGCGAGTTCGGCTGTTTCTTTTTCCGCCAAATCCGTACGGCCGGCTTTCTGGAACTCCGCGATTGAATCCCTGCGCTTTTTTACCTCGCTTTTCAACACCGCCATCGTCTCGTCCTCGTTGAGCGTCTCTTCTCCTCCTTTGCCGCGTTTTTCAATCTCGCGGTTTTTGAATGCCGCAAGGAGCATGCGAAAAACGCCGAGATGCTCGGCGTTTTTCGCCTTCAGTGCGGCTCTCATCTCACTTTCAATCGTCTTTTTCAGATCCATAGGAGATATCGAGGCTAAGCCTCGATAGTAATTAGCGGGTTGGCGCGGGCGAACGCCTGCCGCCTCCCCGGCCTTTTTTCTCGGGGAGCGCCTTACCCAATTTTTCCAGCCGCGTTCGTTCTTTCATAAGCGCGATTCTGCGCAATGCCCCCTCGCGCGACTGCC
>CAZCSJ010000046.1:0-1768 GCA_964501445.1 uncultured Candidatus Saccharibacteria bacterium
CAAATTCATCATTGCGCTGTATATCATAGTATAAAACTTTCATCTCAAACCCCCGCACTGCATGATGCGCCACGCGAGATCCGATCCTGCCAAGCCCCACAATACCCAGGGTTTTTCGCGACACATCAGTCCCTAAAAGCAACATCGGCTCCCAGCCATGATATTTGCCTGCGCGAGTAAAACGATCCCCTTCGGCAACGCGATGCGCAATCGCAAGGATCAGCGCAAAAGTATGTTCCGCGACCGTATCCGTAAGAACGCCGGGAGTATTGGTGATCATCACTCCCCTCTCCGCCGCGGCTTTCATATCTATATTATCGTATCCGACCGCATAATTGGCGAATATCTTGCACTGCTTCCCGGCGGCATCCAATATTTCGCCGTCAATCGGATCGTTGAGATCGCACAGCACAGCGTCGTACTGATCTTTTCCCAATTCTGCGATCAATTCCGCTTTATTGAACGCATTGCCGACCGCGACTTCATACCCCTTGCTTTTTAAGAGATTAATGCCCCGATCCGGAATTGCGTGCGTGATGAGAATCTTCATATTTCAAACAGATTAAAACGGACCTAACAACCGAAGATAATGCACAGGCCCCCAACCGCAGGAGTATTTTCCCCAATCAGGATCGCTGGAGTTTTCCAAATACATCCATAAAACAAATTGTCCATTACATTTTGGGTCTGGCGCGCGTGTCGCCATTCTCTCTGCTCCATAAAACCGTTGAGGGTGAACGGGATCTAAAGGGATCGTGGGTAAATAAGGAGCGAGTTCATTTCTAAAAGCAATCGGCCAATTTACGCCGCCTTCAGTAGTACTATGCATACTATCAGGCGCACTGGTTACTGAGGGAGGGAATGTCCCGTTGGTATCATAGTAGAATTGGATAGCAAGTTCTAACTGACGCATATCCGTCTTTCTACGCGCATCGCGCGCCTTGGCACGCGCACTGTTCACGCTTGTTAAAACAATGCTGGAAAGAAGCCCAATGATGGAGATTACTACCAAAAGTTCAATTAACGTAAAACCTTTTTTCGTCTGGAAAAATCGCATAATGGTTATCTTAAATTCTGAATAAACTTTCTATCGGCCAATGTAAGGTTCCCAATCTTCAGAGAACGTGGCAGAGCCTCCGCTGAAAAATAAAAAGAGTGATGCCACTATGATAATTGACACAAAAATCAAAAGCGCATAACTCGCAGTCCGCGCGTCCCGTATCCTGCCGCCGGACAGACGCACGACAAGACGCACCATGCCGGTATACTCGCGGCCGTACTCATCGCTCATCCGCGGCTGTTTCTTTTCTTGAAACGCTTCAGGATGATCTTGTTTGTATTGGGAGAGGAGGTCCATATCAACAAAATTTTATTTCGTCGGGCGGTAAAACGCCACCACTCCAAAAAATATAATCGCAACCACCGCCGCAATAATAATGTATAATCCAAATTGGCTCATAAAAAACGGGACGCGTCAACGATGCTTCATCACATACATGAAACCAAAGATGCCGACAATCCCCATAACGATATATACGATGATTAAATTTTCCATGGCAATACGGTCTGATATATGGAAGAGGCAAAAAGCAACTTCGCAATATCCGCGGATGTCTTTGCCGTCAACTCAATCTGATCTCTGTTAAACCTCATATTTTCTCCTTTGACTCCAGTTTACCAACCGCACCGAAGAGTGTCAACTTCTGCTTTATCACTTCTTTCATCGCGGCGATAGCGCCCACATCAAGCTTATACATTGCCGTTTCGT
>CAZCSJ010000047.1:0-1694 GCA_964501445.1 uncultured Candidatus Saccharibacteria bacterium
ATTTCTGAACGATGAGAATATTTTGAGAATTAAATATTTTGTTCTGAAAAAAGAAAAAGAATTTAACAAAATATCAAAAGAGGTGGAGGCATTTGAGAGAATGGCAGAGACCGAAACGGCGAAACGAGAAAAGATATCTGATTCGGTAAAACTATTCGTCTGGCAACGCGATGAGGGAATGTGTGTAAAGTGCGGGACAAAAGAGAAGCTTGAGTTTGATCATATAATCCCCGTCGTAAATGGCGGTAGCAGTACCGAACGGAATATCCAAATCTTATGCGAACCCTGCAATCGCTCAAAGAATAAAAATGTTGTTTAGATCCTCATTAAATAGTTATGAAAACTCTTGTTTTCGTCACGCAGAATAAGAATAAACTTGCGGATGCGCAAAAACTCCTGCCCGGCTTTGTGATAGAGCATGTGGATTTTGACGTGCCGGAGATTCAATCACTTGATCCAAAGGAAATTATCGCGCACAAATTGTCATACGCGTACGGAAAAATCGGCAAGCCGTGTTTTGTGATGGATTCTTCCCTCTCGCTCGCGTGCCTCAACGGCATGCCGGGGTCGTTTATCAAATGGTGGTTTGAGAAAACGGTTGGCGCGGAAAAGACATGCGCCATTGCCACTCTCTTTGGCGAGCGCGGCATTACATGGACCAACATGTTAGGGTACTTTGACGGCCACGATACGCATTATCTGGAAGAAACGCTCAAGGGTACCCTGCCGGAAACGCCGCGCGGAACGGACGGCTATCACTGGGACATCATTTTCATCCCCGAAGGCGAGCAGGAGACATTTGCCGAGATGGGGTTTGAGCGCAAACAGGCGTATGCGCCGACGAAAAAATTGCTCCATCGCCTGCGGGAAATCGCAATGGACACGAACATATAACGCTCATGGACTGTACGGGGGAGAGATCAAGCAGTAAAAGCGCCATGATGGATGAGAGGAGTTTTGCGCGCATGGTTAGGCGCGGCATAGCCGCGCTGCCCGCATCGGCGAGAGCGGCAATGGAGAATGTCGCGGTCGTGGTAGAATGGGAAGCGCGGCGGAGAAAAGCCGGCGAAGTCGGTATTAGGAACGGCGAAGTACTGCTGGGTCTTTACGAAGGCGTCCCGAAAACAAAACGGGGAACGGGCTACTTCGGCGTACTTCCGGATAAAATCACCATTTTTCAAAAACCATTGGAGGAGATGAGCAATGGCGACCCGGAGAAGATCCAAAAGCTCGTGCGCGATGTGGTGTGGCACGAGGTCGGCCATCATCTCGGTTTCAATGAAAGAGAGATTCGCGCGCTGGAAAAAAAGCGGAAATAGATATATACAATACACTATGGCCGCGCGCGCATAGCTCATTGGGCTGATGCCAACTGCTTGGCATCAGCGGGCGATTTAGTGAGTCCTCCGTGACGAGCGTTAAAAATCGCCCGGGGTTTCGCCGAGGGGGCGAAACAGCGTTAAAAATTTCGGTGGGCACTTAGCTCAGTGGCAGAGCGTCACATTGACATTGTGAAGGCCGCAGGTTCAATCCCTGCAGTGCCCACCGAAGTTTTTAATTGACATAGCAAAGGTAGTAGGTCCGATTCCTTCTGCGCGCATACATAAAAATAGATCAAAAAATCATGGAAAATTACGACACGATTGAACAGGAGTGGCGGGCGATGGTTGCCGCAGAGGAACTGCTCCGCCGCA
>CAZCSJ010000048.1:0-1519 GCA_964501445.1 uncultured Candidatus Saccharibacteria bacterium
CCGCGCTCGCAAAAGGAGATCAAGCATCTGCAATCGCTGGAGTGCGGGCGTTTTATGTTGCGCACAAAGCCCGTAAAAATCATGAGATTCTCCGTTGATACCACCAGTGTTGATATCCAGTCCCCGATATTACTGCGCCGTTTTATCCGCGCATCTCTGTTACGAAAAATGGATGTAGAGACCATAGAGTTCTTGAATCAGAAACTACAGGCGATGAATAAAAACGGTATCTACGAGCTGGAAGACCGTAAGTGCAACTTTGATGTAGAGATCGGCGCTGATATGCGCGTGGATCATCTGAAAGACGGTATAGACACCTTTGTTCTGTGGAGTGGCGACAGCGATTTTGCGGATCCGATACGACAGCTGCTTGCCGACGGAAAGCGTGTGTTGCTCTTTGCGACTGCGCGCAGGGTTGCATCGGAGTTGGACGCGCTACAGCGAGAGGGTCTTCTCATCTTTGATATCCAAAAAATAAGGAATTTCATCTGCTGGCTCCATGAGGTAGAGGAAAAAGCGAAAGGGACCCCTTTCGGGGCCCCTAAGCTATAAAATCCGTGTCCGAAATGGACATCCTCATTATATATCTGAAACAAATAAAAAGCAAGTGGTTGTCCACAGGCGGGAAATCAATGCATTTTTAGCATGATTTTTGAGGCCATGACAGCAACGACGCTCCCGCAACTCATACGGTCGCTTCGGAGAGAGGGTGTTTTGAAGTCGCCGCATATTGAAAAGGCGTTGGCACGGGTTCATCGGAAGGATTTTGTTCTTGACGCCCATGCGGATGCCGCCTACCGCGATGCCCCGCTTCCCATCGGGAAGGGGCAAACCATTTCACAGCCGTATACCGTCGTGTTTATGCTTGAACTTCTGCGGCCCCAGCGCGGCGAGCGGGTGATGGATGTCGGCTCCGGTTCCGGATGGCAATCGGCACTCCTTGCGGATATGGTGGGCAGGCGGGGCAGGGTATATGCGATTGAGATTGTACCGGCGCTGTGTGAACTGGGAAAAAGAAACGCGGCCAAATATCCGGAACTTTTTCGGCGCATAGAGTTTTATTGCCGGAGTGCTACGCCGGGTCTTCCGGAAATTGCCACCCGGATTCATGGATTTGACGGTATTATTTCCGCCGCGGAAATTCGTGAAGCGCCTAAAGCATGGAGGCAGCAGCTCAAAACCGGCGGGCGGCTTGTATATCCCAAGTCAACGTCGCTGTTTGTGGAGACAAAAAACAAAGACGGAACATTTCGCGTGCGTCAATATCCCGGGTTTGCCTTTGTCCCCTTTGTTGAAAGGTGAAATAAATGTGATAGAATGGGGGCGATGAAGGGAAAGAGGATTGGCTGGATTTTTGTGTTTGCGATTGTCGCGGTAGCACTGGCGCCCGTTGCGGTTATGGCCGCAACGGCGCCGTTTCAGCGTGATCTATACTACGGTATGCGGGGGGATGCGGATGTGGTGCGATTGCAGGATTTTCTGCGCGGGCGCGGGTACTTCAATACCGCGCAGTCAACGG